>NZ_BAFY01000021.1 GCF_000308555.1 Nocardia cyriacigeorgica NBRC 100375 | reverse complement strand
GTTTGATACCGATGCCGACGGGCTATTGCCGCCGGTGATCGGCCTGGTCGGAGCCGGGTCTCAGGCCCGGGTGAGCCAGGTGACCTGGGTGCCGTTGCCGAACTCGCGCCGCCTGGTGGGAGTGAAGCGCGTCGGCCGGAACGGACCGTCGAGCGCCCGGACACCGGCACCGGCCGATACCGGATAGCTCTTGACGACGAGTTCGTCGATCTCATCGATGAGCTCACCGGCGAGCTTGCCGCCGCCGGCCAGCCAGATATCGAGGCCGTCCTCCTGCTTCAACCGCCGCACGAGGCCGACCGGGTCCGATTCCACCAGCTCGACGCCCGAGTCGTCGATCGTCGCGAGCGTGCTGGACACGACGTACTGACGCAGATGCGGGTACGGGCTGGTGATCCCGACGGCCAGGCCGGGCTCATAGGTGCCGCGACCCATCACGACAGTGTCGAAGTTCGTGCCGGTCATACCCTCGGCTACCCCGAAATGCGGCCAGGCATGAGCCGGGAGGGTTTCGGGGTAGTCGGTGGCGATCCATTCGGTGAAGTCCGGCGGGAGCGGAAAGAAGTCGATGCCGCCATCGGGACCGGCGATATAACCGTCGAGGGTCATGCCGACGTAGTAGACGAGCTTTCGCATGTGAACCACCTGGAATGTTGTACTCTGTTTGTAGTGGTTTAAACGTAGTACTACAAACGGAGTGGTGTCAAGGTGAGAACGAATCCGGAGCGCAGGCAGGCTTTGCTCGACGCGGCCATCGAGGTCCTGGCCCGCGAGGGCGCGCGGGGGTTGACCTTCCGCGCGGTGGACAAGGAGGCCGGCGTCCCCGCGGGCACGGCCTCGAATTACTTCGCCAACCGCGACGACCTGATGACCCAGACCGGCAGCCGCTTCTACGAGCGGCTCGAACCCAGCGCCGCGATGATGGCCAAGCTCGGCGGGCCGAAGACGAAGGAAACCATCACCGAGTTGATGACCGACGTGGTGGACCGCCTGGAAACCTTCCGCACCGGTTACCTCGCCCTGCTGGAACTACGCCTGGAAGCGACCCGGAGACCGGAACTGCGCGAAGTGCTCACCGAACGAGTCCGCGCCGATATCGAATACAACGTCCGCAACCACATCGACGCCGGCATGCCCGGCGACGAGGACACCGTGTTACTGCTGTACCTGGCGTTGAATTGGCTGATCATGGACCGGCTCACGCTGCCGGGCATCTTCACCGAAGAGCAGAGCAGGCATCTGATCGAAACCGCCGTCGCCCGCGCCATAGCAGAGCGGGACGGGTTGTGATGTGCACCACGGTCCCCGATAATGGGAGCCATGATGGCGAACGTCGGAGATCGGCTCCATGTGCACGGTCACATCGTGGGCGACCATGATCATCTCGGCGAGATC
>NZ_BAFY01000022.1 GCF_000308555.1 Nocardia cyriacigeorgica NBRC 100375 | reverse complement strand
CGGTCATGCCGGCACTCCCAGTGCCCCGGCGACGGTGTCGGCGATGTCGTCGACATCGTGGAACGGGCGGGCGACGTACTCGGCGATCGAACCGTCCGACCGGATCAGCACGGTGATCGGCAGCGCGTTCGGTGCGCCCGCGGCCGTGCGCACGGCGGCGTCGGGGTCCTCGACGCCCGGCATGGTCAGTGGTGCCCGGCCAGCGGCACGCTGCTCGTCGTTCAGCGCGGCGAGCATGGCGATGGCCTTGTTCTCGGCGGGGTCGCTGTGCACGGTCAGCACCGTCACCGCCGGTCCCACTCGGTCCGCGTACTCCTGCAGGATGGGCAGCTCGGTGCGGCAGGGCTCGCACCAGTAGGCCCACAGATTCAGTACCGCGGGCTTGCCTGCGAGGGCCGCGGCGAGGTCGATGCGCTCACCGTCGGCCAGGCAGGTCAGCGCGAGCCCGGCCAGCGGGCCCGAACCCACCGCACCGTCGGCCGGACGAGGACATTCGGCCAGACCCGCGGCTGCGCGCTGTTGTGGGTCGATCCTCGCTGCCGAAGTGACTCGATCCTCGACGGTGGTGGAGTCGTCGGTACCGCGCGGCCACAACGCGACGGCGAGCGCGACCACCACGATCAGGGCCGACAGCACCCAGCGCCAGACGACGGGAACTCGGCTCACCGGCCCACCAGCTCGAGCAGATGCTCCGCTTCCGGCCCCTTCACCAGCTCGGCGGCGGCATCCGGGTCAGTAGGCCCGATCCCGAACGAGGGGCAATCCTTGGCCAGCAGGCACACTCCGCACGCCGGTTTGCGCGAATGGCAGACCCGGCGCCCGTGGAAGATCACCCGATGGGACAGCAGTGTCCACTCCTTGCGCTCGATCAGCTCGCCGACGGCCTGTTCGACCTTGACCGGATCCTCTTCGGTCGTCCATCCCCAGCGGCGCACCAGCCGGCCGAAGTGGGTGTCGACGGTGATACCCGGCACCCCGAACGCGTTGCCGAGGATGACGTTGGCAGTCTTGCGCCCGATGCCCGGCAACTTCACAAGTTCGTCCATGGTGTGAGGCAACTCACCATCGAAATTTTCCAGCAGGGCTTGCCCGAGACCGATGAGCGCGTTCGCCTTGTTCCGGTAGAAGCCCGTGGGGCGAATGTATTCCTCGAGTTCGACCCGATTGGCCTCGGCGTATGCGCGCGCGTCAGGGTACTTGGCAAAAAGCGCGGGGGTGGTGAGGTTCACTCGCACATCGGTGCACTGGGCGGACAAGATCGTCGCGACGGCCAATTCCAGCGGTGTGGTGAAATCCAATTCGCAATGCGCGTCCGGAAAAGCCAGCGCCAGTTTCCGGTTCATCCGGCGCGCGCGGCGGACAAGACCCAAGCGGGTTTCCGCCGGTCGAGTGCGGGTTTTCGACTTCGGCGCGCCGTCTGCCGCCGGGACAGGATCAGCCGCCGCGGCGGTGGCCGAAGGCCCGGTCCCGGCCGCGGATGAGGGGGAGACACGCACCCGTCCACCATACGGAACGCACCGACATCGTTGCCTGTCGAGATCTGGTGCCGTGTTCCATCTGAGACCTCGACAGTGTTTACTGCTCGGCATGCAAGGACTCGCTGTGGTGCTCTTCCCAGTGGCGTTGATGCTGTTCGCCCTGGGCATGGAGCGGGTCGAGAACCGGCTCCGCAAACTTCTCGAACCCGACGAAGAAGTTCAGCTGTACTTGGACAAGGCGAGCAACGCCGAGGTGAAAGAGCTGACGAAGCTCGGTCTACCGGCGGCGGTGGCCCGTATGCGCAGGCGCCGCTCCCGCGCCGAGGAAATGGACATCGCCCGGGCCAGCTGAGCCCGCGCGATGCGGAGTTCACGCCACGCAATCCGGCCGTTACGTGGTGTCTGTCACTACGCGCCGTGAATGCCGCGTAGACTGCACTGTCGGCCGACCCACTTCGGTCCAGGACTACAGCCATTTCCCATAAGGAGCACATTCGTGGACGAGGCCCTCGCCAGAGCAGGCATCTTCCAAGGCGTAGAGCCCACCGCGGTGGCGGCGCTCGCCAAACAACTGCAGCCCGTGGATTTCCCGCGCGGCCATGTCATCTTCAACGAAGGTGAGCCCGGCGATCGGCTGTACATCATCACGTCCGGCAAGGTGAAGATCGGTCGCCGTTCCCCGGACGGCCGGGAGAACCTGCTGACCATCATGGGCCCGTCGGACATGTTCGGCGAGCTGTCGATCTTCGACCCCGGCCCGCGGACCTCCACCGCGACCACGGTCACCGAGGTTCGCGCGGTCACCATGGACCGCGAGGCGCTCAAGTCCTGGATCGACCAGCGACCCGAGATCGCCGAGCAGTTGCTGCGCGTGCTGGCCCGTCGCCTGCGCCGCACCAACAACAACCTCGCCGACCTGATCTTCACCGACGTCCCGGGCCGGGTCGCGAAGGCGCTGCTGCAGCTCGCCCAGCGTTTCGGTACCCAGGAGGCGGGTGCGCTTCGGGTCACCCACGACCTCACCCAGGAAGAGATCGCCCAGCTGGTCGGCGCCTCCCGCGAGACCGTGAACAAGGCCCTGGCCGATTTCGCGCACCGCGGCTGGCTGCGGCTCGAGGGCAAGAGCGTGCTGATCTCCGACTCCGAGCGCCTGGCTCGGCGCGCGCGCTGATCTCGCGCACTGCTCGCTGATCGTTCGAGGCCCGGCCGCATCTCGCGGACCGGGCCTCGAACGTGTGCGCCGCAGCCCGTATCAGGGCTGCGACCGCAGATACTGCAGCTGCGCCTGCACCGAACTACGCGCCGCCAGCCACAGCTTCTTGTCGACCTACGCGCCGCCAGCCACAGCTTCTTGTCGACGTCGGCGTACACCTTGCGCACCACCGCCATCGGCCCGGCGTCGGGCCCGAGCTCGGCCAGCGCCGCCCGCACCTGCTCCAGCCGTTCCTGCCGATGGGCGATGTAGTAGCGCGCGACCGGCTCGAGATCCGGATGATCCGGGCCGTGCGCGGGCAGCAATGCCTTGCCCGCGCCCACCTCCACCAGCCGGTCCAGCGACCGCAGGTAGTCGCCGAGCGTGCCGTCGGTCGAATCGAGGACGGTGGTGCCGCGACCGAGGATGGTGTCGCCGGTCAGCACCGCGTCATCGAGCACGAAACTCACCGAATCCCCGGTGTGGCCGGGAGTGTGCAGCACGGTGATACGCAATCCGCCGGCGACGATCACCTCGCCGTCGGTCAGCGTGGCATCGCTGCCGCGCAGGAATTCCCGGTCCATCGCACGCACCGGCGTACCGGTCAGCTTCACCAGCCGGTCGATGCCGCCGGTGTGATCGGAATGCCGGTGCGTGATCAGCGTGAGCGCGATATCGCCGCCGGTCGCGGCGACGATCGCCTCGATGTGCGCGCGCTGCTTCGGACCCGGATCGACTACCACGTAACCGGCGCCGTCCGGGGCCCGCAGGATCCAGGTATTGGTCCCGTCCAGCGTCATCTGGCCCGGATTGTCCGCGAGCAGCACGGCCGCGGTCGGCGTGACCTGCCGCAGCTGCCCGTAGGCGGGATGGGTCAGGGTCATGGGCCTACCTCCTGATCAACGCACCTCGGCGATGAGTTCCACCTCGACCGGGGTGTTCTTCGGCAGTTCGGAGACGCCGACCGCCGAGCGTGCGTGCGTACCCGCGGCGCCGAAGACCTCGCCGAGGAATTCCGAGGCGCCATTGATGACCAGCGGCTGATCGGTGAAACCCGGCGCCGACGCGACGAACCCGACCACCTTCACGATCCGCACGACCTCGTCCAGGCCGACCAGATCGTGCACGGCGGCCAGGGCGTTGAGCGCACACAGCCGGGCGGCCTCGGCGGCCTGCTCCAGCGTCACCTCGGCGCCGACCTTGCCGGTGGCCGACAGCTCGCCGGACACGAACGGCAACTGCCCGGAGGTGTAGACCAGCGAACCGGTACGCACCGCGGGCAGATAGGCCGCGACCGGCGCGGCGACCTCGGGCAGGCTCAGGCCGAGCCGGGCGAGATTGCGTTGCCAGGGGGTTGCGGGCTCGGCAGCGGGCGATTCGAGTGCCATGGCCGCCCGCCCTACTGCTTCGGCCGCTTCAGGTAGGCCACGTGCTGCTCACCGGTCGGGCCGGGCAGCACGGTCACCAGCTCCCAGCCGTCGGCACCCCACTGGTCGAGGATCTGCTTGGTCGCATGGGTGAGCAGCGGAACGGTCGCGTACTCCCACAGGGTCACATCGCTCATGGCTGGAGCCTAATAGGTGGACTCCGGCACGGTCCGACCGCAGCCGCGCCGGTCACCGGTGATACGGGCCGGACGCCACTGTCTGATACACCACACCGCCGGTATCCGGATCCCTAGGGCGCGATCTCAGAACGGGTTATAGGCTCGCGAACGTGGGAGCACCAACAACAGTGCCGGTTTCGGCCGATCCGGGGCTGACGACCGGCTGGCCGGAACGCGCGGCCAGAGCCCGTCTGCACTATGTGTCGGGGAAGGGCGGGACCGGAAAGTCGACGGTCGCCGCGGCCCTGGCGCTGGCGCTGGCCGCGGGCGGACGCCGGGTTCTGCTGGTCGAGGTGGAGAGCAGACAGTCCATCGCCCAGCTGTTCGATCTGCCGCCGCTGCCACCCACCGAGACCAGGATCGCCACAGCCGACGGCGGTGGCGAGGTGGTCGCGCTCGCTCTCGATATCGAGCACGCCTTCCTCGAGTACCTGGACATGTTCTACAACCTGGGTTTCGCCGGGCGCGCCATGCGCCGGATGGGGGCCATCGAGTTCGTCACCACCATCGCACCGGGTCTGCGCGATGTCATCCTGACCGGCAAGATCAAAGAGTGCGCGGTCCGCGTCGACAAGACCGGCAAGCAGGTCTACGACGAGATCGTGGTGGACTCGCCGCCGACCGGACGGATCGCCAGTTTCCTCGACGTCACCCAGGCGATGGCCGAGGTGGCCAAGGGCGGCCCGATCGCCTCGCAGGCCGAGGGCGTATCGAAACTGCTGCATTCGGACCAGACCCTGATCCACCTGGTCACCCTGCTCGAAGCGCTTCCGGTCCAGGAAACCGCCGACGCCATCGCCGAATTGACCGAGGCCGACCTGCGAATCGGCACGGTGATCGTCAACCGGGCCAGCCAGGACGAGCTACCGTCCGAACAGCGCAATCGCGCCGCCGCGGGCGATCTCGACCTCGAGACGATCAGGGCCGGACTCGACAGCGCGGGAATCTCGCTCCCCGAGGACGACTTCCAAGGCCTGATCACCGAGGCCGTCGAGCATTCGGCCACCCTGCGGGCCCAGGACGAGAGCGCCACCGAGCTCGCCAAGATCGATGTCTCCCGGATCTCGTTGCCCGCTCTCACCGACGGCATGGATCTGGGCGGGCTCTACGAGCTGGCCGAACACCTCACCGCACAGGGAGTCCGATGAGCACGCCGCAGCCAGGCGCCCCCCAGCTGGACATCTCGACGATCATCGGCGACCCGAACGCACGCATCGTGGTGTGCTGCGGTTCCGGCGGAGTCGGTAAGACCACCACCGCCGCCGCCATCGCGCTGCGCGCGGCCGAGGCCGGCCGCAAGGTCGTGGTGCTGACCATCGATCCGGCGCGCAGGCTGGCCCAATCGCTCGGCGTCGCCGATCTCGGCAACTCGCCGCAGCGGGTGGATCTGGGTCCCGAGGTCAAGGGCGAATTGCACGCGATGATGCTCAATATGCGCCGGACCTTCGACGACATGGTGCTCGAGCACACCAGCCAGGACAAGGCCGAGCAGATCTTCGCCAACCCCTTCTATCAGACCGTGGCCTCGTCCTTCGGTGGGACGCAGGAGTACATGGCGATGGAAAAGCTCGGACAGCTGGCGAATAAGCGCGAGTGGGATCTGATCGTGGTCGACACTCCCCCATCCCGCAACGCACTGGACTTCCTGGACGCGCCCAAGCGGCTCGGCAATTTCCTCAACGGCCGGATGATCCGAGTGATCATGGCGCCCGGACGCGGCGTCGGCCGGTTCGTCACCGGTGCCATGAGCCTGGCGGTGCGCGGGGTGTCGACGATCGTCGGCGGCCAGATGCTCAAGGACGCGTCGCTGTTCCTGCAATCGCTGGAATCGCTGTTCGGTGGATTCCAGGACCGGGCCAACCGGACCTACGCGATGCTGTCCAAGCCGGGCACCCACTTCCTGGTGGTCGCGGCGCCAGAACCCGATGCCCTGCGTGAGGCCTCATTCTTCGTCGACCGGCTCTCCACCGAGAAGATGCCGCTGGCCGGGCTGGTGCTGAACCGAACCCACCCGATCCGCAGCGCGCTGTCCGCTGATCACGCGCTGACCGCCGCCGACCAGTTGGCCGAAACGAATCCGCTGACGGCGGCGGTGCTGCGCATCCACGCCCACCGGGTGGCTACCGCGAAACGCGAACGGCATCTGCTGCTGCGCTTCACCGGAGCCCACCCTCGGGTGCCGATCGTGCCGGTGACCGCGCTGCCCTTCGAGGTCTCCGATCTCGAAGCGCTACGCGCGGTCGGCGATCAACTCACCCGGACTCCGGCCGGCTCGGCCGTGCCGGTTACATAGCCACCTGATGCTGGCGCTGGGCCTGGAAGAAATCGGCCCATGAGGTCACTTCGGGGTGCTGCTTGAGCAGCGCACGCCGCTGTCGCTCGGTCATTCCGCCCCACACACCGAACTCGACCCGGTTGTCGAGTGCGTCGGCTCCGCACTGCATCAATACCGGGCAGTGCCTGCAGATCGTTGCCGCTTTGCGCTGCGCCGCGCCACGTACGAACAGCTGATCGGGGTCTACTTCCTTGCATCGGGCCTGGGATACCCAGGCGATCCTCGCTTCGGCCTGCTCTACGTCCAATCGAGCGATGGGGGTTGTCATGTGCATTTGGTGTGCCCCTTTGCAGTCCGAACACCGGTCAACGGCGCTCCGGAATCGCGTGTCAGCCCCGCAGCAACCCAAACCCCGCTGCGAAGTGCACCACATTCCACTTTGAGTGTTAGCTCTATCACACTGGGTTCTCAATCTAGGTAAAGGTATGCCGGGAGCGCAAGACCGAGCTGTGATTTTTTGGTACGTCCGTGCCGCGACCACGCGACACGCCAGTGACCCAATCGCGACACGCCACCGAACCGACCGTTATCGCATGTTCGATCGAACGCGGCGCTCACCGGCCCGCCGTCGACGCGGGATTTCGAGCGCAGAACCCACCCCGACCTGCAATCGAGCAATTCGGATCAAACACACCCGCGAGAGCGTCCGACCCACCCCTTAGTCTGGTCCCGTGCCGATCAGACATACGCTCGCGAAGCTGGCCGTTAGCTGCATGCTGGCCGCCGTGCTCGTCGCCGGGCTGTTGTTCCCGCTCGCAGGCGGTTTCGGATTCGTTTCCAACCGCGCCGCCGATGCCGTCGACAACGTCTCCGCCGAGTTGGTCGAGGGCACGGTGCCCGCGGTGTCGACGATGGTCGACGCGGCGGGCAATCCGATCGCCTGGCTCTACGAACAACGCCGTTTCGAGGTGCCGAGCGAGAAGATCTCCAACGACATGAAGCTGGCGATCGTCTCCATCGAGGACCGCCGCTTCGCCGACCACGACGGCGTCGACTGGCAGGGCACGCTACGCGCCTTCCTCACCAACACCACCAGTGGCGAGGTGCAGCAGGGCGCCTCCACCATCGACCAGCAATATGTGAAGAACTTCCAGCTGCTCGTGGTCGCCAAGACCGACGCCGAACGCCGTGCCGCGATCGAGACCACCCCGGCCCGCAAGATCCGGGAGATCCGGATGGCGCTGACGCTGGACAAAGAACTGACCAAGGACGAGATCCTCACCCGCTACCTGAACCTGGTGCCGTTCGGTAACTCCTCCTACGGCATCCAGGACGCCGCGCAGACCTATTTCGGCATCGACGCCGCCGATCTGAATGTGCCGCAGTCGGCGATGCTGGCGGGCATGGTGCAGAGCAGCTCGAAGCTCAACCCCTACACCAACCCCGAGGGCGTGCTGGCCCGCCGCAACACCGTGCTGGACACCATGATCCAGAACATCCCCAGCCGCGCCGACGAATTCCGCAAGGCCAAGAGCGAGCCGCTGGGCGTGCTGCCCGAGCCCAAGGGCCTGCCCCGCGGCTGCATCGCGGCCGGCGACCGCGGCTTCTTCTGCGATTACGCGCTGCAGTACCTGGCCAATGCCGGTATCAGCCGCGAACAGATCGAGAAGGGCGGCTACCTGATCCGCACCACTCTCGATCCGGCCGTGCAGGATTCGGTCAAGCGCGCGGTCTCCGAGGCCGCGCCGCCGGACCTGGAGAACATCGCCGAGGTCATGTCGGTGGTCGCACCGGGCCAGGACTCCCACCCGGTCCTCGCCATGGCCAGCAGCCGCACCTACGGCCTCAACCGGGAGGCGCACGAAACGCTGCTGGCCCAGCCGTACTCGATGGTCGGTGACGGCGCCGGCTCGGTGTTCAAGCTGTTCACCACGGCCGCGGCGATGGAGAAGGGCATGGGCATCAATGCCCAGCTCGACGTGCCCGGCCGGTTCAACGCCCAGGGCATGGGTAACGGCGGCGCCCCCGGTTGCCCCCCGGCGACCTACTGCGTCGAGAACGCCGGCCGCTACAAGTCGCCGATGTCGGTGACCGAGGCGCTGGCGACCTCACCCAACACCGCGTTCGTCAAGCTCATCCAGGCCGTCGGCGTCACCCCGACCGTCGATATGGCCGTCCGCCTCGGGATGCGGTCCTACACCGAACCCGGCAGCTCGGGCCTGGAGAACAATCAGAGCCTCGCCGACATGATCAAGAGCCAGAACCTCGGCTCGTTCACCCTCGGCCCGGTTCCGATCAACCCGCTCGAGCTGTCCAATGTCGCCGCCACGCTGGCTTCCGGCGGCAAATGGTGCCCGCCCTCGCCGATCAAAGAAGTGATCGACCGCAGCGGCAAGCAGGTGCCGCTGACCCAGCAGGCCTGCGAGCAGGTGGTCGAGCCCGGCCTGGCCAACACCCTGGCCAACGCCATGAGCAAGGACGATCAGCCCGGCGGTACCGCCTTCGCCGCGGCCGCCAACGCGGGCTGGACGCTGCCGATGGCCGGTAAGACCGGAACCACCGAAAGCCACCGCTCCTCGGCGTTCGTCGGCTTCACCAACTCACTGGCTGCGTCGGTCTATGTCTACGGCGACAGCCCGACGCCCGGCGAGATCTGCTCGTTCCCGCTGCGCAACTGCGGCGCGAGCGACGCCAACGGCCTGTTCGGCGGTAACGAACCCGCGCGGACCTGGTACAACGCGATCAAACCCATCGTCGGGAACTTCCCGCCGCCCGTGCTGCCGCCGCTGGACGACAAGTACGTGCGCGGCGCCAACAACGCGCAAGTGCCCGACGTGGTCGGGATGAAGCAGGGTGAGGCGACCGCCGCGCTGATCGCGGCCGGATTCAAGGTCACTCCGGTGGAATCGTCCGGGTCGGCGCCGAAGGGCACCGTGACCGGGTCCTCACCGAACGGGTCTGCCATTCCGGGATCGCTGGTGACGATCTACGTCAGCGACGGCACCGTGCGCACCCCGCCGCCGCCCGGGCCGCAGGGACCGCCGCCGGGCGTGCCGGGCCTCCCGCCACCGCCGCGGCTGCCGCCCATCCCGATCCCGATTCCGCTGCCGTTCCCCCGGTAACGACAACGCCGACCCGGTCTGACCGGGTCGGCGTTTCGTTTGTCTGCTGGTCGAACGGTTACAGCCGGGCCTTCACCGCCGCGGAGATCCTGGCGCCGTCGGCCTTGCCCTCGGCCAGCGCGGTGGCGATCTTCATGACCTGACCCATCTGGCGCATACCGGGACGCTGACCGGTCTGCTCGGCGATCTGGGCGATGGCCGTATCGGCGATGTCGGCGACCTCGGCTTCGGTCAACTGGGTCGGCAGGTATTCGTCGATGATCCTGGCCTCCGCGTGCTCGTTGGCCGCCAGCTCACCGCGCCCGGCCTGGGCGTACACCTCCGCGGCCTCGTTGCGCTTCTTGGATTCCTTGGCCAGCACCGCGACCACCTCGGCGTCGGAGAGCTCACGTGCCTCGGGGCCCGCGACCTCGGCGGACTGGATGGCGGCGAGCAGCATCCGCAACGTGGCAAGACGCAGCGTGTCCTTGGATTTCATCGCGGCGGTCATATCCGCACGCAGCTGCGATTTGAGTTCCGACATGTGCCTCACGGTAGCCGCTGGGCCGGACCGGGCCCACCACATTTACCCGGCCGGTCGGCCCATCTGTGCCTGAACACACGCCGCGTTCGAGACCACCGTCACCTATGCTGGGCAAATGCCCGTGATCTCGACCTCCGCTGTCCGTCGAACCGCGCTGGGCGCCGCCGGAGCCGCGGTGGCCGGAGTCGGCTATGCCTCCCTCATCGAACGCAACGCGTTCGTGCTGCGCGAGGCGACGATGCCGGTGCTGCGGCCGGGTTCGGCGACGCTTCGGGTCCTGCACATCAGCGATCTGCACATGATGCCCGGCCAGAAGCTCAAACAGCAGTGGCTGCGCGAGCTGGACCGGCTGGAACCGGACCTGGTGGTGAACACCGGGGACAACCTCTCGCATCAGAAGTCGGTGCCTGCCGTCGTGCAGGCGCTCGGCGGATTGCTTTCGCGCCCAGGGCTTTTCATCTTCGGCAGCAACGACTACTTCGCGCCGGTGCCGAAGAACCCGCTCAAGTACTTCAAGACCGATCATCGCCGCGTCCACGGCGCGCCGCTGCCATGGAAGGATCTGCGCGCCGCCTTCACCGAACGCGGCTGGCTGGATCTGACCCATGTGCGCCGCGACCTGGAAGTGGCGGGCATCCGCATCGCCAGCGCCGGCGTCGACGATCCGCACCTGCAGCGTGACCGCTACGACACCATCGCCGGTGCCCCCAATCCACTCGCCGACCTGCGCATCGGTCTCACCCACTCCCCCGAGCCGCGGGTGCTGGACCGATTCGCCGAAGACGGCTACGACCTGGTGCTGGCCGGCCATACCCACGGCGGTCAGCTGTGCCTGCCCGGTTACGGCGCTCTTGTCACCAACTGCGATATCGACCGTTCCCGGGTCAAGGGCCCGTCGAAGTGGGGTGCGCACACCCGGCTGCACGTCTCGGCCGGCCTCGGCACGTCGCCGTGGGCGCCCTACCGCTTCTGCTGCCGCCCGGAAGCCACCCTCCTGACTCTGGTCGCCGCACCGCCGAAGCGCCCGAACTCCGATACCGCGCAGGGCGTTTCGACCTCGGAGACCGTCGCCCGCTAGGGTCGCTTGCCGAGACTTTTGCCGGCAAGAGGACGAACGTGAACACTGTCGACCCCAGCAACGGGGCGTGCCCGGCGGGCCGGCCGGCGCCCGGCGCGTTGCCCGACCCAGGCATGCACCACCTGCCGCCCGGCGGTCAGGAAGCGGCCCCGATTCAGACCGGGCCATCGGCGCCCACGCAGACCGGACAGTGGGCGCCAGGTCATGGGCACGCGTCCTCCGACCTTGGACCGATGCCAGGGCAGCCGCCCGTCGCCCCCGGCGCCGCGCCAACGGAAACCGCGCAGCCGGGGCCGGACTACGCCACGCCAGCCGCCCCACAGCTCGCACCGCCCATCGCCCCCGAAGCCGCGCCAACGCAAACCGGTCAGCCGGGGCCGGACTACGCCACGCCAGCCGCCCCACAGCTCGCACCGCCCATCGCTCCTGAAGCCGCACCGACACAAACCGGACAGCCCGGCCCGGGCCACGCCACACCAGCCGCCCCACAGCTCGCACCGCCCATCGCCCCCGAAGCCGCACCGACACAAGGCGGGCAACCCACACCGACCTACCCCACGCCGCTGGCTCCGCAGCTCGACCCGCCCGCTGCTCTTGCTGCAGCGCCGCCGCAACCCGGGCATTGGGCGCCCGGAGCCGCAACCGGCGTTCCCATCTCCGGCTCGGTGCAGCAACTCCTGCCCCCGGTGGCAGCGTTGACACCAATCGGCCACTGGACCGATGGCCGTCCGAACTCGACGAACCCCGGCGCTCCCGGGCAGAACTGGGCGGGCCCGAACACACCGATCGGGCAACCTCCCGGCGCGCACCCCTTCGGGCCTGCCGCTCGGCTCGGGCAATCCGTCGGCCCCGAGGCCGCGCCAACGCAAGGCGGGCAACCCACACCGTCGGCCCGACAGCTCGGCCTGTCCCCTGTTCTCGCGGCAGCGCCGACGCAGACCGGGCAGTGGGCACCTGGAACCGCAGGCGGCGCTCCCGTCCCCGGCTCGGTACAGCTACCCCTGCCCCCGGAGGCGGCGGCGACACAAACCGGCCCCTCGACCGATAGCCAGCCGAACTCGACGAACCCCCGCGCTCCCGGACAGATCTGGGCGAACCCGAACACATCGATCGGGCAATCTCCCGGCGCTCACCCCTTCGGGCCGGTCGCTCAGCCGTTCGGGCCCGCCGGCCCCGACGCACCCGGCGGCACACCGGGCGGCTCCGGAAGGCTCTTCGCCTTCGGTGCGGCTGCGATGGCCGTGGTCGCCGTCGGCGTCGGCGTGGTCGCGGTCACCGTCAGCGGATCCGATGAGGCCTCGGCGTCCGACGGATCCACTCCGTCCATGGTCAGCGCACTCACGACCGGCGAATCCGCGTCGAAGGCACCGCGTTCCACGACGACACGTTCGCGTCCGGCCGATCCGAGCCCCGACGCCGAACTCGGCCCGATCGTGCCCGGGTTCCAGCCGGTCGCGGTACCCAACCGCAGCGCCGCCTACGACGTCACCGAACTCGGCACCAAGTCGGCGACCATCGCCTACGCCGGCAGCCGCGACGTCAGCCCCGGCGCCGCGCAGCCGCTCGCCTCGGCGGACGGATCCCAGCAGGGCATGCTCGTCGAAACAACAGGCAAACTCGACTCCGCGAAACCCGGCTGCGCCAACCAGTTCTCCGTCTTCACCTACGCCGTCCCCGCCCGCACCGGAACCACCGTGCTGGTCCTGGCCGCCGACACCGGCGTCCCCGGCGCCGTCGACCTCGAGACCGCCAAGCGCGTCCTCACCAGCATTCGCCCCCTGAAACCCTGACTGACCTGCTGGTTTAACGTCCAGCCCCGACCTGTTGTAAGCTACCTCAGGTCCGCTTCACGGGGTGTGGCGCAGCTTGGTAGCGCGCTTCGTTCGGGACGAAGAGGTCGTGGGTTCAAATCCCGCCACCCCGACTCGTGTGGTTGAGACACGATAGAGCCCCTGATCAGGGATTCCTGGTCAGGGGCTTTTTCTTGCCCGGCGACGGTAGCTTCCTTGCCTGCCGCTTCCGGGACACCAGCACTCGACGAGCCCGCAGCCCAGGATGCGCCTTGCCGTGCAGACCGGGCACCGCCTTGGCGTTGGCGCCCGGTGGGATCGCGCCGTATCGGAACCGCAGCCCGCACGACGGCGACGACAGGTGTCCGCAAGTTCGGCGCTCCGATACGGCCACGTCAGGGGATTACCTGCCGCTGGAGACGGAGGGCGCACCGGAGCAGTTTGTGGGTCAGCACCCCCGCGCGCCGGCGTACCGGGGAAAACGTTCGATCATCGCTACGTCGAAAGCCTGCGCACGGTCGGCGGAATCCCACTTATGGAACGCATCCCGGCGCAGATACCAATTCATCAGCGCTGCCGCACCCTCGACCTCACCGTTGACCACGGACAAAACGACGGCAGCCCGAAGCAACACCGGGTCCGGATTCTCGCCGTCCCAGTCATCCTGCGTGGCCGGTGTGCGTGCCGCCGCCAACAGCCGTTCGGGGCTGTTGAATCGCGAGAACCACTCGGCCGCCGGACCCTGGAGAAGCCGGAGGAATTCGCGCACAGCACCGTCGATTCCGGCTTCACCTCCCACGGAGATCTCGCCGGGATCGTCAGGGTTTTCGAAGTACCCGAAATCCACTGACTCCAGGTAGTTCTGTCCCCAGCCGCCCTTGGCCAGGGCTTCCCCGGGCATATCGCGCAGTACGTCCTCGACAGCAGCCGACACGAGCCATGCGCTCGCCGCGATGCCGACGCCCGCGTGGCCGTTTCCCTGGATGTGGGCCTTGATCGCGGCGGTCATGCGAGGTACCCCACTATCGGGTCCGACGAACCACGCTCTGATCCATGACGGCTTCTCGACATCGGGCCCGGCGGCACCCAGGTCGTCCAGCGGCCCGGAGGGAGTGAAGCCGTGCGCTGCCAACGCCTCGGTCAGTTCATCGACGACCTTTCCCATCAGACGGACTTTCCCAGTGACCACGCCTGTGTCCTCCAGCGGTAATCCCACACATTTGAATCTGGTCGTAGCAATGGTGGGCAGAGTTTCGTTCTTTCCGGGCCGGTTCGCACTGTTCAGGTGATCTCGAGGCGGTCGTCGAGTAGGAACGGCAGCAGGAAATTGCGGAGCAGGGCGCGTTCTTCGTCCTCGCCGGCGCCGGGCAGCGTCAGCAGCGACACCATGGTGCGGACGGTCCAGGTGCCGAGCCGCACCGCCGCCTCGGGGGTGAGATCGGCGCGGAAGTTGTGCACGAAGGCGGCGGTGAGGGTGTCGATGACGCCCGGCGACTCCGACAGCTGCGCGACGATGCCCGCGTTCTCCGGCTCGAACCACACCGCCAGATGCGGCGTCTTGCGGACCTCGGCCAGCAGGGCGGTGAGCACATCGAGCAGCTGTCCCTCGAGATCGGGCCCGTCGAATCGGTGGGCCCGCCACACCCGCTCCACCAGCAGCCGTGCCTCACGGGCCGCGAACGCGACGTAGAGCGATTGCCGGTTGTCGAAATAGCGGTACAGCGTCGCCCGCGAACAACCGGCCGCCTCCGCGACCTCGGCCATACCGACCCCGGTGACGCCCTTGTCCATCGACAGGGCACGTACCGCGTCGAGGATCCGCTCGGCCGCCAGTTCGGCCCGGCCACCCGCCAACCAGTCAGCACTCATCGGCTGATCTTCTCAGCCCGCGCACCGGAACGGCACGGTGGTTGGCCTACGCACATACGGCCCGGACGCATACTCCACCGCATCGATGTCGACGCGATAATCCGGGAACCGCGCCAACAGCTCCTCCAACGCCACCCTCGCCTGCATACGGGCGGCCGCCGCGCCGAGACAGTGGTGCGGCCCGTGCCCGAAGGTCATGATGCGCTGGGGATTCCGGTCGATGTCGAGTTCAGCGGCGTCGGCACCGAAGGCCTGCTCGTCCCGGTTCGCGGACCCGTACACCAGCAGCACTTTGCGACCGGCCGGAATCGTGACCCCGGCCAGCTCCACATCTCGGGTGGCCGTGCGCGCCAGCCCCTGCACGGGCGAGGTCAGCCGTGCGAACTCCTCGACGGCGAGCTTGATGCGGTCGGGGTCCTCGGCGAGTGCCGCGCGCTGCTCGGGATGCTGCTGCAGCAGCTGCACAGCGCCGCCGAGCAGTCCGGTGGTGGTGTCGTTGCCACCGGCGACCATGGTCCAGGTGTAGGCCAGGATCTGCACCAGACCGTCGACATCGGCGTCGTCGGCGGCCATCCCGGCCTGCACCAGCAGCGAGACGGTGTCGTCGCCGGGATCGGTGCGCCTGCGTTTGATCAGTTCGGCGAAGTAGCCGAGCATCTCCATCGAGGCCTGCTGGGCGGCCGCGGTGCGTTCGGTGCTCGCCGCGACCACGGCGTCGGTCCAGCCGTCGAACCGGTCCCGATCCTGCTCGGGCACCCCGAGGTAGTAGGCAACCACCATGCTCGGCAGCGGTTTGAACAGATCTTTGACGATATCGCCGCCGCCCTGCTCGGCCAGCCGGTCCAGCCGTTCGCGGACGAAGCCGCGCACCACCGGCTCGACGTCGGCGACCTGGCGCGGGGTGAATCCGCGCGCGACGAGCTTGCGGAATTCGGTGTGCTGCGGGGGATCCTGCATGACCATCGGCGGGTTCGCGGTCAACCCGATCTGCTCGAGCTCGCCGTATTCGACGGTGAGCCCGTCGCGGGAGGAGAAGGTGTCGGTGTCGCGGGCTGCGGCGTAGACGTGCTCGTGCCGGGTCAGCACCCAGTAGTCGTGGTCGGGTTGCTCGGCGGGCACCACCCGGTGCACCGGATCGTGCTCGCGCAGCGCGGCATACATCGCCCATGGCTCTCGCCAGGTCGGGCCGGAGCGCAGTTCGAACAACGGATCGACACGAGACTCATTTGCCAACATGTTCCGACGGTAAGACAGAATCAGCGATTTGTCTACATGCGATCGCGACTGCGACCGACCTGGGGAAATTCGGGAACGCGCAGCGGCGCATTCGGCGCCGTGAGCACACGCTTACCTACCGGTTACGCACGGTGATTCCACGGAAACGCGAGGTCCATAGCGTATACAGGCATGTCGACACGGGTGGCCACACCGGCCGATACCTCGGGAAAACCGTTGCGAGACGTGGTGTACGAAACGCTGCGCGCGGAACTGATGAACGGCGACATCAAGTTCGGCGAACGCCTCACCGAACCGAAGGTCTCCGCGCGCTTCGGCATCTCGCGCACACCGGTCCGCGAGGCGCTCACCGTGCTCTGTTCGGACGGCTTGCTGCAACGTGAGGAGTACGGGTTCTCGCCCGTGCGCCCGAGCATTCCGCTGGTGCGCGACCTGTACGAGTTGCGAATCACCCTGGAACTCGGCGGTTTACAGCGCGCGATGCAGAACCCGGAGGTTGTGCACGACAAGGCGCTGCTGACCGCCGAACGCAAGTCCTGGCTGGACCTGCAGGGCGACCCACCCGAACAGGAGCCGGGTTTCGTGGTCCGCGACGAGGAATTCCACGTCACCCTGCTGACCGCCTCCGGCAATGCCGAGATGGTGCGGGCGCTGCGCTCGGTGAACTCTCGCATCCGCCATGTCCGGATGTACGACTTCATGGTCAACAACCGCATCGAGACCACCATCTCCGAGCATCTGGCCATCCTCGATGCCGTTCTCGCCGAGGATCTTTCGCTGGCCTACCGGTTGCTGCACACCCATATCGGCGAATCGCTGGACGTCGTACTCGACCGCGTCACCCGCGCGATCGCGGCCATGTCCTTGGCCACCGACTAGCCCCAACCGAACACAGGAGCCCGACGTGAGCCTGGATTTCGATACCGTCCTCGTCGCCAATCGAGGCGAGATCGCCTGCCGCATCATGCGCACTGCCCGCATCCTCGGCCTGAAGACGGTCGCGGTCTATTCCGATGCCGACGCCGGCGCAGCACACGTCGAAATGGCGGACGCGGCAGCACATCTCGGGCCGAGCGCGGCTGCCGAATCCTACTTGCGCACCGATCGGGTGATCGAGGCAGCGCTGGCCACCGGCGCCGGTGCCATCCATCCCGGATACGGGTTCCTCTCCGAGAACTCCGAATTCGCGACCGAGGTGGCGAAGGCCGGTATCGCGTTCGTCGGCCCGACCCCGCAACAGCTGCGGATCTTCGGCGACAAGCACACCGCCCGTGAAACCGCCCGCGCGGTCGGCGTGCCGCTGGTCGACGGCACCGGCCTGCTCGAATCTGCCGATCACGCCGTTGCCGAGGCGGAACGGATCGGCTTCCCGGTCATGCTCAAGGCCGTGGGCGGTGGCGGCGGCATCGGCATGCAGGCCTGCCATGACGCCGACCAGCTTCGTGCCGCCTACCAGCGGGTGCAGCGGCTGGCCGCGACGAATTTCGCCACTTCGGGCGTGTTCCTGGAACGGTTCGTGGCGCGGGCCCGCCATGTCGAGGTGCAGGTGTTCGGTGACGGTCACGGCCGGGTGGTCAGCCTCGGCACCCGTGACTGTTCGCTGCAACGGCGCAATCAGAAGGTGATCGAAGAGGCGCCGGCACCGGGCCTCACCGCCGAGTTGTCGCAGCGGCTGCTGTCGACCTCGCGCGAGCTGGCCCGTTCGGTCGGCTACCGCTCGGCGGGGACGGTGGAATTCGTCTATGACGCCGACCGCGACACGGCCTCGTTCCTCGAGATGAATACCCGCCTGCAGGTGGAGCATCCGGTCACCGAGGCGGTGACCGGGGTCGACCTGGTGGAGTGGATGTTGCGGTTGGCGGGCGGTGATACCGCGATGCTGGACGAGCTGCCCGAGTCCGGCCCGCCGATCGATGGCTGGGCCGTGGAGGCCCGGGTCTATGCCGAGGACCCGGGCCAGGACTACCGTCCCAGTGCGGGCCTGATCACCGAGGCCACGTTCCCCGAACAGGCCAGGGTCGACACCTGGATCGGCACCGGCACCGAGGTCAGCCCCTACTACGACCCGCTGCTGGCGAAGGTGATCACCCAGGGCGCCGATCGCGACGAAGCGTTCAGCGCGCTGACCGACGCGCTCACCCACACCCGCATCCACGGCGTACAGACCAACTTGCCGCAACTGCTCGCCGCGACGACCGACCCGACCGTGCGCCGGGCCGCCCACGTCACCGCCACCCTCGCCGACATCCCGGCCACCGCCGCCCGGATCGACGTCGAACGCCCCGGCACCATGACCACGATCCAGGATCATCCCGGCCGGATCGGCCTGTGGGAGGTGGGTATTCCACCGTCGGGCCCGATGGACGACCTCTCGTTCACTCTCGCCAATACCGCCGTCGGCAACCCGGCCGGCACCCCCGCCTTGGAGTGCACGCTGCACGGCCCGCGGCTGCGCTTCTCGGATACCGCCGTGGTGTGTGTGAGCGGTGCCGACGCGCCGGTCGCGGTGGACGGCGAACCCGTGCCGATGTGGGAGCCGATCACCGTGGCCGCGGGCAGCGTGCTCGATGTCGGCGCCCCCGCCGACAGCGGCCTGCGCACCTATATCGCCGTGCGCGGCGGCTTCGACGCGCCGCTCTACCACGGCAGCGCCGCCACCTTCACCCTCGGCGGTTTCGGCGGCGTCACGGGTAAGGCACTGGTCAACGGCGATGTACTGCACCTGGCCGACGCGGCCGAGGCCGAACCGCGCCCGATCCCGCCCGGGCGGCGCCCGGATTTCGGCCATCTCTGGGAGCTGGCCGTCGGCGAAGGCCCGCAGACCGCCCCCGCCTACTTCACCGACGCCGACATGGCGCAGTTCTACACCCACGAGTGGCGCGTCGGCAGCCACGCCAATCGCACCGGCATCCGGCTGGAAGGCCCCAAACCCACCTGGTCGCGCACCGACGGCGGGGAGGCCGGCCTGCACCCGTCGAATCTGCACGACAACCCGTACAGCGTCGGCGCGCTCAATGTCTCCGGCGATACCCCGATCCTGCTCGGCCCCGACGGCCCGAGTCTCGGCGGTTTCGCCTGCCCGCTGACGGTGGTGTCGGCGCACCGCTGGAAATTGGGCCAGCTGCGGCCGGGCGATACCGTCCGATTCGTCCCGGTGGACGACGCCACGGCGGGCGAGCTGCGCGCGTCGAACCCCGCGCGCGCCCGCACCGCCGTGCCGAAACCGCTTGCCGGGCTGAGTGATCGCGGCATCCTCGGCGGCGTCGACGGCACCGCCGACCGTCCGCGGGTCCGCTACCTGCGCGGTGGCGACGACAATGTGCTGGTCGAATACGGCGAGATGGTGCTCGATCTCGGCCTGCGGATGCGGGTGCACGCACTGTCCACCGCGCTCGCCGGTGCCGGGCTCCCCGGCATCATCGACGTGACGCCCGGTGTGCGCTCGCTGCACATCCACTTCGATCCCGACGTCCTTGCCCAGCATCGACTGCTCGGGGTGCTTGCCGAGCTGGAGACCGAACTCCCCGCCACCCAGGACCTGGTGGTGCCGAGCCGAACCATCCGCTTGCCGCTGTCGTTCGACGACCCGTCGATCGCCGAAGCCATCGACCGTTATCGCAACGGTGTGCGCGACAGTGCGCCCTGGCTGCCGTCCAATACCGAGTTCATCCGCCGTATCAACGGTCTCGACAGCGTCGACGACGTCCGCGCCACCGTCTTCGCCGCCGAGTATCTCGTGCTCGGCCTCGGCGATGTGTATCTCGGTGCACCGCTGGCGGTTCCGCTCGACCCGCGGCACCGGCTGGTGACCACCAAGTACAACCCGGCGCGCACCTGGACCCCCTCCGACGCCGTCGGTATCGGCGGCAAGTACCTGTGCGTCTACGGCATGGCCTCCCCCGGCGGCTATCAGCTCATCGGCCGGACGGTGCCGATCTGGTCGAGTTACCGCCAGCGCGCGCCGTTCGAATCCGGAACTCCCTGGCTGTTCCGGTTCTTCGACCGCATCGTCTGGGAACCGGTCAGCGCCGAACAGCTGCTCGACTACCGCGCCGCCGCCACCGCCGGACGGTTCGACGCCGAGGTCAGCGAAGGCACCTTCGCCCTGGCCGACCATCTGCGCCTGCTGCGCGATGAGGCCGATTCGATCGCGGAATTCGAGACCAGGCAGGCGGCCGCGTTCGAGGCGGAAAAACAGGCGTGGCAGGCCGCGGGTGAATTCGATCGCGGCAGCGCCGAGATCGTCAGCGAGACCGTCGACGATCCGCTCGACGGCATGCCCGCCGAGGCCACGGTGGTGACCGCGCCGATGATCGGCAACGTCTGGCGGGTGGAAGTCGAGGCGGGACAGCGCCTCACCGCCGGGTCGACGGTCGCCGTACTGGAAGCGATGAAACTCGAATTGCCGGTGCAATGCCCCCAATCGGGCACGGTACTGAAGGTACTCGCCACCCCGGGTGCCAAAGTGGAACCAGGAACCCCTCTCGCAGTGATCGGAGTCGACTAGATGACCGGCCTCCCCGGCAACGCCCTACCCGGTTCGCCCACCGCGCGCGTCGCCGCCGCCTATCGCCGGATCGCGGAGGTCGACCGGCCGGAGGTGTGGATCACCCTGCGTCCGGAAGCCGAGGTCACCGCCGACGCCGCCGCCATCGAACAGCGTCTGTCCGACGGTGAGCGGCTGCCGCTGGCCGGACTGCTGGTCGCGGTCAAGGACAACGTCGACGTCGCCGGATTGCCGACCACCGCGGCCTGCCCGGCCTTCGCCTACACCCCGGAGGTGACCGCGTCCGCGGTCGAACGGCTGATCGCGGCCGGTGCGATCGTGCTCGGCAAGACGAACCTCGATCAGTTCGCCACCGGTCTGGTCGGTACTCGCAGTCCGTACGGCCCGGTGCGCAATGCCTTTGCTCCCGAATTGGTTTCGGGTGGGTCCAGTTCGGGTTCGGCCGTTGCGGTCGCGCTCGGCATCGCCGATATCGGCATCGGCACCGACACCGCCGGGTCCGGCCGGGTCCCCGCGGCCTTGCAGGGCATCGTCGGGATCAAGGCGACCCTCGGTGTGGTTCCGGCGCACGGCGTGGTGCCGGCCTGCGCGGATTTCGACGCCGTCACCGTCTTCGCCGCCGACCTCGAACGGGCTGTGTCCGCTGCCGCGATCATGGCGGGCCCGGAGCCGCGCGATCCGCGCAGCCGGACACGGCCCGCCGACGTACTGCTGAGCGCGCCCCGGCAGCCGAGGCTCGCCATCCCGTGTGCCGCCGATCTGACCGCTTTGAGCGCGCCGTACCGCGAGGCGTTCACTACAACGATTGCCGGACTGGTCGATTGCGGAATTTCGGTCACCGAAATCCCCATCTCGGTCCTGCTCGACGCGGCCCTGCTGCTCTACGACGGCGCGATCGTCGCCGAGCGTTATGCCGCGGTCGGCGAGTTCCTGGCCACCGCCCCGCCGGAGACCCTCAACCCAACGGTCACCGCCATCATCCGCGCCGCCGAGCACACCACGGGCCCCGGCTTCGCCGCCGATCTGAACACCCTGGCGACCGCCCGTGCGGCCGCGAAAGCCCTGCTCGACGGTTACGACGGGCTGCTGCTGCCGACCACCACCGAACACCCGGCCATTGCCGCCGTGCAGGCCGACCCCGTCACCATCAACCGAAGGATGGGCACCTTCACCAACTTCTGCAACCTGCTCGACATGGCGGCGGTAGCGGTGCCGGGCGCGCCCACCGAAGACGGTTCCCCCTTCGGCGTGATGGTGGTCGTGCCCGCCTTCGCCGACCAGGTCGCCATCGATATCGCGGCGCGCCTGATCGGTACCGACTCGACGCCCGCGCTGTTCGACCATGACGCCGAACTCGCCGTCTTCGGTGCGCATCTGCGCGGGCAGCCGCTGCACTGGCAGCTGGAACAGATCGGCGCCCGGTTCGCCGGCGAAATCCGCACCACCGACGCCTACCGCCTCACCGCCCTCGACACCACGCCACCCAAGCCGGGCCTGGTGCGGCACGGTCCCGGCCAGGGCGCACCGATCGTCGGGGAGCTGTTCGGGGTCTCGGCCGCCGGCCTCGGATCCTTCCTCTCCGCGCTCCCCGCTCCGATGGCGCTGGCGAATATCGAGCTCGAAGACGGCCGCACGGTCGTCGGTTTCGCGTGCACCTACGATGCGGCAGTCGCGGCCACCGACATCACCGAGTTCGGCGGGTGGAAGAAGTACCTCGAGCAGCTGAACTGAGTGGTTCGGGCGCGCGGTAGCGACGCCGACTCCGGATCAGCACACCGGTGCCGCTGGTCAACTCCGCGAGGCCAGCGCCGCGATCGCCACCGCCAGCTCATCCCCGCTCGGCAGCTCCCCCTCGGGCTCGGTAATCCATTGCAGCGCCAGCCCGTTCAGCAACGCAAAGTACAGCCGCGCGATCGCCCGCGCCTGTTCATCGCTCAATTCCGGATGCGACTGCGCAACCAGGTCCGCCAGTTCCGAGACGGCCTCGGCGAGCAGCCCGGACATATGCGCCGCTTCGCTCGGCGTGCGGTGAATGCGGATCACGTTCTCCACACTCGCCACCAGCATCTGCCGATTGCGCGCGAAGACCTCGGCGATGTCGTTCCACACCAGCGGGAACGCCTCGGCCGGTGACCGGCCGTCCTTGCTCGCGGCCTTGATCCGCTCATCGAGCGCGTCGCCGATCTCGCGGCCCGACTCCGCGGTGAGCGCCTCGGTCAGCAGCCGCTCCTTCGATCCGAAGTGATAGCCGATCGCGGCCAGGCTCACCCCCGCCGCGTTGGCGATATCGCGCGCCGTGGTGGCGGCGAATCCGCGCTCGTATACGCAGGCCCGAGCGGCCGCGAGCAGGTCCTCCTTGTTTCCCATAGCCACATCGTACGCACGTCTTGAACATCTGTACTAGACAGATGTGCAAGCCGTCTGTTAGACATTCGTCTTAGACGTTCGAGCAAACGAAGGAACAAGCGATGAGCACCCAGCCCGCCACCCGCACCTCTGAGGCCGCCGACCGCCCCCGCGTCCTCGTATCCGGCGGCGGCATCGGCGGAAACGCCGTTGCGCTGCAACTACTCCGGCACGGCATCCCGGTCACCGTGATCGAACGCGCCGCTGCTCCGCGACCCGGCGGCCAAGCCGTGGACCTGCGCGGGCCGAGCCGCGAGGTGGCCGAGCGAATGGGCCTGATGCCCGGCATCCGAGCCCACCAGCTCGACGAACGCGGCATGCTCCATGTCGACGCCGACGGCAAGGAATTGCTGCGCATGCCCGCGGACATGTTCGACGGCAAGGGCGGCGTCGCCGAGATCGAGATCACCCGCGGCGACCTGAACCAGGTGCTGCTCGACGCCATCGACGCGGCCGGCGGCTGCGACTACCGCTACGGCGAATGGATCGAGACGCTCGCCCAGGACGACGACGGTGCACAGGTCACTTTCGCCTCGGGCGCCACCGAACGTTTCGACCTCGTCATCGGCGCCGACGGCCTGCACTCGGCCACCCGCCGCCTGGTCTTCGGCCCGGAGGAACAGTTCAGCACCTACCTCGGCGGCTACATGTCCTTTTTCACCATGCCGACGCCCGCAGGCATCGAACCGCACTGGTTCACCATGCATTCGCTGCCCGGCGCGACCGGTCTCGGCATGCGGCCCGACGCCGACCCGGCCACCGCCAAGGCGCTGGTGGTCATCCGCGCCGAGGCCGACCCGGCACTGCGCCGGAACGTGCAGGCCCAACAGCAGCTGATCCGCGAACGCCTGGCCGGTGGCGGCTGGACCGCACCGGCTATCGCCGCGGCGATGTCCGAGGCCGACGACTTCTACTTCGACGAGCTGGCCCGCATCGATATGCCGAGCTGGATCGAGGGCCGGGTGGCGCTACTCGGTGACGCAGGCTATTGCGGTTCCCCGCTCACCGGCCAGGGCACCGCCATGGCGCTGGTCGGCGCGTACGTGCTGGCCGGGGAGATCGCCGCACACCGCGACGACCCGCGCCGGGCGTTGGAGAACTATCAGCGAGTGCTGCGTCCGTTCGTCGCGCTCGCGCAGGAATTGCAGCCCGGTGGCCTGCGCGCGATGACCCCGACGACCCGCTTCGGGATCCGGGCCGGATTGCTGGTCAGCAAACTGATGACGGCGCGGATCATGAAGCCGCTCATGATGAAGATGCTGTCCAAGACCGAAAGCTACAACCTGCCCGAATACCCGGCCACCACGCCCGCACGCTGACCTCGCCCCGCCGGTCACCGAGGTGGCCGGCGTAGGCATGTCGCCGGTCGCGGTTGCCGCCGAAGCGGTTACCGCCGTGTCACACTGACCAAGGTGACGGCCATGGTCGATGTGCGCACGAGCCCGGTCGAGAATCTGAAGCCCGCCTGGTTCGCGTCGGTGATGGCGACCGGCATCGTCTCCAGGGCGGTGGGCTCGGCCGGTGCCGACACGTTGTCGGCGATCATGCTGTACCTGGCGCTTGCCGCCTTCGCGATCCTCATCGTGGCGACACTCGTCCGCCTGGTGAAGTACCGGGCCGCCGCCGTCGCCGATGCGATGAACCCCGCGACCGGCTTCACCTACCTGACCTTCGTCGCCGCGGCAGCGGTCATGTCGACCGGGCTGTCCCGACGAGATCACCTGGTAGCGGCCATGACATTCCTCGCGGTAGCCGCGCTGGCCTGGCTGATCCTCGGCTACGGCATCCCGGCCCTGCTGATGGTGCACCATCGCGGACCGGCGGGCCTGAGTGCCGACGGCACCTGGTTCATCTGGGTGGTCGCGACCCAATCGCTCGCGGTCGCGGCCACCGCGCTCCCGCAACCTTGGGCGGGGCGCTTCGCGGTACCGGCGCTACTGTGCTGGTCGGTGGGCACCATGCTGTATCTGCTGGTGGCGACGCTGGTGCTGGCCACATTGTTCACCGACAATCTCACCGCCGCGCGCCTGGTGCCCGCCTATTGGGTCTTCATGGGTGCCACCGCGATCAGCGTGCTGGCCGCGGCCCAGCTGCTGCATCTCGACGGCATACATTTGCTGACGTCGGTGCGGCCGGTGCTGATCGGGGTGGCGGTCCTGCTGTGGGCCTTCGGCAGCTGGTTGATCCCGTTGCTGCTGGTGGCGGGCGTGTGGCGACATTTCGTCCAGCACATCCGCCTGGCCTACGAACCGGGCCTGTGGAGCATCGTGTTCCCCGTCGGCATGTACGGCGTCGGCACCCGTGAATTGGGCTCGGCCATCGCCGAGCAGTGGATGGTTACCTTCGGCGGCGGCGAAGCCTGGGTCGCGCTCACCGTATGGATCGTGACCGCAGTCGCTCTGCTGCTCAGCTTCCGGAAGAGCCGTGACGTCTCGCGTTGACCTGCCCGGCCGGACCGATCACCCCGCGAGACCGGTCCGGCCGATACAAAGGCACCCCCTCGGCCCCTCCTGACCGCCCACCCCCGAGGCAGTCAGGAGGCACCGCCCCCCCGCCGGGCTCGTCCATCGAGTCCCCGCACCCGATGTCACCCCTCCCGGCGTCCCCCGATCCCCCATCGAGGCCCCACCCGGTATCCGCCCCCGTCAGGTCCTCCCCGGCCTGCTCCGCTCGGATACCCTCGGGCCCTCCCCGGCCCGGCCTCGTCCGGCACCGAATCTCCCCGGTCCGGCGCCCGCAGCGTTCACCCCTCCCCAGTGGCGTCGGCTGCGTTTCCGGTGGATCGGGCCCTCCCCGGCCCGATCACCGTCCCCCGTCTATTCGGACCCCGGCTACTGGCAGTAGTCGAAGGTGCCGAGCTCGGTGCGACCGTCCTTGATCAGGTAGCTGGTCGCGTACAGGTCGGTCTTGGCGACCGGGTTCTCGCCGTCGGGCGCGAGCCACTCGACCTCCTGGATGACCAGGTAGGCGTTCGGGTCGTTGCGCAGGACGTCCACCTTGGTGTCGTCCATGTCGGCGGCCTTGGTGTCGGTGGCCTTGCCGGTCTCCCACTCGCCTGCCACGGCGAGGGTCCCCTGGGCGGCGTCGACGATCACCGTGCGGTAGCGGATCTGCTGGTTCTCACCGGGCAGGTAGCCGGGCTGGGCGTAGACGACCGGCGAGTCGATCTCGATCCGGATCTTGTCGTTCTTGTGGGTGCAGGTGGCCTGGCCGGTGACGGCGGCACCGGGGACGCCCTCGGTGGCGGCCGACGCGGTGCCCGCACCGAGAACAAGGGCGGTGGTCGTGGTGGCGAGAGCAAGGGCGGTGGTCAGCTTGCCGATCATCGTCGTTACGTCCTGTTCGGGGTTTCGGTCTGTTCGTTCCGGTGTGTTCCGGTGTTGACACAAACAATGCCGCCCCCGGCTTGGCGCGCCCTTAAGAAGAACTTGCAGCCTTGTAATCCCCGTTGGAGCGGCCCCGATCGGCGAAACTGGACCAGTTTGCGGCGCGGGTGCTCGATTCGCGCCATGATGGAAGTACGGCAAGAAGATTGGGAGAGCGTCGATGGAAACCGTGGTCGTCTGGATGCTGGCCTGCGTGATCTACTGGTTCGGTCTGCTCTAAGACCTGCGGTACCCGCTGGACAGAAGAAATCCGCCCCTGACCGAAATGGTCAGGGGCGGAACGTTTCCGAGCACATTCCCATACCCGGTCTCAGGCCGGTACCGGCAACGAGCGATGCCCACGGCCACGCTGGCACGCGGGCACGCGGGCATCGGGACCGACAGGGTCAGCCGTTGCCGTTGAGGCCGGCGCGCACACCTTCCTCGACGCGTTTGCCGAGCTCGCTGTCGACGTTCTTCCAATACTCGAAGACCCGGCTCAGCACCGGCTCCTGCACACCGCCGAGCACATGGCCGACGATATTGCTCACCAGGCGGTCGCGCTGCTCGTCGTCGAGCACCTCGCGCACCAGAATGCCGGGCTGGACGAAATCGCCGTCCTCGGCGTGCTGGATGTAGCCGGCCCGCACGGCCTTGCCGTCGAACTCCCAGGCACCGCCGTCACCGGCCAGTTCCGGATCGGCGTGCGGCCCGCCGTAGGAGTTCGGCGCGTACACCGGCACCTCCGGCTCGTTGAAGTGGTACCGCATCGCGCCTTCCTTGGAGTAGGTGTTGACCTCCGCGGCGCGCGGTGCGTTCGGCGGCAGCTGCGCGTAGTTGGTGCCGATGCGGTAGCGGTGGGCGTCGGCATAGGCGAAGACGCGGCCGAGCAGCATCTTGTCCGGAGAGAAGCCGATACCGGGCACGATGTTCGACGGCTCGAACGCGGCCTGCTCGATCTCGACGAAGAAGTTGCGCGGATTGCGGTTGAGCGTCCACTTGCCGACCTCGATCAGCGGGTAGTCCTTCTTGGACCAGACCTTGGTGAGGTCGAACGGGTTGAACCGGTAGGTCTCGGCTTCGGCGACCGGCATGATCTGCACGTAGACGGTCCAGCTCGGGAAGTCCCCGCGCTCGATGGCGTCCCACAGATCCTTGCGATGCAGGTCGGGGTCGGTGCCGGCGAGCCGGTCGGCCTCGGCCTGGGTCAGGAAGTCCTGGCCCTGATCGGTGCGGAAGTGGTACTTCACCCACACCCGCTCACCCTCGGCATTGATCCACTGATAGGTGTGCGAGCCGTAGCCGTTCATGTGCCGGTAGCTCTTCGGGATGCCGCGGTCGCCCATCAGCCAGGTGACCTGATGCGCCGATTCCGGGCGCAGCGTCCAGAAATCCCACTGCATGTTGTGGTCGCGCAGACCCGAACCGGGCAGCCGCTTCTGCGAGCGGATGAAGTCGGGGAACTTGATGGAGTCCTTGATGAAGAAGACCGGGGTGTTGTTGCCGACGAGGTCGTAATTGCCGTCCTCGGTGTAGAACTTGATCGCGAAACCGCGCGGGTCACGCCAGGTGTCGGGGCTGCCCTGCTCACCGGCGACGGTGGAGAACCGCACCAGCGATTCGGTGCGCGCGCCGGGCTGGAACAGCTTGGCCTTGGTGTACTTCGCGATCTCCGGGTTGGTCACCACCAGTTCGCCGTACGCGCCCGAGCCCTTGGCGTGCACGATGCGCTCCGGCACCCGCTCCCGGTTGAACTGCGCGAGCTTCTCGATCAGGTAGTGGTCGTGCAGCAGAACGGGGCCTTGGGTTCCCGCGGTCAGCGATTCGTTGTCGCTTTCGACGGGAATGCCGGTGTTGGTGGTTGTCGGCTTGGTCATAGAAGCCTCCTCGGCTGTCAACGGACCCGGGATGGGCTGACCCGGGACTGTCAGAGTGTCGGCCGTCGGTCCGGACGGCAGTTCGGGCACAGGCCCCAGAACACGACCTCTGCCTCATCGATGGCGAAACCGTGTTCGTCATCGGGTTGCAGGCAGGGGGCGCTG
Source organism: Nocardia cyriacigeorgica NBRC 100375 (assembly GCF_000308555.1). GTDB lineage: Bacteria > Actinomycetota > Actinomycetes > Mycobacteriales > Mycobacteriaceae > Nocardia > Nocardia cyriacigeorgica. Next base: position 4,479 of record NZ_BAFY01000022.1, on the reverse strand, counting down.
CCAACGACACAGTCCACGTCCACGACCGTGCCGCAGTTCCTGCACACCAGGTGGTGATGGTTGTCGCCGGTTCTGGCCTCGTAGAGCGCCGCCGACCCGGCCGGCTCGATGCGCCGCAGGATGCCCGCGCGGACGCAGGCGTGCAGCACGTCGTAGACGGCCTGGGTGGAGACCGAGCCCAGCTGTTGCCGGACGGTGACAGCGACGGTGTCGGCGTCGGAATGCGGACGAGCCGCGACCGCGTCGAGCACCGCTACCCGCGGGGCGGTGACCCGCAGACCGGCCGCTCGCAACTGCTCGCGGGGATCGGTGCTGTCGGTGTGCATACTTCGAGTCTCCACCTTTTCTGGAATTAGTCAAGAAAATAACTGACGAGTTGCCGCGCCGAGGTTCGGCGCCAAGTGTAGTGGCGCGCGTCACAACTTCGGCTCGGAATAGTTCCCTTACGCACCTCGTTGAACCCCGCTGTCGGCATCCGAGCAGCCCCGGGCCTCACCCCATCTGTCGCTACGAGCGACCACTCGCCGAGAGGCGCTTGCCGGATGGGCCGCCAGGTCGGGCAGACCTGGCGGCACCGACATCACCACTGGCGTTTCGCATATACCGGCCGCGACCGGTGCCGGGCGCTAACCTGATCGGCATGGGGCGTTTGGGCGGACTCCTCGTAGGGGTCACGGCGGTTGCACTGGTTGCCGGGCACGTCTTCGCCGCGTCCGCGGCAGCGGCGCCACCCACCACCGCGCAGGCACAGTGCTCGGTGACCTCAGGACGGCAACTCGAACGAGCCGAACCCGAAGCGGTAGGGCTGGATTCGCACCGCCTGGCCGAGGCGCTCACCTTCGCGAGCACCCGGAATCGGTTGAACGTCCAGATTTTTCGGCACAACTGCCTGATCGGTGAAGGTCCGACCAACGAGCAGACCGGCAATGTGGCCTGGAATGTCTGGAGCGTCACCAAGAGCGTTGTCTCCCTGCTTGCCGGAATTGCCTCGGACCAGGGCAAACTCGATATCGCCGCCCCCATCGGACGGTATCTGCCCGCCGGTCTCGGCGACGAGCAACGGCGCTCGATCACCGTCGAGGATCTGCTGACCGAATCGTCGGGGATGCGCGTCGGGGTGGTCACCGAAGGCATCACCGGAGTGATCCCGCTCGATCCGAACAGCGCGGTGCAGGCCCTCGGTGTGCCGCTGGATCATGAGCCGGGCACCGTATTCAGCTACAGCCAGCGCAATGTCGACCTGCTGGCGTATGTGATGGAGCTGGCCGTCGGCGAACCGCTGCAGCAGTTCGCGCAGCGCGAGCTGTTCGACCCGCTCGGCATCGCACGCGGCGACTACTACTGGGCCCGCGACCGCGCCGGCCACACCTACGGGTACGCGCACCTGATGATCCCGCCGAACGATCTGGCCAAGCTCGGCCTGCTCGTCGCCAACGACGGACGCTGGGGCGCAACGCAACTCGTCTCGCGGAGCTATCTGGACAAAGCCCGCACGCCGTCTGCGACCAATCACTGCTACGGCTACCTGTTCTGGCTCGGCCCCGCCTGTGCCGAGAACGCCGACTTCTTACCGCAGGACATGTACTCCATGGCAGGCATGGGGATGCAGAACGTTTTCGTTTTTCCCAGCCAGGATCTGACCGTGGTGTGGACCGGGATGTTCGGAAACGTCAGCAGGTACGGGCCGTCCGGCGTCATCCAGAACACGGCCGAACTGCCACACGAATTCTTCCGCAGGCTGTTCGCCGCCTTCCATGAGCCGCCGGTCCCGGATCCCGGACCGTACGTCGAGCCGCCGCTGACGTTGGACCCGAATGCCTTCATCGACAGCGACATCCTGCTTGCCATCGTCGGGGTCGGGCCGTCGGCCTATCCGGGCTGCAACGTCTTCGCCTGCCTGAACCAGCCGCTGCGCCCGCCGTTCAGCGACGCACCACCCGGCTGCGCCATCCTGGCCTGCCTCGGCCCCGACCCGCGTACACCGGGTATCCGCTGACCAGACGAGCCCGGCCGCCGCTGTGCAGCGACGGCCGGGCTCGGTCGTGAGGTGAGTCGGCTCAGCGGTCGGCGAGCAGGACCTCCGCGATCTGAATGGTGTTGAGCGCGGCACCCTTACGCAGATTGTCACCCGAGATGAACAGCGCGAGACCGCGACCGTCGGGCACACCAGGATCCTGCCGGATCCGGCCGACCAGCGACTCGTCGTGACCGGCCGCCTGCAGCGGCGTCGGCACGTCGACCAGCTTCACGCCGGGCGCCTTGGCCAGGATCTCCTCGGCCTGGGCCACCGACAGCGGCTGATCGAATTCGGCGTTCACCGACAGCGAGTGCCCGGTGAACACCGGAACGCGCACGCAGGTGCCGCTGACCAGCAAGTCGGGCAGACCGAGGATCTTGCGGCTCTCGTTGCGCAGCTTCTGATCTTCGTCGGTCTCGCCGGAGCCGTCGTCGACCAGCGAACCGGCCAGCGGCAGCACATTGAAGGCGATCGGCGCGACGTACTTGTTCGGCGCCGGGAAATCGACCGCGCCGCCGTCGTGGGTGAGCTTTTCGGCGTCGTCGATCACGGCGCGCGCCTGCGAGGCCAGCTCTTCCACACCGGCCAGGCCACTACCGGACACTGCCTGATAGCTGGAGACGATGAGCCTGCGCAGACCGGCGATCTCGTGCAGCGGCTTGAGCACCGGCATCGCGGCCATGGTGGTGCAGTTGGGGTTGGCGATGATGCCCTTGACCAGATTGCGGGTCTGCTCCGGGTTCACCTCGCTGACCACCAGCGGGACCTCGGGGTCCTTGCGCCAGGCCGAGGAATTGTCGATGACGGTGACGCCGGCGGCAGCGAAACGCGGCGCCTGCACCCGCGACATCGTGGCGCCCGCGGAGAACAGCGCGATATCGAGCCCGGACGGATCGGCGGTCTCGGTGTCTTCCACCACGATCTCGCCGCCGCGCCAGGGTAGCTTCTTACCGGCGGACCTGGCCGAGGCGAAGAACCGCACCTCGTCGGCCGGGAAGTCGCGCTCCTCGAGCAGCTTGCGCATGACGGCGCCGACCTGTCCGGTCGCGCCGACGACTCCTACTCGTACACCCATGTGTTATCGCCCCGTTCCGGCGTGGACGACGGCGACCTCATCGCCGCCGAGATCGAAAGCCCGGTGCAGTACCTTGACCGCCTCGTCGAGCTGGGATTCGGCGACCAGCACCGAGATGCGGATCTCCGAGGTCGAGATCAGGTCGATATTGACGCCGGCCTCGGCCAGCGACTCGCAGAACGTCGCGGTGACGCCGGGATGGGACTTCATGCCGGCGCCGACGAGGGAGACCTTGCCGATGTTCTCATCGGAGCGGACCTCGGAGAAACCGATCTCGGCCTTGCGCTCGGTGAGGATCTGCACCGCGCGGACCAGTTCGGTCTTGGGCAGGGTGAAGGTGATGTCGGTCTTGCCGGTCTCCACCTCGGAGACGTTCTGCAACACCATGTCGATATTGATTTCCGCGTCGGCGACCGCCCGGAACACCTTGGCGGCGTAGCCCGGTTCGTCCGGCAGGCCGACGACAGTCACCTTGGCCTCGCTGCGATCGTGCGCAACGCCGGTCAGGATTGCCTGCTCCATCGGGATGTCCTCCATCGATCCGTAAACGGTGGTGCCCACCTTGTCGGTGTACGACGAGCGCACATGCACGGGCACGTTGTAGCGCCGCGCGTACTCCACACAACGCAGCATCAAGACTTTCGAGCCGCACGCGGCCATCTCCAGCATCTCCTCGTAGGAGACCTGCTCGAGCTTCTGCGCGTCGGACACGATCCGCGGGTCGGCGGTGAAGATGCCGTCGACGTCGGTGTAGATCTCGCAGACATCGGCCTTCAACGCCGCGGCCAGGGCGACCGCGGTGGTGTCGGAGCCGCCACGGCCGAGGGTGGTGACGTCCTTGCTGTCCTGGCTGACGCCCTGGAAGCCCGCGACCAGCACGATCAGGCCGTCGTCGAGAGCTTCGCGGAGCCGGCTCGGGGTGACGTCGATGATCTTGGCCTTACCGTGCGCACCGGTGGTGATGACGCCGGCCTGCGAGCCGGTGAACGAGCGCGCCTCTTCACCCAGGGCGTGGATGGCCATCGCGACCAGTGCGTTGGAGATGCGCTCACCCGAGGTGAGCAGCATGTCCATTTCGCGCGCGGGGGGTTCCGGGGAGACCTGCTGGGCGAGATCGAGTAGCTCGTCGGTGGTATCGCCCATTGCCGAGCAGACCACGACCACCTCGTGCCCCTGCTTCTTCGTTTCGACGATCCGTTCAGCGACGCGCCGGATCCGCTCGGCCGAGGCGACCGACGATCCTCCGTACTTCTGAACAACAAGAGCCACGGCAGGCTCCTCCCAGATCGACAAACAAGCTGATTTCAGTGCTTCAGCGTACCGGCCCGGATCCAGCCCCTCAGGTCCTCCCTCCGAGCCTGTGGAAAAGGCCACAACCGCACCGAAT
>NZ_BAFY01000023.1 GCF_000308555.1 Nocardia cyriacigeorgica NBRC 100375 | reverse complement strand
CCCGCTCGCCAACCGCGCCACCCAAGTCGTTTACGAAGGCACCCCGAACTTCCCCGATGAGCACCGGCACTGGCAGATCATCGAAAAGTACGGCGTCACCATCTATTACACGGCGCCCACACTCATCCGCACGTTCATGAAGTGGGGTCGCGAGATCCCCGACGCCCATGATCTGTCCTCGATCCGGGTGCTCGGCTCGGTCGGCGAGCCGATCAACCCCGAAGCATGGCGGTGGTACCGCGAGGTCATCGGCTCCGGCAGCGCACCCATCGTCGACACCTGGTGGCAGACCGAGACCGGATCGATCATGATCTCCCCGCTACCCGGCGTCACGGCGGCCAAGCCGGGTGCGGCCATGACCCCGCTGCCCGGTATCTCCGCGAAGGTCGTCGACGAAGAGGGCACTATCGTGCGCCCGGCCGGCGATTCGGCCGTCGTCGGCTATCTCGTGCTCGACCAGCCGTGGCCATCCATGCTGCGCGGCATCTGGGGCGATATGGAGCGGTACAAGGCCACCTACTGGGAGCGCTACGCCGAACAGGGCTGGTACTTCGCCGGCGACGGCGCCAAACTCGACGCCGACGGCGACCTGTGGGTGCTCGGGCGGGTCGATGACGTCATGAACGTGTCCGGTCACCGCATCTCCACCGCCGAGGTGGAATCCGCGCTGGTCGGTCACGCCGGCGTGGCCGAGGCGGCCGTGGTCGGCGCCAGCGACGAGACCACCGGGCAGGGCATCGTCGCGTTCGTCATTCTCACCGCCGAAGCCAAGGACACCGGTGCGGAACTGGTCGACGAGCTCAAGGCCGAGGTCGCGAGGGAGATCAGCCCGATCGCCCGGCCCCGCGAGATCCACGTGGTGCCGGAGCTGCCCAAGACCCGCAGCGGCAAGATCATGCGGCGGCTGCTGCGCGACGTCGCCGAGGGCCGCGAACTCGGTGACACCTCGACGCTGGTCGATCCGAACGTTTTCGAAGCCATCCGGGCCTCGCGCGCCTGAGTCGAACCGGCGGTTTTCCGGCAGAAGCGGCAGGTTACGCCCGGTGGGTTCGGTTGTCACCGGGTGTAACCGTTAGAATTGCGTAAGGTGTGCCGGGAAGTCTGGTCGGCGCGTGGTCGTGTACGTCGAATCCGCTGCGGTTCGCCGCGCGTCTGCGGTCCCTGACCGACCTGTCGAGAGGTTTCCCGTGATCACAGCGGCGCGCTCGGAGCTGTCCCGGTATCTACGCACCGAAACCGTCGGCGGCTCATTGCTTCTCATCGCGGCCGCGGTGGCATTGCTGTGGGTGAACTCGCCGTGGGGCGCGAGCTACGAAACGATGACCGATGCGGTGCTGGCCATTCCGCCGCTGCACCTGGAACTCACGCTGGCCGACTGGACCAAGGACGGGCTGCTGGCGGTCTTCTTCTTCGTGGCGGGCCTGGAACTCAAACGCGAACTCGTGGTGGGTGAGCTGGCCGACCGCAAACGGGCCGCGCTGCCGATCATCGCCGCCGTCGGCGGTGTGGTCACGCCGGCGATCATCGCCTACGTCATCGGATACGGCGTGCCAGGCATGGACCGCGGCTGGGCCATCCCGGTCGCCACCGATATCGCGTTCGCGCTGGCGGTCCTGGCCATGACCGGTTCCCGGGTGCCGGCCAGCGCGCGAGTCTTCCTGCTGAGCCTTGCCGTCGTCGACGACCTGCTGGCCATCGTTCTGATCGCGGTGTTGTTCACCGCCGGGTTGTCGCTGCTGTGGCTGCTCGCCGCGCTCGCCTGCTTCGCCGGCTGGTGGCTGGCCCAGCACAAGCGCATCCGCACTCCGCTGGTGTATCTGCCACTGGCCCTGGTGGCCTGGTACGCGCTACACGAGGCCGGCGTGCACCCGACGCTGGCCGGGGTCGGAATGGGCCTGTTGACACGAGTCCGCAAGGACCCCGGTGAATCCGAAGCGCCCGCCACCCGCTGGGAACACATGGTGCAACCGATCTCGGCGGGGCTGTGTGTGCCGCTGTTCGCGCTGTTCGCCTCCGGAGTCCCGTTGAACTCCAGTGTGTTCGGCCATCTGTTCACCGATCGGCTGCCGCTGGCCATCATCGCCGGTCTGCTGCTCGGCAAAACCATCGGCATCATGGGCTTCAGCTGGCTCGCCATCCGGATCGGGCTCGCCAAACGTCCCGCACACCTCGGTTATCGCGATATGTTCGCCCTGTCGGTGCTCGGCGCGATCGGCTTCACCGTTAGCCTGCTCGTGGCGGAACTCGCGCTGGAGGACGAAACCGCCGTGGAATTGGCCAAGGCAGCGATCTTGGTGACCTCTATGGCAGCGTCACTGGCCGGTTCGGCGCTACTGTTGCGGCGTGGGCGTGTCCACCAGGCGCGGCGGGACGCGCGTGCGCTAGAACGAGAACAATGATGCCTGGACAGGGAGAAGGGTCGACCAAGTGAGTGTCACACAGGGCGGTAACGGACGCGACGCGCATCGAGACGGCTCTCCGCACGACCCCGGACGCACCGTGACCGCGATCCCCCTGTCCGAGGTCGATCCGACCGCCTCGGCCAGCTTCGGCACCCTGGTGCGCGATGCCACCGAGCAGGTCTCCACGCTGGTACGGGCCGAGGTCGAGCTGGCCAAAGCCGAGGTGACCGGCGAGATCAAGAAGGGCCTGCAGGGCAGCGTCTTCTTCATCGTCGCGCTGACGATCCTGTTGTTCAGCAGTTTCTTCTTCTTCTTCGCGGTCGCGGAAACCCTCGATATCTGGCTGTACCGATGGGCGGCGTTCTGGATCGTCTTCGCGCTGATGGTGATCGCCACGGCCACCTTCGCCTTCCTCGGCTACCGCAAGGTCAAGAAGCTGCGCGCGCCGGAGAAGACCATCGACTCGCTCAAGCAGACCCGTTCGGTGCTGCCCAGTGGGCTCGGCGCGCACGGCAAGCACGAGCTGACCGCCGACAAGATCGCGATGGACAAGCCCGCCCGCTGAGACACACCCGGCCCCGGCCTACTACGCTCGATCGGCGTGGCGTCGAACTTCCTGCCGGACCCGTCCAGCGTCCGTTATGAGGGTCCCTGGACCCATCGCGACGTTCACGCCAACGGCATCCGCTTCCACATCGTGGAGGCCGCGCCGGAACGCACGGATGCGCCGCTGGTGCTGCTGCTGCACGGATTCGCCGACCTCTGGTGGTCGTGGCGGCATCAGCTGACCGGGCTGTCCGACCTCGGCTATCGCGCCGTCGCGGTGGACCTGCGCGGTTACGGCGACAGCGATAAACCGCCGCGCGGCTACGACGGCTGGACCCTCGCAGGCGATATCGCCGGGCTCATCCGCGCGCTCGGCCACACCGAGGCCACCCTGGTCGGGCACGCCGACGGTGGTCTGGTCTGCTGGGCGACGGCGGTCATGCATCCGCGTCTGGTCCGGGCGATCGCGGTGATCGGCTCCCCGCATCCGGCCGCGCTCAAGAGTGCGGTTTTGCGCGATCGAGCCCAGCGCTCGACGTGGCTGCCGAACTTCCTGCGCTACCAGCTGCCCCGGTACCCCGAACACCTGTTGACCCGGGGAGACGGCGCCGAAGTGGAGCGTCTGCTGCGCGAGCGGGTGGGTGCATCCTGGTCCGGGAGCAGCGAATTCACCGACACCGCGCGCCGGATGCGTTCGGCCATCCAGATTCCCGGAGCGGCCCACTGTTCGCTGGAGTACCAGCGCTGGGCCTTCCGTAGCCAGTGGCGGCCCGACGGCCGCCGGTTCATGGCCATCATGCGCAAGCCCATCGACATCCCGGTGCTGTCGATGCGCGGCGAGCAGGACCGCTACGTGCTCACCACGACGATCCATCGCGGACATCGACTCTCCCCCCGCCGCACAGTGGTCACCATCCCCGACGCCGGCCATTTCGCGCATCAGGAGAACCCGGAAGCGGTGACCACCGAGCTGGCCAAGCTGCTGGGCTGAGCGCCGAGGCCGCACCGATCGGGCACGCGGCCGCCGTACTCATCGTCCGCGGTCCTCTCGTCGGCTTGCCCCGCATCGCCAACGGCCCGACCACCCGGCGGCACTATCGCCGCCGGGTGCCGCTGCGGTCAACTCAGCACGCAGGGCCCGGTGGCGACCGGCGAGTTGGACCCGTCTGCCGCGTCCAGCTGGCGGCGGACCTCCTGCAAGGTGAGCACATAACCGGTGTCGTCGTCGGTGACGGCCGCGCCGAACACCACGCCGAGCACATTGCCCTCGGTGTCCACCAGCGGCCCGCCGGAGTTACCCGCCCGGACCTGTCCGCGGACGGTATACACCTCGCGCTCGATGGTGCCGTCGCGGTAGATGGTCGGGCCGGTCAGGTCAAGGGTCTCGCGGACGCGGGCGGCGCTCGCGGTGTAACGCCCGCCGCCCGGGTAGCCGAGCACGATCGCGCTGTCGCCCGAGCGGGCCGGGGCCGCGGCTTCCGGGATTTCCGGTGCGGTCAGACCTGGGACCGACAGCACCGCGACGTCGTTGGACGGATCGAACAGCACCACTTCCGCTTCCAGCGGACCGGTGGCGGTATCCACCGTGACGCTGGTGGTACCGGCGACGACGTGCGCGTTGGTCATCACCCGTTCGTGCGAGATGACGAAGCCCGATCCCTCCAGCGCCCGCTGGCAACTCGGTGCGACACCGCGGATACGCAGCACGCTCTGTTGCAGCCTGGCGGCCACCGGGCTGCTGAGCACACTCGGGTCCGGCGGTTCGACGGCGGCGATCGGCGCGCGGCCGAACGGCCCGATGACGTCCGGCAGGCCCGAGGTGTTCAGCAGCTTGGAGAACTCGTTGGGCAGCTTGCGCAGCCAGTTCGGCGCCACATCGTTGACGTCGGCCAGGACCCGCGACCCGTTGATCGCGGTCGCGATGGCCGGCTGCGACGAGGTGGCCAGCGGCAGCGCGAGCAACCACGCCGTCACCAGCACGGCCACCGCTTGCAGCACCGCACCGACGACGCTGTCGACGGTGCGGGTGAAGGTGTGCCGCATCCCGCCCCGCGCGGCGCGGCCGAGCACCATGCCCGCGACCTCGCCGACGATCACCAGCACCACGATCAGCAGCACACCGGCGAGCACCCGGCTGCGGCCCTCACCGATGTGGATGAGGATGTGCGGGGCGATCAGGATGCCCGCGACGGCACCGAGCACGACGCCGAGGAAGGCCAGCGCCGACGCGACCGCGCCCTGCCGCCAACCCGACGAGGCGGCCAGCAGGGCGAGGATGACGACAGCGATATCGAGCCAGGTCGATGCGCTCACAGCGTCATCCCCACCGCGGCCAGCGAGGTTTCCAGATCACGCACGTCGGTGCGGTCCCATTCCCGCTCCCAGCCGAGTGTGGTGATCAGGCCGGCGAGGATTCCGCCGGTCAGCCCCCACACCAGCATCCCGTCGACCTGGAAGGCCGGGCTCTGGTAGCCGAGGCTGCCACGCACCAGGAACCGGTTCGCCGGATCGAGCAGATCGGACAACGACACGCGCACCACCCGTTCGGTTTCACTCTGGTCGACCACGCGCACCTCGCTCGGCGTGCGCCAATACGCCACCACCGGTGTCACATCGAACCGGGACGGCGGAACGAACAATTTCGGCAGCACCGCGACCGGCTCGACGCCGTCGCGGTCCAATCCGGTTTCCTCCCAGGCCTCGCGCAGCGCGGTATCGATCGGACCGGTATCGCCGGGATCGACCGCACCGCCGGGGAAGGCGACCTGCCCTCGATGCTGGCGCATGGTGGAGGCCCGCTGGGTCAGCAGCACCTCGGCGTCGGCGGGCAGCCCGCCCGGTGCCTCCGGGTCCGGTTGCACGGAACCGCCGAACAGCACCAGCACCGCGGCCTGGCGCGGCTCGGAGGTCAGCGTCATCACCCTGCGCAGCGCGCGTGCCTTGGACAGGGTGTCGGAGAAGTCGGCGTGGGCCCGGGTGGCCCCGGCGAGCCAGGGCGGAATGTCGGTCAT
>NZ_BAFY01000024.1 GCF_000308555.1 Nocardia cyriacigeorgica NBRC 100375 | reverse complement strand
TGCGCAGGGCTTGGCGCACGAGTTCGCGCACCGTCACCTGGCCGACGCCCTCGACGTTGGCGGTGCGCGCCACCAGCCGCACCACATGCGGATGCGGTGGTGCGAGCTCGGCCGCGTCCTCGACGCAGATGATGCGTTCGGCGCGATCGACCGTCGCCAGCAGCCCCGACAACAGCGTGGTCTTACCCGCACCGGTGCCACCGACCACGAGGAACGCCAGCCGGGCCGCGACGATGCGCTCCAACAGCACCTTCGCCTCGACGGGGACGGCCCCCATCGCCACCAGCGCGTCCAGACCCTGCGTCGCCGGGCGCAGGACTCGAAGCGATAGGCAGGTGCCGCCGTGCGCCACCGGGGCAAGTACCGCATGCAACCGCACCCCGAACGATTCGCCGAGCACCGCATCGCGACCGGGCAGCGTTGCGTCCACCCACGGTTGGGCGTCGTCGAGACGCCGCCCCGCGGCCGAGGCCAGCCGCTGCGCGAGTCTGCGTACCGCGGCCTCGTCGGCGAAGCCGATCGACGTCTTCTCGATTCCACGGCCCCGGTCGATCCAGACCTCGTCGGGCGCGGTGACGAGCACGTCGGCCACGTTGCTGTCGTGCAGCAGCGGCTCGAGCACCCCCGCACCGGTCAACTCGGTCTGTAGTAGTCGCAGCGCCCGCAGTAGATCGGTGTCGCCGAGCACCCCACCGGCTTCGACCCGGATCGCGGCAGCGACCTCGGCCGGGTCGGGATCTCCGGCCGCGCCCGCCAGGCGCTCGCGCACCCGGTCCAGCAGCTCCGCCGTCACCAACGCCCCCATCGCTCCCCCTTCGATCGTTCGATTCCGGCCTTCCGCGGCGACGACCGAGAGAAGGCATTCGAAAACAGGTAACCCGCTGCCCTACAGTTCATTTCGCCATCTCCACGGGCACGCCGAGCACCATGAGCACGGCATCGGCCGCCTCCCGCAACGGCCCGCGTTCGACCGAGAGCCCACCGCGTTCCAGCCGCGCGGGCAGCCCGGGCTGAGCACGCACCGCCGCCAGCAGCGGCAGGTCGAGCACCTCGGCGATCTCCGGACCACGCAGGCCGCCCGGCGCGGGTCCGCGAACAATGAGGCCACGGTTCGGATTTCGCCGGCCGATGTGGGCCGACACCGCTTCCGCGGCGGCGACCGCGCGTAGACCGGCTGTGACGACGAGGACCACCAGATCGGCCGCGTCGAGGACCTGATCGGCATGCTGCGAGCGTTCGGCGGAGATGTCGCAGACGACGAGATCGCCTGCTGCCCGGCCGGCTTCGATGACGGCATGCATGGCGCCGCTGCCGATCACCGGGCGGGCGCTGCCGCCGCGGCCACAGGACAGCACTGCCAGCCCGGGAGCCGCCGACGGCAGTGCGCCGTGCAGGGCGGCGGCCGATATCCTGCCGTCCTCGACGATGAGGTCGGGCCAGCGCAGACCCGGTGCCTTCTCGATGCCGAGCAGCATGTCGAGTCCGCCGCCGAGCGGGGCGCCGTCGATCAGCAGAGTGTGGCCCCGGAACCCGGTGTGCGCCGAGCGCAGGGCAAGCGCCGCCGACAGCACCGAGGCACCCGCGCCGCCGCATGCCCCGGTGACGGCGACCACGACCCCGCCGCTGGCGCGGTGTTCTCCGCGTTCGGCGAACGTCTCGATGAGCCCGACCGCGGCGCCCGGTAACGCGATGACACGTTCGGCGCCGATGGCCGCGGCGGCTTGCCAGTCGAGTAGTTCCGGCTCCCCGTCGGTGACGGTGACGACGCCGGAACGCCGCAGATAGCCCGCTTCCGCGCATGCCACGGCCGCGGGGGTGTCGAGGATCACCAGCGGTGCGCCGGCCCAGGCATGCCTGCCGACGGGCATCGTGCGTTCTTCGACCTGGCGTTGCGCGGCGGCCGCGACCCGCCTGACCTCCTCGCGCAGCCCCTGGGTGCCGATGATCGCCAACGCCGGTGCTGCCGGCTGCCGGTCGGTCGCTTCGAAGTCCATGGAGGTCAGCGTCGCGGAGTGGGACCTCGCAGAACAGGGACGTTTCGCGGAATGTGGATAACTCACCTGTTGTGGACAACTTCGGAAATCAACTGGTCGGCGCCGTACCCGGCGCTACGTGAAACCGACTTGTCCCGAAATAGAGGACGGCCCCAGCCGGGGGGGGAGGAGGCTGGGGCCGTCGGGTTCAGCCCCGGGGGGTCGGGCTGAACGCGCCTGGAACATGTCCAGGTGCCAGCAATACTACACCCAAGGTCCGGCGCCAGCGCAAGTCCAATGTTGAAGAAGTTTCGCCGGCACGCGTCGGCCTCCGGCGGGCGCACCGGACCGGCCGCAGCACCGCCTATCCTTGACCCGTGACGGCCAACGGCGAGCAGACCGGACATCCGCACCACGGCAGCGAGCGGGCCGGTCGGGTGGCGGCATTCTTCGATCTCGACAAAACCGTGATCGCGAAGTCGAGCACCTATGTGTTCAGCAAACCGTTCTTCGCGCAGGGCCTGTTGAACCGGCGGGCAGTACTGGAGAGCAGCTACGCCCATTTCATGTTCCTGCTCTCCGGCGCCGACCACGATCAGATGGAGCGGATGCGCGCCCACCTGACGAGCATGTGCGCCGGCTGGGATGTCGAACAAGTGAAATCCATTGTGGCCGAGACCTTGCACGAGCTGGTCGACCCGCTGGTCTACGCCGAGGCAGCTGATCTGATCGCCGATCACAAGATCCGCGGCCACGATGTGGTGATCGTGTCCGCCTCCGGCGAGGAGATCGTCGCACCGATCGCCGAAGCGCTCGGCGCCGATCACACCGCGGCCACCAGGATGGTCGTGCAGGACGGTAAGTACACCGGTGAGGTGGAGTTCTACTGCTACGGCGAGGGCAAGGTCACCGCGATCGAAAAGCTCGCCGCCGCCGAGGGTTACGACCTGTCGCGGTGCTATGCGTATTCGGATTCGATCACCGATCTGCCGCTGCTCTCGGCGGTCGGCCATCCGACGGCGGTGAATCCCGATCGCGGCCTGCGACGCGAGGCGGTGGCCCGGAGCTGGCCGGTCCTGACCTTCTCGAACCCGGTGTCGCTGTGGTCGCGGTTCCAGGCGCCCTCGTCCACCACGGTTGCGGCGACGGCCGCGGTGGGTGTGAGCGCTGTGCTGGCGGGTGCGATCAGCTATCGACTGCTGCGCCGGCGCCGCTGACGAAGTCCTCCGGGCCGGTTACGCCGACGTCTCACGGGCGGCGTCGACGAGGCCAGTCGGTACGCCCGTACAAGATCGCGGACTGCGCCGCGACCTGGGATTCAACCACGAAACGCCGGGAGACACGCCGATAATTCGATGTTTTCCGACCCCTTGATGTGAGTGCGCTCACAGTGTAAAAATGAAGGCACGGAAGGACGGAAGGCCAGGACGGAGTCGGAAGAGAAGGCTCAGCCCCCCATCCCACCCTTCCCAGCACGGACGCCAGGCACCCACGCGGAGCGCGCCGCGACAAGGGCAAAAGCGTTGTGGGCCTGCGACATTCGAGCTGCCGACGGCGAGCGCCTCGCATAATTGCGGGGATGAGCCGCGGTGGAATCGGATCAGTCGCCGAGGCCGAAGAACACAACCCACTCAGCACGCTTGGTAACCGGGTTGTCCGTGCTAGCGGGCGGTGAGGTCGGTGACGACAACGCCGCCCGCTTCGATATGTCCGGACCTATCCCTACAGACCCGATATAGCTCCCCTAGCCAGAGGCGGCGTCGGCGATCGACGTCGCCTCTCGTGCGCCGTCCTCCAGCGCGCCGCAGCACAGGATCACCCAGCTGCCGACCCCCTCGGCAGTGCCCGTCCCGAACGCCGCCGCGGCATCGAGGTAGGCCTGCCGCCGGCGCAGCCAGAACACCTCGGGCACCCCGAGACTGTGCGGATCCAGCCCGCTCGACACCGCGACCAGCCGAGACGCCGCCCGCGCGACGATACCGTCGGCGGTGCCGAACGGCTTCAAGGTCAGCAGTTCGCCATGGACAACGGCCGCGATCACCGGAGCGGGCGCCGACGACCCGAGCACCGTCTGTGCGAGCAGGTCCAGCCGCTGGGCCACCCCGCCGTCGCTGCGTGGCCGGCCGAGTTCGGCCTCATCGGAGACCAGATCGGCGGCGGCGAGCAGGTGCAGCCGGGCCAGGGCTTGGAGCGGAGCGCGTTGCCAGGTGCCGACGAGATTGCGCAGCGCGTCCCCGTCGAGCGCCTGCCCGACCCGCAGCGATCCGGCCAGAATCGGATCGCTGACATTGCCGTCCGCGGGCAGCTCCACGCTGCCGCCGTCGATGGCGGCCGACGAACGCGCGGCCCGGACCGCGGCCTCGGCCGCGGTCGTCGGCCAACCGCGACGGTTGCTCTTGTGCCGATGAACCTCGGCGAGCGCATCACGGGCCTTGTCGGCGGCGGCGCGCACACCGGGCAGATCGACGAGTGGCTGCAGCGGATCGGTCACGATTGTTGAGGCTACTGCCGTGTGCCCGCTCAGCTCACCAGCAGGTCCCGGCCGGGAATGGCGTCGAGCAAGCGGCGGGTGTAGTCCTCGCGCGGGTTGTCGAACACCTCGTCGGTCGGTGCGGCCTCCACTACCCTGCCCCTGCACATCACCAGGACCTCGTCGGCGATCTGCCGGACGACGGCCAGGTCGTGGGTGATGAACAGGTACGACAATCCGAGTTCGGCTTGCAGGTCACTGAGCAGCTCCAGAATCTGGGCCTGGACCAGCACATCGAGCGCGGAGACCGCTTCATCGCAGACCACGAGCTCGGGTGAGAGGGCGAGCGCGCGGGCGATGGCGACGCGTTGACGTTGACCGCCGGACAGCTCGTTGGGGTATCGCGACAGCACATCCGCCGGTAGCGCCACCTTGTCGAGCAGGTCGCGCACCGTAGCGTCGCGTTCGGCGCGGCTGCCGATACCGTGGGTGCGTAGCGGCTCGGTCAGGGTGCGGTGGATGGAGTACATGGGGTCGAGCGAGCCGTAGGGGTTCTGGAAGATCGGCTGTACCCGTCGCCGGAACGCCAACGGCGAAGTCCGGCTCAGCCGGGCCACGTCGGCGCCGTCGAAGGTCACCGTCCCCGACGTCGGCTCCAGCAGCCCGAGCACCATTTGGGCGACCGTGGATTTGCCGGAGCCGGATTCGCCGACGATGGCGGTCGTCGTTCCGCGCCGCAACCGGAATCCGACGTCGTCGACGGCGAGCAGTTCGGTCGACTTCCACGGCACCGATCCCCGGATCCGATACCGCTTGGTGAGCCCATCGACGACCAGGATCTCCTCGGCCGCGACGGCATCCGCCTCGAGGGCACCCTCTTCGGCCGCCTCGATCGCCTGACGCCGCACCTGCGCGCGCGCTACCCGCACCGAACGCCGCCGGGCCGCCAGCGACGGCGCCGATTCGACCAGGCGCCGGGTGTACTCGTGCTGCGGATCACGCAGGATCTCCAGTGCCGGACCGGATTCCACCACCCGGCCGCGATACATCACCACCAGATGTTCGGCTCTTTCGGCGGCCAGCCCGAGGTCGTGGGTGATCAGCAGCATCGCGGTGCCCAGCTGCGCGGTCAGTTCGTCGATGTGGTCGAGGATCTGCCGCTGCACGGTGACGTCCAGGGCGGAAGTCGGCTCGTCGGCGATGAGCAGATCCGGGCGCCCGGACAGCCCGATAGCGATCAAAGCGCGCTGGCGCAGACCGCCGGACAGCTCATGCGGGTACTGGTTCATCCGGTGTTCCGGGTCCGGTATTCCCGCCTCACGCAGCAACTCGGCGGCCCGCTCACGGGCCTGCTTGCCGCGCGCGATTCCGTTGGCGGCCAGGGTTTCACCGATATGGAAGCCGATCTTCCACACCGGATTCAGATTCGACATCGGGTCCTGTGGCACGAACCCGATGCCGTCGCCGCGCACCCCGATCAGCTCCGATTCCGGTGCCACCGCCAGGTCACGGCCGCCGAAACGGATCTCACCGGACACCACGCGACCGCCGCTGGGCAGCAGTCCGATCACCGCATGGGCGGTGGTCGATTTGCCGGAGCCGGATTCTCCGACGATCGCCACCGTCTGGCCGGCGTAGACCGTCAGATCGACACCTCGGACGGCATCGACCCGCTCTGCTCCCGAACCGAAAGCCACGTGCAGATTACGGATCTCGAGCAGCGGCGCATCCTGTTCGCCGGACTCGGACGCGGCGTTCATGCTCGCCTCCTGCGGGATTTCGGGTCGAGGGCGTCGCTGAGGGCGTCGCCGAGCATGATGAAGCTGAGCACTGTCAGCGCGAGTGCCGTCGCGGGATAGAACAGGATCAGCGAACCCCCACGCAACTGCTGCTGACCGGTCGCGATATCGGCGCCCCAGGACACCTCGGTGGGCGGCAGGCCGACCCCGAGGAACGACAGCGTGGCCTCGGTGACGATGAACACCCCCAGCCAGATAGTGGTCACCACGATGACCGGGCCGAGCGAATTCGGCACCACATGCCGCAGCAGGATCCGGAACCGCGATACCCCCAATGCCCGCGCCGCCAGCACGTATTCGCTGTTCTTGGCCGCGATCACCGCGCCGCGCGCGATCCGCGCCACCTGCGGCCAGGTGAATCCGGCCAGGATGACGATCACCAGCGCGATGGTCCGGCGCTCCGACAACTGCATGACGACGATGGCGGCCAGCATCAGTGGAATCGCGTACACGATCTCGGCGATCCGGGAGATGATCGAGTCGAGCAGCCCACCGTAGAAGCCGGCCAGCGCACCGAGCGTCGCCCCGATCGCGACGAACAGCAACGACGCGCCGACGCCGGTCAGCACCGATGCGCGTGCCCCGTAGACGGTGCGGGCGTAAATGTCGCAGCCTTGCAGATCGAACCCGAACCAATGCTCTGAGCTGGGCGGGAGCAAACTGTTGTCGACCACGCAGTAGCGCGGGTCCTGGTCGGTGAACAGGCCGGGGAACAGCGCCAGCAGCAGCACCAGCACGATCATCGCGACCGATATCAGAAACAGCGGATTGCGGCGCAGCCCGCGCCAGGCTTCACCCCAGAATCCGCGCGGTGTTCCGGCCACCCGCACCCGGTCGACCGCATCGACCCGCACCTCGTCGGCCGGCGCGACCCAGCGCTGCTGTCCGGGACGGGCCCGGCCACGTACGTCGGACATGCTCACACTCCCCTCTCACGCATAGCGGATCCGTGGGTCGAGCGCCGCGTACAGCAGGTCGACGATCAGATTGGCCAGCAGGAACACCACGATCAGCACCGTCACGAAGGAGACGACCGTCGGCGCCTCACCGCGCACGACCGCCTGGTAGAGCGTGCCGCCGACGCCTGGGATATTGAAAATGCCCTCGGTGACGATGGCCCCGCCCATCAGCGCGCCCAGGTCGGCGCCGATGAAGGTGACCACCGGGATCAGCGAATTGCGCAGGATGTGCACCACCACGACCCGTCGCCGCGGCAGCCCCTTCGCGGTGGCGGTCCGCACGTAGTCGGCGTCCCGGTTCTCCACCACCGAGCTGCGGGTCAGGCGCAGCACGTAGGCGAACGACAGCGCGCCGAGCACCATCGCAGGCACGATCAGCCGCGCGAAACCGGCGTCGGCACCGATGGTCACCGGCGCGATCCCCCATTCGATGCCGAACAGGTATTGCGCGAGGAATGCCAGCACGAACACCGGTACCGCGATCACGATCAGGCTGGCGACCAGCATCGTCGAATCGAACAGTTTGCCCTTGCGCAATCCGGCGATGACGCCGAAGAACACGCCGAACACCGTCTCGAACAGCAGCGCAAGCAGCGCCAGCCGGAAGGTGATCGGGAAGGCGCGCGCGAGTTCATCGCGCACCGGGCGGCCGGAGAACGAGGTGCCGAGATCGAAGGTGAAGATGCCCTTCAAGTAGTACAGATACTGCACGATGAAGGGCCGATCCAGGTGGTAGCGGGCCTGCAGCTGGGCTTCGAGAGCCGGGGTGAGCGTGCGGTCACCGGCGAGCGCGGCCACCGATCCCCCGGAGACCTTGAAGATCAGGAAGTAGATGAGCAGCGTGGCACCGAAGAACACCGGGATCATCTGCAACAGCCGCCGCACGATGTACCAGGCCATACGCTCTCCTCACTCGCCGGCGGCTCAGCGCAGCTCGATGTTCTCGAAGTCGGCCAGCCCGTTCCAGGCGAAGTCGACATTGCGGACGCGCTCGGAGTAGCCCGCGGAGTTGACGTAGTCGAAGACCGGGATGGTGGGCAGGTCACGCAGCAGCACCGTCTGCGCCTGCGCGACCAGTTCCCAGGACCGTTCCTCGGTCGGTGCGGCCTCCGCCGCGGCGATCAGAGCGTCGAATTCCGGGTTGTGGTAATCGAAATCGTTGGTGGCGGAGTTGCTCAGGAACCCGGGTTCCAGGAATTGCAACATGGTCGGATAGTCGCCCTGCCAGCCGGACCGGAACGCCTTGCCGACAGTCCGCGTGGTGATCTGATCGCGCAGCTGTTTGAAGGTCGGCAGGGCGGCGCCGACCGCTTCGATGCCGAGGGTGTTCTTGATGCTGTTGGCGACCGCGTCCACCCAGGCCTGATGGCCACCGTCGGCGTTGTAGGCGATCTCGAAACGTCCGCTCCAAGGCGAGATCTCGTTCGCCCGCGCCCACAGCTCGCGAGCCCGCTCGGGGTTGTAATCGAGGATCTCCGACCCGGGCAGATTCGGGTTGTAGCCCGGTAGCACCCGAGAGGTGTAGTCGCGGGCGGGTGTGCGGGTACCTCGGAAGATCTTGTCGCCGATGCGTTCCCGTTGGATCGCCATGGAGATGGCGTGCCTGCGTAGTCTGCCCTCCTCGCCGTCGAAATGCGGCAGGCCCGGCTGAGTGCCGATCCACTGGTTCTGCGCGGTGGGCGCGGAGACGGCGCGCTCGCCCAGATCGTCGTCGACGACAGTCAGCGCGCTGGGCGGAACGGTGTCGAGCACGTCGAGATTACCGGCGAGCAGATCCGAATAGGCGGCGTCGAAATTGGAGTAGAAGACGAAGGTCAGCCCCTTGTTCTTGGCCGGGCGCCCGCCCCGGTAACTCTCGTTGGGCACCAGGTCCAGCTTCACATCGTGTTGCCAGGCGTCACCGTCGGCGAAGCGGTACGGGCCGTTACCGATCGGGCGCTGACCGAACGCCTCGATATCCTCGAACGCCGCCTCGGGCAGCGGATAGAACGGCGCGTAGGCCAGCCGGGTAGGGAAGTCGATGGTCGGCGCCTTCAGATCGACGGTGAAGGTGAGTTCGTCGAGCACCCGAAGCCCCGACATCGTCTGCGCGCGTGGCGGATCGGCCTGCACGTCGTCGAAGCCGACGATCGGCTCATAGGTGTAGCCCTGCAACTGCGCGTTGGTGATCAGCGCGCCGAAATTCCAGGCGTCGACGAACGAGTGCGCGGTCACCGGTGAGCCGTCGCTGAAGGTCCAGCCAGGTTTCAATCGGATCAGATAGTGCTGCTGATCGGTGGTCTCGATGGACTGGGCGACCTCGTCGTGCAGGCGGCCCTTCGCATCGATGCGACGCAAGCCGGCGAAGAGCCGGTCGACGATGCGGCCGCCGCCGTTCTCGTTGGTGTTCGACGGAACCAGCGGGTTCTGCGGCTCGCTGCCGTTGACCGCGATGGAATCACCAAGCGCGGGCGTGATGGTGCAGGCGGGTACCGTCGCGGCGCACAGCAGGGCGAGCACCACGGTCGCGAGCCAGGCCGGAATCCGCATCTGCACCCCCGGAATCATCGTCGTCTGGCGGCTCGGCCGCGGCTGTTTCGGGCCGCCATGGCCGAACCGGCCCGGTGCGGACTGCCCCCGCCCGCCGATCAGAAGCCGACGATAACCACCGCGGCACCGATTTGTCAGGCGACCGGGCCGTACTTGGGCCGGGCCGGATCGGTGCCCACCCGATGGACAGGGTGGCAGCGGCGTGGGTCACAGTTGACTACTGTCGAAACCGGCCGCATGCGCAGGTGATGTGAAGGAAGTGACGAGATGACCGAAACCACCGCCGATCACCGGGACTCGTACCCGCCCAGCGCGGCATTCGCCGCCGCCGCGAACGCCGATGCCGAGATCTACCGCCGCGCCGACGCCGATCGCGAAGGCTTCTGGGCCGAGCAGGCCGGGCGCCTGCACTGGCACGAGCCGTGGAGCCAGGTGTTGGACTGGTCGGACGCTCCGGTCGCGAAGTGGTTCGCCGACGGCAAGCTCAACGTCGCCTACAACTGCGTCGACCGGCATGTGCTCGACGGCCACGGCGATCAGATCGCCATCCACTGGGAGGGCGAGCCGGGCGACTCCCGCGCCATCACCTACAACGAACTGCTGGCCGAGGTGAGCCGCGCGGCGAACTATCTGACCGAGCTGGGGCTGGTGGCCGGGGATCGGGTCGCCATCTATATGCCGATGATTCCCGAGGCCATCGTCTCGATGCTGGCCTGCGCGCGGCTCGGGCTCA
>NZ_BAFY01000025.1 GCF_000308555.1 Nocardia cyriacigeorgica NBRC 100375 | reverse complement strand
ATTCCTCACCGGTCCCCGCGACGCCGGTGATCCGCAGGGTGAGTGTGGTTCCCCTGGCGTCGGCCATCTGGGAAGCGACCGTGCGCTGCCAGATCAGCTCGTAGAGCCGGAACTCGTCGTTGTCCAGACGGGCGTGCAGCTCACCGGGGGTGGCAAAGGTATCGCCCGCGGGACGGATGGCCTCGTGCGCTTCCTGCGCGTTCTTGACCTTGCGGGTGTACTGCCGGGCCGTTGGATGCACGTACTCCGCACCGTAGAGCTGGGTGGCCTGCGACCGGGCGGCGTTGATCGCCGACTGCGACAGCGTAGTCGAGTCGGTACGCATGTAGGTGATGTAGCCGTTTTCGTACAGCCGCTGCGCCACCCGCATGGTGCGCTCGGAGGTGAAGCGCAGTTTGCGGCCGGCCTCCTGCTGCAGGGTGGAGGTCATGAACGGCGCGTACGGCTTGCGGGAGTACGGCTTGGCTTCGGCGGAGGACACGACCAGGTCGGCACCGTCGAGCGCCTCGGCGAGCCGCCGCGCGTACGCCTCGTCCAACACGACGACACCGGCGTCGGCCTTCAACTGACCGTCGGACCCGAAATCGCGGCCGGAGGCCACCCGCGCACCGTCGACGTTGACCAGACGCGCACCGAACGTGCGCGGATTTCCACCGGCCGCGCCGGTATCGCCAGCGTCGAGCTTGGCGGCGATATCCCAGTACTCGACCGACCGGAACGCCATCCGCTCGCGCTCACGACGCACGATCACCCTGGTCGCGACGGACTGCACGCGGCCGGCCGACAATCGCGGCATGACCTTCTTCCACAGCACCGGGCTGACTTCGTAGCCGTAGAGCCGGTCCAGGATGCGGCGGGTCTCCTGCGCGTCGACCAGGTCGCTGTCCAGATCGCGGGTATCGGCGGCCGCGGCCTGGATGGCGGGCTCGGTGATCTCGTGGAACACCATTCGCCGGACCGGAATCTTCGGCTTGAGGGTCTCCAGCAGATGCCAGGCGATGGCCTCGCCCTCGCGGTCGGGGTCGGTGGCCAGATAGAGCTCGTCGGCGTCCTTGAGCAGGCTCTTGAGCTCGGTGACCTTGCCCTTCTTATCCGGGCTGACGACATAGATCGGCTCGAAGTCGTGATCGACGTCGACACCCAGGCGCGCCCAGGGCTGCCCCTTGTATTTGGCGGGCACGTCGGCCGCGCCGCGCGGCAGGTCCCGGATATGACCGACGGAGGCCTCCACCGTGTAATTGCGGCCCAGATAGGGCGCGATTTTGCGGGCCTTGGTCGGGGACTCGACGATCACGAGACGACGCAGGGGACGGCCCTGGTCGGCTGCACCGCGGTCTCGTGTTGCCACCGGCGAATACACCTTTCCTTCTCGACCCGCGCGCCGCTGTTGGCGTCCGCACGGCTAGGGCAATAGTGGCGATGTCGTATATCGCTACCAGACACGTTTATACCTTGACGCTGCGCGCGGTCGAGTGGTTGCGATCGGAACCACCGAGCGTACGCGCTATCGCGGATCAGTATGCAGTGCCCCGGTCCGGCCGTCCCGCGCGGCGGGGGTGGAGACGGAGGAACCTACCCCAGATATAGCTCGTCCCTCACCGCCGTTACCGGTGGTGAGGGACGAGCTGTGGATGAATGCGAGCTCAGCTGAGCGCGCGAACTCCGGTGGCCTGCGGGCCCTTGGTGCCCTGGCCGACCTCGAACTCGACCTTCTGGTTCTCCTCGAGGGTACGGAAGCCGGACCCCTGAATCTCGGAGTAGTGGACGAAGACGTCAGCGGAGCCGTCCTCGGGCGCGATGAAGCCGAACCCCTTCTCCGCGTTGAACCACTTCACAGTTCCCTGTGCCATTCTGTTCCTCTTCTTTTCTTACCGGAACGGCGGACAACTGGGTTCGTCCACCGGGCCCGTTCCGACCGCTGTACTGTTGGTTCCCCCTGCAAGGAAAGACCAAGTACATCGTTCGCAACATCGATCCTGCCGACGGTTTGGACTTTGGATCCGTCCCTCGAACACAGAAGCTTGCGACCAGGAACCAGTGAACCATGTCTCTGCGCAATTCAACAGCGGAGTTACCGACAATTTGCAAAAAACTTGATCTTGCGAATGCGCAGGTGAGGGACACATTGGGGGAATCCAGACTTCCGGTACGTTTGCCCCTCAATAACCGAGCGAGCATCTGGCTACCGGGCTGTGACCCAGGTCGCTATTGGGTATCGAATTGGCAGGTGACGCTCCCTGGACGCACACGTTTCACACTTTCCCGACACGCCGGAGGGCCGGACGAGTGAATCCGGCAGACCGGACGAGCCGTACAGCGACCGCGAACGGCGAAAGCTACGGGCGATCGTTGCTGAATCGTGTCCGAACGCAGGGCTCGGACGGGGGCTCTCGGCTCACCCACGTGGCCGAACTTCCGGCGCGGGCAGGGCGCCACGGCGATTGGCCCGAATGGGTGCGCCCTGAGGTCGTCACCGCGCTCGCCGGAATCGGCATCCGGGCGCCGTGGTCGCACCAGGTCAGCACTGCCGAGGCCGCGGTTGGCGGGCAGCACGTGGTGGTCGCGACCGGCACCGCTTCCGGGAAATCGCTGGGATACCAGCTGCCGGTCCTCAGCGATCTGCTCGACGATCCCAAGGCCACCGCCCTCTATATCGCGCCGACCAAGGCACTCAGCGCCGATCAGCTGCGCGTGATCGGCGAACTCACCCACGACGGCCCGCTGCGCGATATCCACGCCGCGAGCTATGACGGCGATACGCCCGGGGAGATCCGGCAGTGGGTGCGGGCCAACGCGCGATGGATCTTCACCAACCCGGACATGCTGCACGTGGGCATGCTGCGCTCGCACAAGCGCTGGGCCAGGGTGCTGCGCCGGCTGCGCTATGTGGTGGTGGACGAATGCCACGCCTACCGCGGCGTCTTCGGCTCGCACGTCGCACTGGTGCTGCGCCGCCTGCGCAGGCTGGCCGCGCATTACGGCGCTGATCCGGTTTTCGTGCTGTGTTCGGCCACCACCGCCGATCCCGCCGAAGCCGCGTCGCGCCTGGTCGGCGCGCCGTGCGTGGCCGTCACCGAGGACGGGTCACCGCGCGGTGCGCGCACCGTCGCCTTGTGGGAGCCGCCGCTGTCGACCGCCGTGACCGGCGAGAACGGTGCGCCGGTGCGCCGGGGGGCGAACTCGGAGGCGGCCAGGATCATGGCCGATCTGGTGGTCGAGGGCGCGCGCACGTTGACGTTCGTGCGGTCCCGGCGCGGCGCCGAAGTGGCGGCGATGGAAGCCCGGCGGCTGCTGGCCGAGGTGGATCCGCACCTGGCCGACCGGGTAGCGGCATACCGCGGCGGATACCTGCCCGAGGATCGGCGCGAGCTGGAAGCCGCCATCTCGGACGGAAGGCTGCTGGCCGCGGCCACCACCAACGCGCTCGAGCTCGGCGTCGATATCGCGGGTCTGGACGCCGTGGTGATGTCCGGTTTTCCCGGCACCGTAGCCTCGTTCTGGCAGCAGGCCGGGCGGGCGGGCAGGCGGACCCAGGGTTCTCTGGTCGTGCTCGTGGCCAGGGACGATCCGCTGGATACCTACCTGGTTCACCACCCGGAAGCGCTGCTGGGCAGGCCGGTCGAGGCCACCATCACCGACCCGGGCAACCCGTACGTGCTCGGGCCGCAGCTGCTGTGCGCGGCGCTCGAACTGCCGCTGACCGACCGCGAAGCCGACGAACTCGGTGCGGGCACGGTACTGGCCGATCTCGCCGGTCAAGGGCTGATCCGGCGCCGCGAGAACGGCAACCCGGACACCGCGCGCTGGTACGTCACCGCCGATGCGCAGCCGCATGACGCGGTCGACGTCCGCGGCGGCATCGGGACACCGGTAGCGATCGTCGACGGCGAGTCCGGCAGGCTGCTCGGCACCGCCGACGCCGGTCGCGCGCTGGCGACCCTGCACACCGGCGCCGTCCACCTGCATCAGGGCGAGACCTACGTGGTGGACGAACTGGACCTCGACGGCGGGGTCGCGTTCGTCCACGCAGGCGATCCCGGCTGGACCACAAGCGCGCGCCAGACCACCTCCCTCACCGTCGACGCATTCCTCGACCGCCGCGTCCATGGCGGAGTCACCGCGGCATCGGCCCAGGTCACCGTCACCAGCCAAGTGGTCGGGTACTTGCGCACGCTCGCCAGCGGCGAAGTGCTCGACCTGGTGGAACTCGACCTGCCGCCGCAGACGCTGCCCACCAAGGCCGTGCTGTACACCGTGACGCCGGACCTACTGGCACGGGCAGGCGTCACCCCTGCCCAGGTCCCCGGCGCATTGCACGCTGCCGAGCACGCCGCCATCGGCCTGCTACCGCTGGTGGCGACTTGCGACCGCTGGGACATCGGTGGTGTATCCATCGCCGAGCATCCCGACACCGGGCTGCCGACCGTGTTCGTCTACGACGGTCAGCCCGGTGGTGCTGGTTTCGCCGAGCGCGGCTATGCCCAGCTCGAGCGCTGGTTGTCGGCGACGTCGGCGACCATCGACTCGTGCGCGTGCGTGGCCGGCTGCCCGTCCTGTGTGCAGTCACCCAAGTGCGGTAACGGCAACAGTCCGCTGGACAAGACCGGTGCCTCCCGGCTGCTGACCGCCGTGCTGGCCGAGCTGCGAAGCGCCAGGTGACGGCCGCCTGCCCGAACGGTGACGTTGTCGCCGCCGTGGTGTGACCATCCGGTCATCTGCGGCGGTGGTGGCGGGGCCGAAGCCCGGTGCGTGCGCGGAGTAACCGGGTTCGCCAGCGGGATCCGATTAAAGAGGAAAGTTCTCATGTTAACTGGCGCATAGCCATGTCCTCTCACGTATCCATATGCGGATCTGTTCATCCCTTTTCCTCGAGTGCCCGGAGAATTAACAGCAGCGCCGTATTAATTCATCGATAAGAAATGGGAATACTCGTCGTTAACAAAATGCCGGATGTGCCATCAGCGCTGTTCTTCGACCGGCCCGGCCCGTGCCAACGCACGTACTGTTCGGTCGCCTAATAGACCCATTGGTACTTTTCCTTCCACGGTCACGACGACGTCCCACTCGGCGACCTCGCATCCGCGAATCGTCATCCGCATCCGACGGGCGACCTCACCCCCTTCCTTGCACGCGTCCACCTCTCCGTAGACCAAGGCCCCGGCCGCCGCCAGGGCCGCGAGATCAGCGGCCGCCTGCGCCCGATGCCGCGCCACCACTCCAGCGCCCACCTGCCCCACCAGCACCGTCATCCCCAGCAGCGCGGCCAGCGCGAGCGCGGTGAACACGGTCGCGGCACCCGCCTCACCCCGGATCGGCATGAACTTGCGGGCCTCGGCCCGGGCCTGGCCGAGGCGGGGATAACGGTCGCTCATGGTTCTGCTCCCGGTTCCGGCGTCGCGACGGCTTCCGCCCGCAGTTCCAGTAGCGGCAGCAGCGGCGTGCCCGCGGTGACGATGGCGAGGATCCGGCTCCCTTCGAGGCGAACGGAGATATCTGCGCCCGGTGGAGCGATGGCGCGGGCGGCGGGGACGGCGTTGGCGACGTCACCACGGGCGGTGAGGCGGGCGGCCTCGCGAGCGGCGTCTACGCAGCGGACCTGGGTCGAGGCTGCCAGCAGCGCACCGATGCACGCGACGACAGCCACGACCAGCGCCGCCAGGGCGATCGCCGCCTCGACGGTGACGGAGCCGGTGTCGTCATCGAGAAGCGGTGCGCCCCAAGGCCGCACGCTCCGCGCTAGACGTTCGTGTTGAGCGCCCGGTCGATGATCTTGGTCAGCGCATCCACGATGCTGTCGCCCGTCACCACGGCGTACAGCACGGCCCCGAAGGCCGCGGCGGCGATCGTGCCGATGGCATATTCCGCGGTACTCATGCCGCTGTCGTCGGCCATCAGGTGATAGAGCCGAGCCCGCACCGCCGCGCCCACCGAGCGCATCCGGTGGGTTCCGGTCGAGCACGCCCCGGCGCCACCGGGCCACGCCGCCCTTTCGATTCGCATGTTGTTCCCCTCTCCTGCGAGCCCGCGCGGCGAGTCCGCGCGGGAACGTCTTCGATGCCGACGTGGCCGGCGCTGTCACAACAGCCCGCCGCCGAGCACCCGGCCGGCGAGCCCGATGATCACCGGGACGATGCCGAGGCAGATGAACGCGGGCAGGAAGCACAGCCCGAGCGGGCCGCCGATCAGCACACCGGCCCGTTCGGCCCGCGCGGCAGCCGCATCCTGGACCGCGCCGCGACGCTGCTCGGCCAACTCCCCCACCGCCACCGCGAGCGAGGACCCGGAACGGGCCGAGCGGCGCGCAAGTCGCGCCAGCGCCTCGATCTCCCCGGACCCATCGGTCGCCTCCCGCGCCGCCCGCTCCCACGCGGACGCCGCGTCGGCGCCGAGTGCCAGCAGATCGGCGGCCCGACGCAGCGGCCCGGCCAGCGCCGGCGGTGCGCCCGGAACCACGGCGTACACCGCTGAGTCGATGGGCATGCCCGCTCGTAGGCAGGCAGCCAGGAGATCGAAGACCGAGGCGGCTGCCAGGGGGTCGACTCCCCGCTGTCGCTTCGCGCGCGCGAACCTCCGCCGGCCGACAACAGACCTGTCGGCCGGGTTCAGCCGTCGCATCACGATCAGCCGGCCCGGCAGGAGCAGCAACGCGACGGCCGACAGCATGGCGGCGACCGGGGCCGGCGATCCCATGGGTGACCTCCTGGTACACAGCACGTTTCGAATGGTTCACAGCAGCACCCTTCGAGTGATCTCGTCCGACCACAGCAGTCCGGCGCAGGCCAGGGCGGTGCCGAGCGGAAGCAGGATCGCGCCCGCGGGAGCGGTGAACAGCACCTCCAGTGGCGCCGCTCCCATGAGCTGGCCGAGGCCGACGCCGAGCAGCGGCAGCCCCGCCAAGACCGTCGCCGTCGCTTTGGCACCGGCCAGCGCGGCGGTCGTGCGGCCGCGGAAACGGATACGGCCGATCAGATCGACGCGCGCGGCGCCCAGCAGCTCGGCCAGTGCAAGACCGTGGTGTTCGGCCACGCGCCAGGCCTCGGCGACGCGGTCGAGCTCGGCCGCGATCACCGACTCCGGTCTGCACAACCCGTCCGCACCGGAGCCGCCGAGCCTGCTGCGTGCCGCGCCGACCGCGAACACTTGCGCGGCAATGCCTTTCGCATCACCCGCCGCCGTCTCCGCGGCGCGGCTCGGATGCGCGCCCACCCGCAGCTCGCCGATCACCGACTCGAGCGCGTCGAGCAGATAGCCGCATTCAGCGGCATGGCGACGATCTCGCGCACTGCGCCGCCCACGGAAGATCAGCGTCGCGGCCAGGAGCACCGCTGCTGTCAGCGGACCGATGCCGAGCAGGAAGGCGCACGCGCATGCCAGCGGTGCCGCGAGCTGGAAGAGGGTCCCCCGTCGCATCGTCGGGCGCTTTCCGACCTCGCCGAACAGCTCGCGGAACCGCCGCTGCGACACGGCTAGCGGCGCCAGCAGCAGCGCGAGCACCAGACATGCCAGCGCGCCGATCATCGTCCGAGCCGTTCGTTCAACAGCTGCCGCAGCTGGGTGGCCGCCGGCGTCGGGGCGCTATCGGCACGCCAGGCCGCGCTGATGCGGACGTGGCCGGAGTCGTCGCGGCGGACCAGTCCGATTTCGTGCAGCCCGCGGCTGCCGTCGGCCCTGCGGTGGACGTGCAGGATCACCTGGACCGCAGCAGCGAGTTGGCTGTGCAGGGCGGCCCGATCCATTCCGCCGAGCGCCGCCAGCGCTTCCAGACGCGCGGGCACTTCGCCC
>NZ_BAFY01000026.1 GCF_000308555.1 Nocardia cyriacigeorgica NBRC 100375 | reverse complement strand
CACATCACCGCCAGCACCGCGGGCAGCAGCACCATCGGGACGACGCGTGGAGTGTCGGCGAACCAGTGGCCGACCTCGGGCCACCAGCTCTGCCAGGTGATCACGATCGCCGCGAGGCCGAGGATCAGCAGCAGCGCGACCAGGAAGGTGTACACGCCCGACACTCGCCACCGCTGGTAGAGCGCACCGGTCAGCAGACCCGCACCGGCGACCAGGGCCAGGATGGCCAGGTAGGTGCCGAGTTGGATCAGCGGGCTGCTGGTGAACTGGCCAGGGACGTCGAACATCACCATGTTCACGCCCCAGCCGTCGGTGGCTTCCTCGATCAGTCCGAGCCCCCACAACAGCACGCCGGTGCCGAGGATCTGCGCGGCCGCGACCAGCAGGGTGGCGGCGAAATAGTCGCGCCGGGTGATGCTCAGGCCGAGCGCGAACGGGAACGTCTGGGTCATGGCGCCGAGGTAGAACGCCAGCACGATGCCGAAGGCGGCCGACACACTGCCGGTGACATTGGCTTCTTGGGCGTCGACCAGCAAGAAGATGACCCACGGGATCGCGAACGCCACCAGCAGAATTCCCAGTGGCCACGCGATAAGCACAGGCCACGCGACGGCGTGAAGCCTGGACACGGAGACAGCTCGGCGCAGCATTACTGATCCTTTCCGCGCAGATTGGTGGTCTCGACGATGAGCTGTTGCAACGAGACCGGCTCGACCAGCAGTCCCAGCGATTTCGCGTGGGCGATGTCGTCGGCCCGGTCCTCGGTGCGCAGCACCACCCTGGCCTGATTGCCGAGGGATTCGCGGCGCAGCTCCGGGCGCCCACCGAGGAAGGAATCGACGTCGGTGGTGAGACCGGAGACGGTCATCGCGGTGTCGCGCAGGTCGTCGGCGGGAGCGTCGACGACCAGGCGGCCCATATCGATGAGCAGGACGTGTTCGAGCAGGTCGGCGACCTCATCGATGAGGTGTGTGGACAGCACGATAGTGCGCGGATGTTCGGCGTAGTCGGCGAGCAAGCGGTCGTAGAACAGCTGCCGGGAGACGGCGTCGAGGCCGAGATACGGTTCGTCGAAGAAGGTCAGCGGGGCGCGTGAGGCGAGGCCGATGATGACGCCGAGCGCGGAGGTCATGCCGCGGGACAGCTTCTTCACTTTACGTTCGGTGGGTAGATCGAAGTCACGCAACAACTCTCGCGCGAACTCCTCATCCCAATCGCGCAGCAGATGACGGGCCGCCGCCAGCACATGCTTGACCTTGTAGTCGGCCGGATACGCCTGACTCTCCTTGATGAAGGAGATCCCGCGCAGCACTTCGGTGTTCTCGTGCGGGGTGTGACCGAAGATGCGCACCTCCCCCGCGGTTTGGAAGGCCTGGCCGGTCATCACCTGCATGAGCGTGGTCTTGCCCGCGCCGTTGCGGCCGAGCAGACCGTAGATGGTGTTCGCACGCAGGTCGAGGGTGACGTCCTCGAGTGCGGTGACGGAACCGAACCGCTTGGTCAGCCCGCGCGTAGACGCGACGACGTCGGTATCGAGCACGGCCGGTTCGATGGTCGCGGCGCTCATCGTGTCCCCTCTCGATGGTCGAGCATGGCTTTCAGTTCATCGATGCCCATGCCGAGCTTGTCCGCCTCGGCGATCAGCGGGTCGATGAACTGTTCGGCGAACCGTTCCCGTCGGCGCAACCGCAGGGCATTGCGCGCACCGGCTGTCACGAACATTCCGATCCCTCGCTTCTTGTACAGAATCCCGTCCGCCACCAGCTGATTCAGGCCTTTGGCCGCGGTGGCCGGGTTGATCCGATGGAAGGCGGCGAGCTCGTTCGACGATGGCGCCTGGGACTCCTCGGGCAGCGATCCGTCGACGATCGAGTTCTCGATCATCTCCGCGATCTGCAGAAAGAGCGGCCTGCCGTCTTCGAGCACGGTCACCTTCCTCGGTTGAGTGGTTCATTACTCATGTAATGAACCATAGAGGCCGGCGACGCGCAACGCAAGGAAGTTCGGAGCGCCATCCACCAGGGCGGAGGCGCACGATCGGCCCATGGGTGTTCCGTACGCCGTAAAAACCCCATAAGGTGGCGGGTGATGTCAGTCCAGCGGAAGGAACCCGGCATGTCGGTCGGCGCGGCGGTGAACCCCTACATTCAGCAGCTCGGCGGAGCATTCATGTTCTCCAGGGAGGGAAAGGAATACGCGGCAGAAACCGGGGTGGACGCATTCTTCGGCCCCTACACGCGCGGACGCGGTGGCGTGCTCGGCGACGTGGATGCCATCGTGGTGACGGCGGCGTTCGGATTCTTCCCGGAGAACTCGATCCGCACGGCCTGGGAATCGGTGCAGATGCCCGCCGCGAAGGCCGCGGAGCGGTACGCGCGGGTCTGTCAGGACTTCGGCCGGCGCAAGCTCGCCGGGTTCGAACAGGCCGGGCGGCTCGCCGAGCTGCTCGAAACCGTTGCTGTGGCGGCGGACCCGGCCGGAGTGCCGTTGTTCGCGGGGTGGCGCGCGATGCCGCTGCCGGAGGATGCGCCGGCGCGCGTCATGCAAATGACCCACGTGCTGCGGGAGCTGCGCGGCGGCCTGCACCTGATCGCCGTGCGCGCCTCGGGTATCACCCCCTTGCAGGCCGTGCTGATCTCCGGCTCCCCCATCAACGACGGCCCCGGCCAGGCCCGCTGGTACGGCTGGCCGGAGCCGTTCGAAGAGATCACCGACGACGTGCGCGAGCGGTGGCAGCGGGCCGAAGCGGTGACCGACGAGCTGATCGAACCGGCGTTCGGTGCGCTCGACGAGGGTGAGCAGGCGGAGCTGCTCGAGCTTGTCACTGCCGCGCACGCACAGACTTTGGCGCGGTAGCGAGCGCGGGGGGGGCGACGTCATACCGCGGGCTTCGTGGCAATCACGTCGATGTGCTGGGCTGCGGACGGCACGTAGCGGTGGTTGGGCGCCGAGTCGTGGGCGCGGTTGTGCTCGATGGCGGTGCGGATCGACGCCGGTGGTCGAGCCGGTGCCGACCACATCGCCGAGCGCACGCACGAGTTCGCCCGGGCCGCAACCGATATCGGGACGGACCTCGGATCCACCGCGCGTCAGCGCCCGGGCTCAACCGTCTTCGTGTTCTTGCGAAGTCACATCGCCCGGCTGATGACTCTCGTCGTGGGCGCTGGACGAGCGGCGCTCGCCACCCCTGCGATCGAGCCGCCCGATCCCGCCGGGCGCACCGCCACCAGGAGAATCGTCGGATGTCCTATCGACCGAGTGGGGGCTCGTAGCTCCGAAATCCGCCGAAGACAAACCGTCGAACGTCGGTATGCCCCCGATATTCGATATCGGAAGCACAGGTGGGGCACCGAACCCGGCCGGCGCGGTGACAGCGCCGGGGGTGGGCTGCTGTTGAGCAGGCACATCACCCGTGGACCATGGTGTGCGCTGATGCTGGTCGGCCCCCGGGTTGTCGTGCGCGTTTTCCCGCCCTGTCAGCCAGTCGGCCGGATCGAAGCGGCCCGCGCCATCGATGCCCCGAGTGACCGTATCCGTGATCTGCGAAATCATGTCCCCCATATCGCCCCGGTTTCCCGGCATACCCTGGTCACCCAGGCCCGGAAGCAGCCCATCGATGCCGGGAAGCACACTATCCAGACCGGGAAGAGCACCATCGAGATTCGGCAGGAGACCCTCACCGAATCCGGGTCTGGTCAGTCCGCCGTCACCGAGTCCCGGCAGATCGGGCTGAGGCAAGGCGCTCCCGCCGCCCGGGGGATACTGCGGCGTCTGCATCGGGGGTGATGTCGGTTGAGGCGGCGCCGTAACCTGCGGCGGCGTCGTTTGCGCGGGTGGAGTTGTGGGAGCGGTCGGCGTCGGGGTTCCGGGGGTGGTCGGCGTTGGGGTCGGCG
>NZ_BAFY01000027.1 GCF_000308555.1 Nocardia cyriacigeorgica NBRC 100375 | reverse complement strand
GATGGTCTCGGCGAGCACGTTGTCGGAATGCACCATCATCGCGTGCAGCCGCTCCCCCAGCGGCGCCGAGGAGACGCTCGCGATCTGCTTCGAACCGGCGGGCGCGGTGCCGGGGCGGACCCGTTCGGCGCCGAGGCCGAGTTCGGCCGCCAGCCGCCGGCCGACGTCGAGGCCGGGGGTTTCGGAGCGGGGTGCGTATTCGACCAGCGGGTCCAGCCTGCCGCCGTCGAGCATGAGCGGGTCGATCGGCGCGATGGAGCCGCCGGGAATGTCGGTCGGGTCCCAGCCCTGCGCCATCGCCGTGCCCGAATACAGCGAGGTGTCGACCACGATGGATTCGACCGGGATCTGCGCCGCCCGGATCTGGTCCACCAGATCCGACAGCCTCGGCCCGTCCGGGTAGTAGCCCTTGCCGTCCGGTTGCGCGGTGAGCGTCGGATCACCGCCGCCGACCAGCACGATCTCCCCCGGCGCCGAACCGGCGACCACCGTGGTGTGCACCCGCTGGTCCTCCGGCAAGGTGAGCAACGCGGCCGCGGTGGTCAGGATCTTCAGGGTCGAGGACGGCACCATCGGCTTGGCCGCATCGGCGCTCCACAGCACCGTGCCGGTGTCGGCGTCGGTCACCGAACCGGCGAAACCGCCCAGATCCGGGTTCGACACCACCGGGGCCAGCGCCGCCGCCAGGCCCGCCGCGCTCGGTACGGGCGCGTCGTCGGGTGCGGGCGCGACCGCGGGGAACGGCCGGACCGGCACCGGCGGCTCGGCGATGGTGAGCCCGCCGTGCCGGAACTCCTCGCTCCACGGCTTCAGCGTCACCGCGACCCCGGTGCCCACCGCGAGCAACACCACCAGCGTGGTGATCAGTCCGATCCACATCCGGCGCCGTCGCCGCGAGGCCAGCCCGCCGATGTTCTTACCCACCACGTTGTCCGCCGTCTCCTCACGCCCGCCACATCCGCTTGGCCCACACTATCCTCGTTCGGCTACCGTTCCCCCGAACGACCTGGCGCGTCGGCGGCCGTCGGCCCGCTGAACAGCCGCAGTACACCAGAGGCACCGGAAGAAGGAGTTGGCGTGGAGTTCGACGTCACCATCGAGATCCCCAAGGGTTCGCGCAACAAGTACGAGGTGGACCACGAGACCGGCCGGGTCCGGCTCGATCGTTTCCTCTACACCTCCATGGTGTACCCCGCCGATTACGGCTACATCGAGAACACCCTGGGCGAGGACGGTGACCCGCTGGACGCGCTGGTCCTGCTGCCCGATTCGGTGTTCCCCGGCGTCATCGTGGAGGCCCGCCCGGTCGCCATGTACAAGATGACCGACGAGGCCGGTGGCGACGACAAGGTGCTGTGCGTGCCCGCCGGTGACCCGCGCTGGGATCACATCCAGGACCTGAAGGACGTCCCGGAGTTCGAGCTGGCCGCGATCAAACACTTCTTCGAGCGCTACAAGGACCTCGAGCCCGGCAAGTACGTCAAGGGTTCGGAGTGGGTCGGCCGCGCCGAGGCCGAGGCCGAGGTCGAGGCGTCCATCCAGCGCCTGAAGGACCAGGGCGGACACTGAGCGACCAGGTCCTGGTCGGCGGCCGGTCCGCCGGTCGGTAGCCGGAGAACATCGAGCGGCACATCATCGAGAGCCGGTAGTCGGCTTCCTCGGTGATGTGCCGCTCGGCGTTTGTGGTGTCGGCTGCCCGGCCGGTGGCGCCTGGCCGCCGGCGTCGGTCCACGGGCGCTACCGGCGCCGGGTCGACTCGGCTCAGCGCCCCTTGAACTGCGGCGCCCGCTTCTCGAAGACGGCCTGAATCGCCTCGGTCAGGTCCTCCGACGGCAGGAAGGCCGCGTTCCAGGCCGAGACGTAGCGCAGCCCTTCGGCCACCGCCGAGGCATTGCGCTGATCCATGACGTCCTTGGCGCCCTGCACCACCAGCGGCGGGTTGGCCGCGATCTCCCGTGCGGTGGCGTGCGCGGCCTCCAGGGTGGCCTGCTGATCGTCGAAGACGTCGTTGACCAGGCCGATCTTCTCCGCCCGCGCGGCGTCGATGTCCTTGCCGGTGTAGGCGAGTTCACGCAGGTGGCCCTCGCCGATGATGGCGGGCAGCCGGTGCAGCGAGCCGATATCGGCGACGATGGCGACCTTGGCCTCCCGCAGGCTGAACTTGGCGTCGGCGCTGGCGTAGCGGATGTCGACGGCGGCGATCAGGTCCAGGCCACCGCCGATGCACCAGCCCGACACCGCGGCGATGACGGGCTTGCGGCAGTCGGCTACCGCCGTCACCGCGGCCTGCATGCGGCGGATCTCGTGCAGGAAGTCGGTGCGCGGGGCAGCCAGGGCCTTGTCGGCGAGCAGCGGGCCGAAGGTGCCGCTCATCGCGGGCAGGTCGAGGCCGTAGGAGAAGTGCTTGCCCGAGCCGGTCAGCACGATCGCACGCACCTCGGGGTCGGCGTCGAGGGCGGCGAAGATCTCGGGGAGCTCACGCCAGAAGTCGGGGCCCATCGCGTTGCCCTTGCCGGGACCGGTCAGGGTGACCTGGGCGACGTGGTCGCTGGTTTCGACGGTGAAAGCCTGCCAATCAGTCATCTGTACAGCGTATACACGCCGGTAACGGCGACGATACCGTGTGGGATGGAAGCCGTTATCGCGAAACCGGCAGCCGGAACCGGTTGGCTCTACCCTGGATTCATGCGCAGGTCACTTCCTCCGGTCGCCTGCCGGGTCGCGGACACCCTGATCGCCCGTGGCCACCACGGCGTCATCGTCACCCACCCGGATCGGCCCACCGCCGCGGCCGAGGCCGCCCGCGCGCTCGGCGTCGACATCGGCGCCATCACCCTGGCCCGGCTGTACCTGCTCGATGACGATCCGGTGCTGCTGCTGGTCTCCGGCGCCCACGAGGTGGATCTGGCCCACACCGGCGAACGGCTGGAAGGAACCCTCACCCCGGCCCCCGACGAGCTCGTCCTCGAGGTGACCGGCCACCCGGTGGACGCCGTCGCCCCCGTCGGGCATCCGACCAACATCCCCACCTGGGTCGACACCGCCCTGTCCCACCACCGCGAACTGTGGGCGGCGGGTGGCCATCCGGATACGGTGTTCCGCACGACCTTTCGGGAGCTGGTCCGCATCACCGCGGGCCTGCCGATCGACGTGGACTGAACCGCGCGCGACGCACGCAGTAGTTTCGTCATGTGACCGACGCGCATGAACCGACCGCCTCGGAAGCCCACCTGCGGGTGCCCGACGACCTGAGCGGGATCACCGCCGAGCAGTACCGGGCCTCGATGCGGCACTATCCGTCCGGGGTGACGGTGGTGACGTTGTCCTCGCCGAAGGGTCCGGTCGGGTTCACCGCGACCTCGTTCGCGTCGCTGTCGCTGGAGCCGCCGCTGGTGTCGTTCAATATCGCGCACACCTCGTCGAGCCTGGCGGCGATGAGCGAGGCCGATTCGGTGGTGATCCATTTTCTCGGCGAGCATCAGCGCCATATCGCGCAGCGTTTCGCGCGCAGCGCCGAGGAACGCTTCACCGACCGGTCGCTGTGGACCACGCTGGACACCGGCGAACCGGTTTTGCACGGCACGCCGATCTGGCTGCGCACCACCGTCGAACAGCGCATTCCGATCGGCGATCACACCTTCGTCGTCGGCCGGGTGACCCGCGTGCACGACGCCACCGAGGAGAAGCCGGCGGCAGCGCCGCTGCTGTATCACAACGGGCGCTACCACCGGCCCACTCCGCTGGACGAGGATTGAGCCCGATCAGCCGATCTCACACGGGGACGCGCCGGCGATATCGGCGCCGGTGAACGACCGGGTTTCCGGCGTGGGGTTCCACAGCCCGTCGGTGCGGGTGTAGTCCCACCCCGGACCGTCGTGCACGAGCGTGGCGACCGCCGAGACCAGCCGGTCCACGTCGGCCGAGCTGGTGCCGAGGCCGATGCTCGCGCGCAGCGCACCGTCGAGCCCGAGCCTGGCCAGCAGCGGATGCGCGCAGAACCGTCCGTCGCGCACCCCGATGCCGTGTTCGGCCGACAGATACGCCGCCACCTGACCGGGCGCGAAACCG
This sequence comes from Nocardia cyriacigeorgica NBRC 100375, assembly GCF_000308555.1. GTDB lineage: Bacteria > Actinomycetota > Actinomycetes > Mycobacteriales > Mycobacteriaceae > Nocardia > Nocardia cyriacigeorgica. The sequence goes on along the minus strand of NZ_BAFY01000027.1, from coordinate 15,968 downwards.
TCGAGTGTGAAGGCGACGATGCCGACGGTGTCGGGGCTGTCGGACCACAGGCGCAGCAGCCGCACGCCCGGGATCGCGCACAGTCCCGCGCGCAGCCGCTCGGCCAGCCGCCGTTCGTGGGCGAGCACCCGGTCGGCGTCGATCTCCGTCAGCGCGTCGCAGGCCGCCGCCAGGGCCGCCACACCGAGCACATTCGGCGATCCGGCCTCATGCCGTTGCGGCGCGGGCGCCCATTCGGTGCCGTTCACGCGCACCTCACGGACCGCACCACCGCCGGCAAGGTAGGCCGGTGCCGCGTCGAGCCAATCCCGTTTGCCGACCAGCACGCCGGCGCCGAACGGTGCGTAGAGCTTGTGCCCGGAGAAGGCCAGGTAGTCGATTCCGCACTCGCGCAGGCTGATTCGCCGGTGCGGTGCCAGCTGCGCCGCATCGACCAGGATGCGGGCGCCGCACTGATGGGCGATCTCGGCCAGCCGGGCCAGCGGCAGCACCTCGCCGGTCACGTTGGAGGCACCGGTAACGGCAAGCAGCGCAGCCGGTTTCGCGCACAACTCGGCGACGATGCGGCGGATCGTCTCCTCGACGGTGTCGGCCGCGGTGACCACGCGCCGCCCACGTCGTTGCCAGGGCAGGAAATTGGCGTGATGTTCGACGTCGAGCACCACCGTGTCGCCGGGCACGCAGGAAGCGAGCAGGTTCAGCGAATCGGTGGTGTTGCGGGTGAAGACCACCACCTGGTCGTCGGTCGCGTCCAGGAAGCGGGCGACCGAACCACGGGCGGTTTCGTAGCATTCGGTCGAGATCCGCGAGGCGTAGCCAGCGCCGCGATGCACGCTGGCGTAGTACGGCAGCAGCCGCTGCACCCGGTCGGTGACCTGAGCCAGCGCCGGCGCGCTCGCGGCGTAGTCGAAATTGGTGTACGTGCAGGTCCCGCCCTGTACGAGGGGGACACGGAGATCGTCGCCGGACACCCGGGCGAGGGCGGCACAGGTCTGATCGAACACAGCAGTCATCACGTCATCCCATCGGGTGAGGGACTCGCGAAGGGGATTCGTCGAGTCCGCGCTTGCCGCGCCCGGTCGGGCGTCGGCCCGGTCGTCACCCGGAGCACCCCACCGCGGAGGAGGGTTGCCGGCCAGCAAGCCGGGGCTTGACGCTGGCACTCATGACCTGTGGCGAGACTGACAGAACGGCCGCGCTGCTGTCAACCCGTCGTGGGCTGCGGGTACCGTTGACAACTGGTCACCGGGGCATTTTCCGTTTGCCCACTGGTAACCCTCGTATGAAACAACCGTCTTCGAGAATTAGTTGGTGAGGCCGTACCGCCGTACATGGTTACTGCCGGACAGTGCTGAGGAAGGTGGGCCGGACGTGATGCTCCAGCCGCAGATCGACACCGATGGTTCGGTCCGGGAGCTCGATCCGCTGCTACGTTCGACCCTCGCCCCACCTGCGCGAACGCTGGTCGACATCCTCGCCGAGACCGCCCGCGCACATCCGGACGCCCCCGCCATCGACGACGGCGACACCGCCCTCACCTACACCGAACTCCTCGCCGAGATCGCCGCGACGGTCGAGCGCCTCGGCGCGGCCGGGGTGCGGCGCGGCGACCGGGTCGGGGTGCGGATGCCGTCGGGCACCCGTGAGCTCTACGTCACGATTCTCGCCGTGCTGCACGCGGGCGCGGCCTATGTGCCCGTCGACGCGGACGATCCCGACGAGCGCGCCCGCCTGGTCTTCGGCGAGGCGCGCGTCACCGCGATCGTCACCGCCGCCGGCATCGAATCGACCGAGCACGCCCGTCCGGCAACCGATGGGCAACCCGACGGACCGGAGCTGCCCGCCCCCGCCGACGACGCCTGGATCATCTTCACCTCCGGCTCCACCGGCACCCCGAAAGGCGTTGCGGTGACCCATCGCAACGCCGCCGCCCTGGTTGACGCCGAGGCCCGGCTGTTCCTCCAGGACGCCCCGATCGGCCCCGGCGACCGGGTGCTGGCCGGGCTGTCGGTCGCCTTCGACGCCTCTTGCGAGGAGATGTGGCTGGCCTGGCGGCACGGCGGCTGCCTGGTGCCCGCGCCGCGCGCGCTGGTGCGCACCGGCGCCGATCTGGGCCCGTGGCTGGTGCGGCACGAGATCAGCGTCGTGTCCACGGTGCCGACGCTGGCCGCGACCTGGCCGGCCGAGGCGCTGGAACCGGTGCGGCTGCTCATCTTCGGCGGCGAGGCCGTGCCGCCCGAACTGGCCGAACGGCTGGTCGGCGACCCGGAATCCGAACGCGAGGTGTGGAACACCTACGGCCCCACCGAGACCACCGTCGTCGCGTGTGCCGCACTGCTGGACGGGAATTGGCCGGTGCGCATCGGATTACCGCTGGACGGCTGGGATCTGGCCGTGGTCGACGCCGCCGGTCAGCCGGTGGCCGAGGGCGAATCCGGGGAACTGGTGATCGGCGGCGTCGGCCTGGCCCGCTACCTCGATCCGGCCAAGGATGCCGAGAAGTACGCGCCGCTGCCCTCGCTCGGCTGGGACCGTGCCTACCGCAGCGGCGATCTGGTGCGCAACGACAAGGCGGGACTGGTCTTCATCGGCCGCGCCGACGATCAGGTGAAGGTGGGCGGGCGCCGCATCGAGCTCGGCGAACTCGACAACGCGCTCCAGCACCTGCCCGGCGTGAGCGGTGCGGCCGCCGCCGTGCGCACCACCGCTGCCGGCAACCAGATCCTGGTCGGCTACCTCACCGGAACCCCGCCCGACTACGACATCAAGGCCGCCCGGACGCTGCTCGCCGAACAGCTGCCCGCGCCGTTGGTGCCACGACTGGTCGTGGTGCCGGAACTGCCCACCCGCACCTCGGGCAAGGTCGATCGCGATGCCCTGCCCTGGCCGCTGGCAGGCAGCGACGAAACCGTCGACCACGGGCTCACCGGCACCGCCGCCTGGGTCGCCGAGCTGTGGAGTTCGATCCTCGGCGCCGAGATCACCGGCGCCGACGCCGACTTCTTCGATCTCGGCGGCGGATCACTGTCGGCGGCCCAGCTGGTGACCGCGCTACGGGAACGGTATCCGCGCATCGCCGTCGCCGACCTGTACGACCATCCGCGTCTCGGCGCGCTGGCCGAACTGCTGGACGAGACCGCACCGGCGGCCGCCGTCGTCGAACGCACCGTCCGCCCGACGCCGTTGTCGGCGCAGTGCGCGCAGGTGCTGGCCACCCTCCCGCTCACCACCCTGACCGGCCTGCAATGGCTGACCTGGCTGGCCATCGCGGGCAATATCGCGAGCTGGGCGGGCGCGCTGCCGTGGCTGCCGCAGCTGTCGTGGTGGTGGACGCTGCTGCTGTTCGTCGTCTTCATCACCCCGCTGGGCCGGATGAGCATCTGCGTCGCCGGTGCCCGGCTGCTACTGCGCGGTGTCGAACCCGGCAGCTATCCACGCGGCGGGTCAGTACATCTGCGACTGTGGGCAGCCGTGCGGCTCTCGGAGGCCAGTGGCGCCGAGAACCTCTCCGGCGCACCGTGGATGGTGCCGTTCGCGCGGGCGCTCGGCGCGAAGATCGGTAAAGGCGTTGACCTGCACACGCTGCCGCCGGTGACCGGCATGCTCGAACTCGGCGACGGGTGCAGCGTCGAACCCGAAGTCGACCTGTCCGGCTACTGGATCGACGGCGACGTCGTACACATCGGACCCATCGTGGTCGGCCGGGGCGCGGTGATCGGCGCGCGCTCGATCCTGCTGCCCGGCACCAAGATCGGCCGTGACGCCGAGATCGCGCCCGGTTCAGCGGTATCCGGGAAGGTCAAGCCGGATCAGGAATGGGCCGGATCGCCCGCGGTGAAGGTCGGCAAAGCCAGGCACCGCTGGCCCGCCGAGACCCCGAAACGAGCCGTGCACTGGGTGTTCGCGTTCGCCGTCAGCTCGATGGGCCTGGCCGCGATGCCCATCCTCGGGTTGGCCGCCGGCGGCGCGTTGATCGTCTGGTGGATCCGCGACACCACCACCGTCGCGGGCGCCCTCGGGCGTGGCCTGCTCATGCTGCCGGTGGCCACCCTGGTGAGCCTGCTCGTCTACGCGGTGGCCACGGTGATCGCGGTGCGGGTACTCAGCCTCGGCCTCACCGAGGGCTATCACCCGGTGCGCAGCCGCGTCGGCTGGCAGGTGTGGGCCACCGAACGGCTGCTCGACGGCGCCCGCAACTTCCTGTTCCCGCTCTACGCCAGTCTGCTCACCCCCATCTGGTTGCGGCTACTCGGCGCGAAGATCGGCAAACGAGTGGAAGCCTCCACGGTGTTGCTGCTGCCGAAGTTCACCACCGTCGCCGACGGCGCGTTCCTGGCCGACGACACCATGATCGCCAGTTACGAACTCGGCGGCGGCTGGCTGCGCATCGGCGAGGCGAAAGTCGGCAAACGCGCCTTCCTCGGCAATTCCGGGATGACCGCGCCCGGCCGCCGGGTGCCGAAGAACGGCCTGGTCGCGGTGCTCTCGGCGGCCCCGAGCAAGGCCAAGGCGGGCTCGTCCTGGCTCGGCAGCCCGCCCGTGCGCCTGCGCCGCGCCGCCGAAACCGCCGATACCGAGCGCACTTTCGATCCGCCGCTGCGGCTGCGGGTCTTCCGCGGCGTGGTGGAAACCTGCCGCCTGCTGCCGGTGCTGGTCACCTTCGCGATCGGGCTCGGCGTGTTGTTCACGCTGGCGTGGCTGGCGCAACACATCGGGTACGCGGGCGCCGCACTGCTGTCGGGTGTGGTGCTCATGGTCGCGGGCGCGCTGGCCTGCGCGAGCGCGATCACCGCCAAATGGCTGCTGATCGGCCGGATCGGCGCGGAGGAACATCCGCTGTGGAGCTCGTTCGTGTGGCGCAACGAGGTCTCCGACAGCTTCGTCGAAACGGTTGCCGCGCCGTGGTTCGCGCGCGCCGCGACGGGTACTCCGGTTCTGAATCTGTGGCTGCGTGGTCTCGGTGCCCGTATCGGTCGCGGTGTGTGGTGCGAGTCCTATTGGCTACCGGAGGCGGATTTGGTGACCCTCGGCGACGGCGCGACCGTGGAACGCGGTTGTGTGGTGCAGACCCATCTGTTCCACGATCGGATCATGTCCATGGACACCGTCACCCTCGGCCCCGGTGCCACCCTCGGCCCGCACTGCGTCGCCCTGCCCGCCGCCACCATCGGCGCCGGTGCGACCATCGGTCCGGCTTCGCTGGTCATGCGCGGCGACACCGTGCCGCCGTCGACGCGGTGGTGGGGTAATCCGATCGCGCCATGGGCCGCGGCCTCCGATCCAGGGGCCGCCGGCCGATGAGAGGCAAGTTCTACGACGCCCCCATCGACGAATACCTGCCGCAGAACGGGAACCGGGGCTACCGGGTCTCGCGGTACGAACTCGACCTCACCTACAAGGTCGCCGGCAACCGGCTCGCCGGCCGTGCCGGCATCACCGCGGTCACCACCGAAGTGCGTCCCCGCTTCGCCCTCGACCTGTCCCAATCGCTGTCGGTGACGAAGGTCCTTGTCAACGGCAGCAAGGTGGCGAAATACACCCACCAGCACGGCAAACTCGTCATCACCCCGCAGCAGAAGATCCCGGCAGGCGGATTACTCGCGGTGACAGTGCAGTACGCGGGCACTCCGCGCCCGGTGCGCGGCCCGTGGGGAGAGGTGGGCTGGGAGGAACTCACCGAAGGCGCCTTGGTCGCGAGCCAGCCCAACGGCGCCGCATCCTGGTTCCCTTGCGACGATCACCCGAGTTCCAAGGCCAGCTACCGCATTTCGATCACCACGGACACCCCCTACTACGCCCTGGCCAACGGCACCCTGCTACGCAAACAGACCAAGGCCAGCCAGACCACCTGGGTCTACGAACAGTCCGAACCGATGTCGAGCTACCTGGCGACCATCCAGATCGGGCAGTACCGCAAACACCGGATCGGCCCGGCCCACGGACCGGTCCCCATGCATGCTCTGGTCCCTGCCCGGCTGCGCGCGAACTTCGACCACGATTTCGCCCGGCAGCCGCAGATGCTCGCGGTGTTCAGTGCCAAGTTCGGGCCGTATCCGTTCGAAGCGTACACGGTGGTCGTCACCGATGACGAACTCGAGATCCCGATCGAGGCCCAGGGCATCTCCATCTTCGGCGCCAACCATTGCGACGGCCGACGCGGCGCCGAACGACTCGTCGCCCATGAACTCGCCCACCAGTGGTTCGGCAACAGCCTCACCATCCGGCAGTGGCGCGATATCTGGCTGCACGAAGGGTTCGCCTGCTACGCGGAATGGATCTGGTCGGAGGCCTCGGGCGGGCCGAGCGCCGACCAGCAGGCCAGGGCGGCGCGGCACAATCTGGCGCGGCAACCGCAGGACATCGTCGTCGGCGATCCTGGACCTGCCCATATGTTCGACGACCGGGTCTACAAGCGTGGCGCGCTGTGCCTGCATTCGCTGCGCCTCGAGCTCGGCGACACCGCGTTCTTCGACATGCTGCGGGAATGGACCTCGCGGTATCGGCACGCATCGGTGACCACCGAGGAGTTCACCGATCTGGCCGGGCACTACAGCCTGGTGCCGCTGCGGCCGCTATGGGACAGCTGGCTGCTGACGGAGGCCTTGCCGCAGCTACCGCCGTCGGGCGGGATGTCGACCGGCGCCTGAGCGTTCGTCAGAAGACCAGGTAGCGGGTGGCGAGTTCCTCGACCAGCGGATCGTCCTCGGCGACGCTGTCGAGGGCATCGAGATCGGTCTCCACCGAGATCAGCCGGGGATCGTCCTGCTCGGAGTCGGTCGGTCCGTCCTCGGTGAGCTGACGCAGCAGTTTGGCACGTACCCGCGCCTTGAGTGAGTCGATCATGCGCTGTGTCCTTTCCGGCCGGTGCCCTATCTCCAGCTTGCCCCGTTTCGCCGGGGAGCGGGGCGTTCGGGCAGCTCAGACCGGCGTCAACCAGCTACCCCACGGCGTATTGCGCAGCACGGTGAACACCGCGAGGAAACCGAAGATCGACCACATGGTGAGGGCGTTGATGCCGAAGTGCCGCATGGGCTTCCCGTGCCACGCCCGGATCGCCCAATCACCCACCCATACCGCGAACAGCATCAGCAGCGGCAACGCGATGAGGTTGCTGTGCAGCGAATCGAGCACCTGCCCCTCGGTGAGGTTGTGTACTGCCCGCATACCACCGCACCCCGGGCAGTACACCCCAGTGAGCGCGTACACCGGACATATCCCCCACGATCCCTCCACATGCGGATCCCGCAGGTGCACCGCGACCACCGCGAGCACGCCCGCCCCCGCCACCGTCGCGGGCATTGCCAGCGCCCGCCACCCGGTCCGCGCCGGCCGCGGTGCCATCGGTTTCGCCTGCGTGATGTCCACGAATCTCACCGTAGCGGGGGCGCGGCGGCGCGGCTATCGAGACTCGAGTTACCCGAATCTCAGCAGGATTCCAGCCGGAACGAGCAGGACGAAGCCAGGTGGCGCCGAGCGGATCCCGTCGGTAACGACACGCACACATCAGCAAACGGCAGGCATACTTCGGCCCTGTTTCGGGCATTTTCCCGGTAACGGCATTACACACCGGACCGACACCCGGTGTAGCGGACCGTCGCGGTCAGAGTTTCCGGTAAGCGGCGCTTGCACTTGCAAGCACCCCAGCTTGCATTTACCGTGACGGTAGACACAAAGGAGTGCTCTGATGCTGGTGAAGTCGATGAAGACGCTGGCGCAGGTCCGCCACGGCGCCCTGACCGCCCCCTTTCGCGCCGGACTTCGGTCGCGCACGTTCGAGACAGCGTCGCTGAACGCGCCCACCGCGCCGCACGAGGTCATCCCCGTCACCACTGTCGACGGTGCCCGCCTGCGGGTACACGCCTACGGCCCGCCCGATGGCGATCCGATCGTGCTGGTGCACGGCTGGAGTTGCAGCATCGAGTACTGGAATCCGCAGATCAACGCCTTTGCCGACACTCATCGCGTCATCTGCTACGACCAGCGCGGCCACGGCGACAGCCAGGCCGGAACGCTGTTCCCCAGCGCCGACACCATGGCCGACGATCTCGCCGCCGTCCTCGACGCCACCCTGCGCCCAGGCCAGCGCGCGGTCCTCGTCGGCCACAGCATGGGCGGCATCACCCTGCAAGCCTGGGCCGCCCGGCATCCCGATCAGGTCAGTCGCCGCGCCAAGGCTGCCGTGCTGGTGAACACCACCTCCGGCAATATCCGCTACGACACCGATCTGCTGCCGCTGCTGAACAAGCCGCTGACGGTCGCCGAGCGCCCGATCACGGTCTTCGGCGCCGGTGTGCGGGTGCCGATCATCTTCGCTGAGACCCTGCTCACCGCGCCGGTCCCGTTCCCCGGTGGATGGGCGGCCCGCGCGGTGCTCAAGTCCCGCATCATGTCACCGACGGCCACCCCCGACCAGGTCGAGTTCGCCCTCGGCATAGTCCGGTCGTGCCGCCCGCTGGCCCGCGGCCGCCACGCCGCCGCCCTCGCCGACCTCGAACTCGGCGACGCCGCGAGCAAGCTCACCGTCCCCACCACCGTCATCGCGGGCAGCCACGACCACCTGCTGCCCGAACGCATGTCCCGCATCATCGCCGACCACCTCGACCGCGCGGGCCACCTCGCCGACTACCACGTCTGGCCCACCGGACACCTCACCAATATCGAAGCGGCCGACCGGTTCAACGAAGAACTGACTCGGATCATCCGCCGCACCGGCCTGCGCGCGGCAGCCGCGGGCTGAGCGGAGGTTCACCGAGATCCGGTCAACGGTGCCCGGTCTCGGTGAGCTCTGGTTTCCGGTCGTGACACCTTCGGGTCGGCCGGCTCGGCGGGTCAGCAGCAGTTCGGGTCGAGGACCACGCACAGCGCCGCCAGCGCATCGCGGCGGGCCTGATGGAACACGCTCATCCCGCGTCGCTCGGACGTCACCAACCCGGCCTTGCGTAGCTGGCCGAGGTGATGGCTGACCGTCGATTCGGCCAGTCCGAGCGCCCGGGCCAGTGCGCCGGTGCTCTCCGCGCCGTCGTCGGTCGTCAGCAGCAGTGACATCAGTTTGACCCGCGCGGGGTCGGCGAGAGCCTTCAACCGTAGCGCGACCTCCAGCGCGGCGGCATCGTCGACCGGGCCCGCGGCCACCGGAGCGCAACACACCGGGGCCGACATATCCACCAGCGGCAAAGTTTTCGGCACGAAATCCACCTTACGCCGGGTATTGACATATGTCGAAAAGGTGAGCAGGCTGATGCCTGTCAGTTCTTCGATATATGTCTCACAGGTGGAGGTTCTGCCATGTCACGCATCCAACTCGCCCTCAACGTCGACGACCTCGAGGCCTCGGTGAAGTTCTACTCGACGCTCTTCGGCACCGATCCCGCCAAGCGCAAGCCCGGCTACGCCAACTTCGCCATCCCCGAACCCCCGTTGAAGCTCGTCCTCATCGAAAACCCCGGCCACGGCGGTTCCGTCAACCACCTCGGCGTCGAAGTCGAGTCCACCGACACCGTCCACTCCGAAATCACCCGCCTCGCCGCAGCCGGCCTGTTCACCGAGGAAGAAATGAACACCACCTGTTGCTTCGCCACCCAGGACAAGGTCTGGGTCACCGCCCCCGACTCCGAACGCTGGGAGGTGTACACCGTTCTCGCCGACAGCGAAACCTTCGGCAAGGCAACGGAATTGCTCGCCGACGACGAAGCCCGCTGCTGCGGAACCATCGCCGCCGAAGCCGACGCGGCCTGCTGCTCGACGGCGGCGCGAGCTTAGCCGACACGCGCCTCAGCGGCGAAGCCGATCGAGCGTGATCCGGTAGCACCGCGAGATCAGACCCGGTCTCGCAAACCCCGCCGCAGCGCTCGATCGTCTTTGCCGAAGCGCCATTTTCGGCAACCCAGCTCCAGCCGATCGCTCGTCCCGAGCGCTATGACTCAACCGGACGCTGATACGCATCGAGCGTCGCCTTGCTCGTACTCGACTCCTGGAGCACCAACTCCCATGGCCCCGAGTTGATTTCGAAGTCCTTTCCGAACCCGATCCACTTACCGGCCATCCGGTTGCCGGTCGGGTCGATGAGCAGTTGCACCGCACCGTGGTAGCGGGCGCCACGGTAGTACCCATCGACAGCGGTGCGCTCCGACCACGTGCCGGTTGCGACACTGCCGTCCACGGTCAGGTCCATCTCGGTGACCGACGGCGACGATCCGGGCAGACTGCGGACGGTGATCTGGGTGTCGTGATGCAAGACGACGGCGTAGTGGGCGACGGTGAAGGTTGCGTCGCGCCCGGTCGAGTAATACTCGTACCGGCTCAGCCACACCCCCGAATGATCGCCGTTCACCCGTGCCGCCGCAGCAGGGGCACTGTCGAATGTGCCGACCGGCGACTCCACATCGCGGCTGTTGTCGTTCAGTCCGCCGATTCCGCGCCCTACCCGGACCACCCCGAATCCGAGCGACTCGATCGGCAGCTTCATCACCCGTTCGAGCGCCTGAGCGTGACTCGGCCGCGGGTAGGCCGTCGCACCGGACTCCCACCGCTGCACCAATCTCTTGGTCGCGCTGACGCATCCGGCCTCACGTAGCGCCCGCGCCAAGTCGTCTTGACTCATCAAGCGGGCAGTACGCGCGGCCCGCAGTGCCGTGTTGGGTGTCGTCCGCATGGCCGCAACGGTAACCGAATGACGCCGAAATGTCGCCCTATTTGCATGCAATCCGACGCCCACTTGGTCGTCGTCCGGACGTCACCGCCTGAGCAGTGTCAGCAGTACGCCCGCCGCCGGGCGTCCGAGCCCCGGCGGCGGGAGCGAGCCGACTACAGGAAAGAGGGGCGTTGGGAATGGACTGCGTACCGAAGGCAATCGGATTGGTGCGGCGCGGAATACCCGGCGGAGACAGGGCCGATCTGGGCGCGCTCGCCGAGCGGCACGGGTACCGGCTGGTATTCACGATCGGACTCGACGTGCGCCCGCTGGTGGCGGCGATGGCGCTCGCGCAGCACTTGGGCGATCACGCGGCGACAGCCGTGGTCGTGCCGACCTTCGAGCACGCCGAGCCGTACCGCATGATCGTCACCGAACTCGCTGACCTGATCACACCAGTGAGGTTCTACCCTCGCGGACACCGCTGGCCAGCCGCCGTCGATGAGAGCCGACGGCGGTGAGACGCCACCCGTGTGTTCCGGACCACGCATGTCTGTCGTCGCAAACCGTCGTCACCGGCCCGGAACCCCGGAAAAAGGTGGAGCCGCCTAGGGGAATCGAACCCCTGACCTTTTCATTACGAGTGAAGCGCTCTACCGACTGAGCTAAGGCGGCGTGCCTTTCGGCGTCGCGAGTCTATCGTCTCGGCGGGCGGAACGCGAAAACGGGTGCTCGGAGTGCTGGTGGCCTGGGTGAACGGGCGAGGGTGTCGGCTCGGTGGATCACCTCGGGGATGCGGGTTGCTCATCCATGAGGTGTTCGCGGCCCCAGGCCTCGAGCGGGAGGAGGGCGTTGTTGAGCAGTTCGCCGAGCGGGGTCAGTGAGTACTCGACTCGGGGTGGGACCTCGTCGAACACTTGGCGGTGGACGATGCCGTCGGCTTCCAGCTCGCGCAATTGGGTGGTGAGCACCTTCTCGCTGACGCCGGGGACCTGGCGGCGTAGTTCGCCGAAGCGGTGCGGGCGTTCGCTCAACGGCCAGAGGATCAGTACCTTCCATTTGCCGTTCAGGACCGACAGCGTCGCGTCGAGCCCGCACGTGTAGGCGCCCGGTCTGCGTGTGATCGGCACGACTACCCCTTTCACCTGCCTGTTTGCTTACCCGGATGTACGTACCCACTTCGTTGTGCGTACTTGTCCGGCCGCGTGGCCGCCCAAAGACTAACCAGCATGTCCGACAACTCACGCACACTTTCCGTCCTCGGCCTCGGCGATATGGGATCGGCGCTTGCCCGTTCGTGGATCGCCGCCGGCTATTCCGTCACCGTCTGGAACCGCAGCGCTCGACCGGTCCCGTCAGGAGCGGTGGTGGCCGACGACGTGACGGCCGCTGTCCGCGCGAATGCACTGGTCGTCGTCTGTCTGCTCGATGACGCTTCGGTGCGCGCAACGCTCGACGGTGTAGACCTGACCGGTCGTGACATCGTCAACCTGACCACCAGCACCCCGGCCGAGGCCCGCGCTCTGTCGGACTGGGTGTCCGCGCGTGGTGGGCGGTTCCTCGACGGCGGGATCATGGCCGTTCCGTCGATGATCGGTGTGCCCGGCTCGGGCGCGTACGTGTTCTACAGCGGCTCACCCGAACTGCACGAAGCCCATGCCGGCGCGTTGTCGGTGCCCGCTGGGGTCGAGTATGTCGGTGCCGACGCCGGGTTCGCCGCCCTGTACGACATCGCCCTGCTCAGCGGCATGTGGGGCATGTTCGCCGGTGCCGCGCACGCGTTCGCGCTGATCGCGAAGGAGGACATCTCGCCGGTCGAGTTCGCGCCCCGGATGATCGCCTATCAGCAGGCGATGGCCGGCTACTCGTTCGGCACCGCGGCCCAGCTCGCGAGCGGCGACTACACCGAGGGTGTGGAGTCGAATCTGGCGATGATGGTGACGACGAACGCGACCCTGCTGCGGACCGCCGAGGAGCAGGGCGTCAGTGCCGAACTCCTCACGCCGTTCATGGCGTTGATGCAGCGGCGGGTCGCCGAGGGCGGTGGGCAGGAGTCGACCACCGGAGTTGTCGACCTGCTGCGCCGACCGGGCGTGGCATCGCAGCCCGGCGGCCTGCGGTGATCATCGCGCCGCGATTCACCGTCTCGGCGGCGCGACCGGACCACACGTATCGTCAGCCAAGGATGCTGCCACCGATGGCGACCCACCGCCCAGGATGACTCGCTGCTGCGAACCGTCGCAACCGCCGATGTCGGGCCGACGGGCTAGCGCCCACGATAACTAACCACTCCCTCCGGACCCGCCGCAAAGCCACTCCGTCGCCGAGTCGGGCAAGAGCTCCGGCTAGCTGGACTGAGCGGCGATCAGCGCCGCCACCATCGCCGCGAGGGCGAACCGGGGTTTGACGTTGAGGTCCAGCGCTTCGCGGCAGGCCAGCACCGCTTCGAGCGAGCGGAGCAAGCCCTCGGGCGGGACCCGGTCGGCGAGGTCGGTGATCTGGTCGGCCAGGTCGGGGTGGGTGAGGGTGATGCCGTCGGCACTGGGTTTGCGGCGAGGGCGGCCGGTTCCGGCGGCGAAGCGGACGGCGAGAGCGTCACGGTAGACGCCGGCGACGTCGATCAAGGCGCGGTCGAGGGCGTCGCGGCCGGTGCGGGTGGCGCGGGATTTCTGGCGGCGTTCGAGGTCTTTCAGCACGCCGGCCGAGCCTCGGGTGGCGCTCGCGGCGCCCTTGCCGGTGCCGCCCGCACCCATGGCGGTGGCGAGCTCCTCGCGTTCGCGCTCGTCTCGGTCGGCGCTCATCTGCTTGGCTTCGTCGTCGGCGGCTTTCACCAGGTCGTCGGCGGCGGCGTAGGCGGCGCCGGGGCGGGATATCGCGGCGACCAGGGCGAGGGCGCGTTTGCGGTGGTCGCGGGCTTCGGCGTCGGTGGCGAGGCGGCGAGCGCGCCCCACATGCCCACCGCTGACCGAGGCCGCCCATTCGGCGGTCTCGGCGTCGAGCTGGTCACGTTCACGCAGGACCTGCGCGATCGCGGGGACCGATGGCGTCACCAGATGGACGTGCCTGCACCGCGAGCGCAGCGTGACCGAGATGTCCTCGGGATCCACCGACGGCGCGCACAGCAGGAACACCGTGCGGTCCGGCGGTTCCTCGACCACCTTGAGCAGCACGTTGCCCGCGGCCTCGGTGAGACGGTCCGCGTCCTCGATCAGCACGACCTGCCAGCGCCCGGTGCTGGGGCGGCGCGCGGCGATCTGCACGATCTCGCGCATCTCCTTCGTGCTGATGCTCAGTCCCTCGGGGATGACCCTGCGCACGTCACCGTGGGTGCCCGCCATGGTGGTGGTGCAGGCGTGACACTGGCCGCAGCCGGGTGTGCCCGGATCGGTGCATTGCAGCGCTGCGGCGAAGCACAGGGCGGCGATCGACCGGCCGGAACCGGGCGGCCCGGTGAACAGCCACGAATGCGTCATCGCGCCTTCGACCGAACCCGCGCGGGCGGCGATCGCGGCAGCCGTCAGCTCGGATTCGACCGCATCCTGGCCGACCAACCGATCGAAGACACCCGCCACGTCGTACACCCTAGCGGCCGCCACCGACACGGTCTCCGCCGCCGGCCGACCCGCGTCGGGCGTCGACAAGCGCCGCGATCGGCGGCACATCCTGATCACGGCCGGTACGCCGCCACGCCACCGCCATCCGGCCGCAGCGGGCTGTGTCCGCCACCAGCCCGCTCGGCATCACCGCACCATCGCCGACCAGCACACCGGCACCGAGCTTGCACACCGGTGCGAGACCGGCTTCCGTTAGTCCGAAACCGCTTTCGCCGCAGACTTCTTCGCCGGCGCCTTCTTGGCCGCGGTCTTCTTCGCCGTGGTCTTCTTGGCGGCGGTGGCCTTCGCGGCAGTCTTCTTGGCGGGCGCCTTCTTCGTGGTCTTCTTCGCCGCCTTCTTCACCGGCCCGCGCGCGCGCCGATCGGCCAGCAGCTCCGCAGCCCGCTCATCGGTGATGGATTCGACCTCGTCGCCCTTGCGCAGGCTGGCATTGGTCTCACCATCGGTGACGTACGGACCGAAGCGACCGTCCTTGATCACCATCGGCTTACCGCTGGCCGGGTCGTTGCCGAGTTCGCGCAGCGGGGCGGCACTGGCGGCCTGCCTGCCGCGACGCTTGGGCTCGGCATAGATCTTCAACGCCTCGTCCAGCGTGATGCTGAAGATCTGATCCTCATCGGCCAGCGAACGGGAGTCGGTGCCCTTCTTCAGGTACGGCCCGTAACGCCCGTTCTGCGCGGTGATCTCCTCGCCGGAGGCCGGATCGGTGCCCACCACACGCGGCAGCGACAGCAGTTTCAGCGCATCGTCGAGGGTGATCGTGGCCAGATCCATGGACTTGAACAGCGATCCGGTGCGCGGCTTGGGCGCCGCCGCCTTTTTCGCGGTCTTCTTCGCCGGAGCCGGCTCCTCGGCGGGTTCGGGCAGGATCTCGGTGACGTAGGGGCCGAATCGTCCTTCCTTGGCGACGATTTCGTGCCCGGTGGCCGGATCGACGCCGAGCGAACGGCCCTCCTGCGGCGTCGCGAACAGCTTCTCCGCGACCTCGGGAGTCAGCTCATCGGGCGGCAGATCGTCGGGCAGGTTCGCCCGCTGGGAGATCGGATCGCCGTCCGGGTCATCGGGATTGGTGACCATCCGCTCCAGGTATGGACCGTAGCGGCCGACTCGAACCACCACGTCACGGTTTTCGGCGTCGGTGAAGAGTTTGATCGAGTTGACCTCGCGGGCGTCGATATCGTCGAGCCGCTCGCCGACCATCTTCTTCAGCCCACCGGACCGCGCGACCGAACCATCGGCCCCGTGGTCGCCGCCGAAATAGAAGCTGGACAACCAGTTTCCGCGCTGCTCGCGCCCACCGGCGATGGCGTCGAGATCGTCCTCCATGGCGGCGGTGAAGTCGAAGTCGACCAGACGACCGAAGTGCTCCTCGAGCAAGCCGACCACCGCGAACGCCACCCACGACGGCACCAGCGCGCTACCACGCTTGTAGACGTAACCGCGATCCAGAATCGTTTTGATGATCGACGAATACGTGGATGGGCGGCCGATGCCGAGCTCTTCGAGCGCCTTGATCAGCGAGGCCTCGGTGTAGCGGGCCGGCGGATTGGTGCTGTGCCCGTCCGGGTCCAGCTCCACGGCGGTGACGCCCTGGCCCTCTTCCAGTGCGGGCAGGCGCGATTCGGCGTCGTCGGACTGGCCACCGGCCTCTTCGTCGACGCTCTCGACATAGGCCTTGAGGAAGCCGGGGAAGGTGATGGTGCGGCCGGAGGCGGAGAACACGC
>NZ_BAFY01000028.1 GCF_000308555.1 Nocardia cyriacigeorgica NBRC 100375 | reverse complement strand
GTCGGCCTCGCGCACGGTGGGCACGGCGACGATGGAGACATCGAAATTCAGGTCGCGCACCATCTGGCGGATCAGCGTGAGCTGCTGATAGTCCTTCTCGCCGAAGAAAGCCTCGTTCGGCTTGGCGATCTGCAGCAGCTTGGCCACCACGGTGAGCATGCCGGCGAAATGCGTGGGGCGGGTGCCGCCCTCGAGTTCGGCGCCGAGCGGGCCGGGATGCACGGTGGTGCGCGGGCCGTCCGGATACATATCGGCCACGCTGGGCGCGAAGACGATATCGACGCCCTCGGCACGCAGCAGTTCCACGTCGGCGTCGAGGGTGCGCGGGTACTTGTCCAGATCCTCGCCCGCGCCGAACTGCAGCGGGTTGACGAAGATCGAGACGATCACGATCGTGTTGGTCCGCTTCGCCCGACGCACCAGCTCGAGGTGGCCCTCGTGCAGGGCACCCATGGTCGGCACCAGGCCGACGGATCGCCCGACGCCACGCAGCGCCTTGGACACCGCGGCGACCACCGACGGGTCGTGCAGCACATTCAACTCACCGGGCGTGTAAGCGCTGTCGAATTGCCGGCGCTCCCGGGTCCCTCCGTGGTTACGCAAGCTGCCTCCTCCGGGCCCGTCGCTCGCGCCGGGGCGAAGTTTCGGATCCATCATCGACGCTCCTCCAGCAGTTCGATCAGGGCGGCATCGGAATCGACCCGCTCGGCGGTGCGCAACGACAGCGCCCGATAGCTCGCGGCCAGCCGCGGATCCAGGGAGTCGAGCGCTTCCAGGTGTGCGGCGACCGCGGCGGCGTCGCCCCTGGCCACCGGGCCGGTCAGCGCGGACTGGCCGCGGCGCAGGGCATTGTCGAGGGCGGCCGAGGCCAGCGGGGCCAGCAGCCGTTCGGCCAGGCCGCCGGGCGCGTCGTCGACCACCTGCTGGCCGAGTAGACCGGGGCCGTCGAGTGCGGCACGCAGGGCGGCGACGGCGTCGACGATGACCGTGACCAGGTGATTGCTGCCGTGGGCGAGGGCCGCGTGATAGAGCGTGCGGTGCTCCTCGGCGACCCGCACCGGCTCCCCGCCCATCTCGATCACCAGCGACTGCGCGATGGCGTAACCGATCTCGTCGGCGGCGGTGATGCCGAAACACGCGTTGGCCAGCCGGGCCAGATCCTCGTCGTGGCCGGTGAAAGTCATGGCGGGATGAATAGCGAGCGGACGAGCACCGAGTTCGGTCAGCGGAGCGAGCACGCCGACGCCGTTCGCGCCGGAGGTGTGCGCCACGAGCGTGCCCGGCCGCACCACCCCCGCGGAGGCGAGTCCGCGGATCAGGCCGGCGAGTTCGCTGTCGGGCACGGCGAGAATCAGCAGTTCACTGCTGGCGGCGACCTCTTCGACCGGGAGAATCCTGGATTCGGGCAGGCGCGTGCGCGCACGGTGCACCGACGCGTCGGAGATCGCGGAGATGCCGAACACCACATGTCCGGCGCGTTCCAACGCGACGCCGAAGGCCGAACCCACGCGTCCCGCCGAGACGATTCCTACCGTCAGTCGTGCAGGCGCGGGATCGGGACCCGACGCGGCGTTGCCAGAGTTCACACTTGGCGAGGTCAACAGTGTCCTCTCGGATGTCGTTCCAGTCCCGCTCGGCGGGTACCAGACGTTACGTCACGAGAATATGGGCAAGCCCCGCCATGCGCCATGGCCGGGCCCCGTGATCTACACCGCAGTCAGCTCGGCCGGTTGCTCTGCTCGGATTGCAGATTCGCCATGATCTCGGCCACCGACAACCGCTTGGACGAGGAATCCCCCGACTCCGATTCGGCCCGCCTGCGCCGCCGTGAGCTGGCCGAACCGAAGGTCGGGCCGGTCGATGCGGTGCGCGCCGGTGATGCCGGTGCGGGCGAGTCGGAAGTGCTCGATCCCGGATCGTCGGCGGGGGCGGACGTGGCAGTCGAAGTCGCGCTCGCGGCCGAATCCGACCACGCCGGGAGCCGTTCCGATGACCAGGTCGAGGCGCCTGGAGCGGGAGGGCCGACGATCGGCTGATCGTGGATCTCGCCCGGTGCCGGCGGCCCGACCAGCGGCGCCTGCCCGGCCGCAGCCGAGGCGACCCAGGGCGCGGTCGCGTCGGCGTCGTCGGGTTCGGCCGGAGTCTCGGAGAAGGCGTCGGCCCAGCCGGTCGTCGCGCCGAACGGATCGGCCGGCTTGCCGTTGGCGCCGGAGCTCTCGGCGGCACCGTCCTCATCGTGGTCGAGAGTGATGATCGAGGTCTCGGCGGTCACCGGATCGTCGAAGGGGCTGGCGAAGACCGGCGGCTGCGGATGATCGGTGTCGTAGACAGGCGTCACCGAATCGCGTGGCAGCTGCGGCCCGGCCCAGCCGTCGGCATTCGTCGAGTTAACGTTCGCCGAACCGGCCGGTCGGCCGGTGAGTTCCTGGACCCGCACGGCATCGGCGTGCAACGCGGGGCGATCCATCGGGAGATCACCGTCGAACAGCCGCTGCAGACTCTGCCGAAGCACCGTCAGCTCGGCCCGCAACGCGGCCATTTCGGCGGCGTCGGCGCCCACTTCCTGGCGTACGCGGGCCTCGACGCCGAGCTCGTATTCGCGCCGGGCCGAGATCTCGCGGTCGAGCTGCAGCTCATAGACCTTCTGCAGGTCGCGGACCTTCGCCTTGTCGACGGTCGACTCCTTGCGGTACTTCGTCGCCGCGAGGGCGCCGAGCACCGCCGCCCAGAGCGCGGCGACCAAGCCGATCCGAATAAATTGCACGCTATCGCTGAAAATCAGGAAAATACTGGCAACCAGGCCGAGCAGAATCAGTGCACCGATGAACAATTTTCCCGCATAGTCCCGCCGTCGGGGGGAGCTGCTGGTACGGGAGGGTGAAACCATGCCCGCCAGGGTAGCTCGGATGACCGCGGCGGCCCAGGTTCCGGGGTGGTGATTCACCCAACCATGTTAGCTATGTGGTAGCTGGATCGTCGGTGGGATCGTCGGGCGCGCGGCAGCAATATTCGAGCCACAACGCGGCCGCCACCAGTGCCGCCGCGGCGCCGAGTCCGATCAATGCCCCCGGCACATCGGCGTCGGCCGCGCGGAGATCGCCACGCTGCGGAAACACCCAGATGAGGAAGCCGAGCCAGACGCCGGCCGCCAGCGAACCGACCTGCGCCGACGCCTTGGCGAGGGCGACCGCCCGCGCGGCGGTGATCGGATGCAGTTGATGCGGCCCGTCACCGATGCGGTGCTCGTTGACCCTGGCACGGATGATGAAGCCGAGCGCGACCTCGATCGCGGCCACCGGATACAGCGAGGCTCCGGCGAAGCTGGAGATCGGCGGGAAGCTGCCGTAGGCGATGCGGGTCGCCGCCCAGGCCAGTGCCGCGGCAATCAGCAGGTTCGCGGTGAGATCGAGGGCACGGGTGGGTTTCAGCTGCTGCACTTGCCTGCTCCCCCACGAGTCAACGTCAGATCGGTGCGGTGCACGCCCTCGCGCTCGGCGGCGTCGAGTCCGGCCAGCAGGTCGCGCACCCGGTGCGTGCGGCCGTCCACCTCCAACTCGGCGTCCGGCTCCACCTCCAGCCACGGCACCAGCACGAACGCCCGCCGATGGGCCTGCGGATGCGGCAGGACGAGCTCGGGATCGTCGCTGCGGCAAGGCCTTCCGTCCTCGGCACACCACACCACGTCGACGTCCAGCGTCCGCGCACCCCAGCGCACTTCACGCACGCGCTCGGCCGCCCGCTCCAATTCCTGGCCACGGCGCAACCAATCGATGCAGCCGAAGGCCGGATCCTCCACCACCACAACGGCATTGAGGTAATCGTCTTGTTCGACCCCACCCCACGGCGCGGTCGAGTACACCGGCGACACCGCGACGACCCTGGCGCCGAACCCGTCGATCACGCTGCGCAGGTAGCCGAGCCGGTCGCCGAGATTGGAGCCGATGGACAGGACCGCGCGACTCATCCGGCCACCCGTTCCCTGCTGGTGATCACCCGGACATCGGCGAAGGCATGCGGGATCGGCGCGGACGGTTTGTGCACAACCACTTCCACGGCGTCGATGCGGGAATCGGCCGCCATCACCGCATCGGCGATCTCGGCGACCACGGTCTCGATCAGATCGCGCGGCGGGCCCGCGACGATACTCACCGCGAGGTCGGCCAATGCGC
Organism: Nocardia cyriacigeorgica NBRC 100375; assembly: GCF_000308555.1. GTDB lineage: Bacteria > Actinomycetota > Actinomycetes > Mycobacteriales > Mycobacteriaceae > Nocardia > Nocardia cyriacigeorgica. The sequence continues at coordinate 19,141 of NZ_BAFY01000028.1, read as the reverse complement.
CGTAATCGACGGTGTCGACCAGATCGTCGGAGGCCGCGGCGGCGGTGAAACCGACCCATACCGTGAGGTCGACCACGAACTCCTGGCCGTCGCGCTTCTCGTGGTCGAACACGCCGTGATGGCCGAAGACGCGCAGTCCGCGCAACTCGATGCGGTCGCGCGCACGCCGCGACGGCGCCCGGCCTGCCGGCTCGTTCACCGCACCACTCCCGCCGAGGCCGCGGCGCGCTGCCAGGCATCGGTGACCGCGATGGCGTCGAGGGAGGCGCGCACATCGTGCACCCGCACACCCCAGGCGCCGTGCAGGGCGGCCAGCGCCGAGATGGTCGCTGTCGCGGTCTCGCGCCCGTCGGGCGGGCGTGGGCCTGTCTCATCGGCCAGCAGCGAGCCGAGGAACCGCTTACGCGAGGCGCCGATCAGCACGGGAAAACCATCGGCGACGAACTGGGGCAGCGCACCGAGCAGGGCCCAATTGTGTTCGGCGTTCTTGGCGAAACCGAGGCCGGGATCCAGGATCAGCCGCGCCGGATCGACCCCGGCGGCGACGGCGTGGCGTACCTGGGTGTCCAGTTCGGCGCGCACCTCGGCGACCACATCGTCGTACTGGTCAGCGGGACCGGTGTGCCGGTAATCGGCGTCGGCCCGCCAGTGCATGAGGATCCACGGGACATCCGCACCGGCGATCACCTTCACCATGTCGGCGTCGGCGCGGCCGCCGGAGACATCGTTGACGACCGAGGCGCCCGCGGCGATGGCCGCCTCGGCGACCTGCGCACGCATGGTGTCGACGCTGACCGGCACGCCGGCGGCGACGAGGCCGCGGATCACCGGAACCACCCGCCCCGACTCGGTTTCGGCATCGACCCGGATCGCGCCCGGCCTGGTCGACTCGCCACCGACGTCGATGATGTCGGCGCCGGCTTCGAACAGTTCGATGCCGTGCCGCACGGCCCGTTCGGGATCGAGATAGCGGCCGCCGTCGGAGAACGAATCGGCGGTCACGTTCACCACGCCCATCACCACGCAGGAGCGTCCCGCGCGCGGCCGGACTCCTGGCTGCGGTGTGTGGCTCACTTGCGCAGAATCAGATCGAGCGCCTCGGCGCGTGAGGCGGCGTTGGTCTGCAACAGCCCGCGCACCGCCGAGGTGGTGGTGCTCGCGCCGGGTTTGCGGATGCCGCGCATCGCCATGCACAGATGCTCGGCCTCCACGACGACGATCGCACCGCGCGGATCCAGCTTGCGCATGACGGCGTCGGCGATCTGACTGGTCAGCCGCTCCTGCACCTGCGGGCGCTTCGCGTACAGGTCGACCAGCCGGGCCAGCTTGGACAGCCCGGTCACCCGGCCGTGCGTGCCGGGGATGTAGCCCACGTGCGCGACACCGTGGAAGGACACCAGATGGTGTTCGCAGGTGGAGTACAGCGGGATGTCGCGCACCAGCACCAGCTCCTGGTGCTCCTCGTCGAAGGTGGTGTTGAGCACGGCGTCCGGCTCGAGGTAGAGCCCCGCGAACATCTCCCGGTAGGCCCTGGCCACGCGGGCCGGAGTGTCGATGAGGCCCGGCCGGTCCGGGTCCTCGCCGACGGCGATCAGCAGCTCCCGGATCGCGGCCTCGGCGCGCGGCTGATCGAAGGGCTTACCGGTGTGCAGCGCGATGAGCTCGGAATCGCTCAATTCCGGCCCGGGGTCGTCGAGCACCGGCCGAGCGGGCACGGTGGGAGCTTGGCCGTTGCTGTGATCGTTGGCCGACAATCGAGGACACCTCCAAATCTCAGGGTGCGGGCGCAGCGCCCGGCCCCGAGGATCGAGCGTAATCGGCGCTGGTCAACCCCTGCCGTTCGGTCCGTCCCAGTCCCGATTGCCGCCCTCGGTACCTGGGGTGTCGGGGTATGCGCCCCGATCGTCATAACCGCCGCGGTCGTCGTAACCGCGTTCGGGCTGGTAGCCGTGCCGCGGACGGCCCTCACCCGGCTCGGGCCATGCGCCGAAACCACGGTCGCCGGACTGCTCCTGCGGCTCCTCACGGGGCGGCCAGCCAGGAGCCGACCAGCCGGCGGGAGCGCCGTAATCGGGCCGCGAACCGTGCGTTGGGCCGGGCCGCTGGTAGCCGGGGTGCTGCGGCGGCATCGGATAGCCGGTCGGTGGCTGAGCCGGGCGACCGTGCTGCGGTTGCGGCTGGTAACCACCCGCGGGCGGGTAGCCGTTGGCCGGTGCGGGCTCGCGGGCCGCGGTCGCGGCCGCGGGCAGCGACGGCGCCACCGGCTCCGGCGGCCACGGCTCGCCGCGCTCGGCGGCCAACTCGCCCGGGGTCTTGACCGGAGGCTTGTCCGAGGGCACGCGATCGCCGAAATCGTTGAACGCGGTGATCCGGGGGCGCTTCTCGACCGCCGCGAGGATCTGCTCGAGATCCTTGCGGTGCAGGGTCTCGCGTTCGAGCAGCGCGGTGGCCAGATCGTCGAGGACGTCGCGGTAATCGTTGAGGATCGACCACGCCTCGGTGTGCGCGGCCTCGATCAGGTTGCGCACCTCCTCGTCGATGGCGCCCGCGACCTCGTGCGAGTAATCGGAGGCCTGGCCCATCGAGCGGCCGAGGAACGGATCGCCTGCCTCCTGGCCGTAGCGCACCGCACCGAGGCGCGCGCTCATCCCGTATTCGGTGACCATCGCGCGGGCGATCTTGGTGGCCTGGTCGATATCGGAGGACGCGCCCGTGGTGGGCTCGTGGAACACCAGTTCCTCGGCCGCGCGACCACCCATCGCCATCACCAGCCGGGCGATCATCTCCGAGCGGGTCATCAGGCCCTTGTCGTCCTCGGGCACCGTCATGGCGTGGCCACCGGTGCGGCCGCGGGCCAGGATGGTGACCTTGTAGACCGGCTCGATGTCGGGCATCGCCCAGGCCGCGAGGGTATGGCCGCCCTCGTGGTAGGCGGTGATCTTCTTCTCGTGCTCACTGATGATGCGGCTCTTGCGGCGCGGACCGCCGATGACGCGATCGACCGATTCCTCGAGCGATTCACCGGTGATCATCGAGCCGTTCTCGCGCGCGGTGAGCAGCGCGGCCTCGTTGATGACGTTGGCCAGATCGGCGCCGGACATGCCGACGGTGCGCTTGGCCAGCCCGTCCAGATCGGCGTCGGGCGAGATCGGCTTGCCCTGCGAATGCACCCGCAGGATGGCGCGACGGCCGGCCAGGTCGGGGTTGCCGACCGGGATCTGGCGGTCGAAGCGACCGGGCCGCAGCAGCGCCGGGTCGAGGATGTCGGGCCGGTTGGTGGCCGCGATCAGGATGATGCCGGTGCGATCGCCGAAGCCGTCCATCTCGACCAGCAGCTGGTTGAGGGTCTGCTCGCGCTCGTCATGACCACCGCCGAGGCCCGCGCCACGCTGACGGCCGACCGCGTCGATCTCGTCGACGAAGATGATGCACGGGCTGTTCTGCTTGGCCTGCTCGAACAGGTCGCGCACGCGGGAGGCACCGACACCGACGAACATCTCGACGAAGTCCGAACCGGAGATGGTGAAGAACGGCACACCCGCCTCGCCCGCGACCGCGCGCGCCAGCAGCGTCTTACCGGTGCCGGGCGGGCCGTAGAGCAGCACGCCCTTCGGGATCTTCGCGCCGAGCGCCTGGTAGCGCACCGGGTTCTGCAGGAAGTCCTTGATCTCGTAGAGCTCTTCGACGGCCTCGTCGGCGCCCGCGACATCGGCGAAGGTGGTCTTGGGCATGTCCTTGGACAGCTGTTTGGCCTTCGATTTGCCGAAGCCCATCATGCCGCCGCGACCACCGCCCTGCATCCGCGACATCACGAAGATGAACAGGCCGAGCAGGATGATCATCGGCAGCACGAACAGCAGGATCTGGGTGAGCCAGCTGTCCTGCTTGACCACCGTGTTGTACGGGGCGCCGGACTTCTGCACGGCGTCGAAGATCTGCGCGGCGGTCTGGCTGCCACCCGGATACTTGGCGATGATCTTGGTCTCGCCACCGGTGGCCTCGTTGCCGTTGTTCAGCTCGATCCGCAGCTGCTGCTCGCGGTCGTCGATCTGGACGTTCTTGACGTTGCCCTGTTCCTGGAGCTGGCTCAACGCCACCGAGGTGTCGACGTTCTTCCAGCCGCGCGTGTCGTTGCCGAAGTAGCTGAACAGATAGATCACGAGCAGAATGCCCGAGACTATCGCCAGGGTGCGAAACACAGTCTTGCGGTTCATAGAGCGTCGGCCGGGCGGCCAGTCCTTTCCGGTGTCTCCGGTTTTTGCCTAGCGATGCGAACGGATGCGGACATGCCACGTTACCGCGTACGGTCTATCCGATACATCGCGCAGTTCGGCCGGTGATGGGAGTTCAACAGGTAAACGGCCGGACAACGCCCGTGGTTCCCGATCTCTCCGGCCTGGTTTGTGCCGAGTGGTCACAATCATGGCATGTTCGGCCTATCGTGAGCGACGGCACAGTGCGGTGCCCCGCCGAGAGCACCCCAACCACATTGAGCGCAGGGGGTATGGACATAGTCGAGCTACGGACACCCACAGCGATAGTGCGCCACGGCCGGGGGCGGCTGATCGTCCTACGACCCGGCGGTGACGGCGACAAGATCGACGGCGAGCGAGTGCTCGACGTCCCGGTGACCGACCTGCTCAAGGTCCGCCTGAACCGGCGGGCCGACGACGCGGTCGTCATCGAGATCTACCTCCGATATCCCACCCCCGTCCTCACCGGCGTGCCGGCGGACCGCACCCCACTGCCGGTGCTGATCGCCGAGCACGACGTGCCGGCCGCGGTCGAGATCGTCGACCGGATCAACGATCAGATCCTGGACTTCCAGCGCGTCGACGTCGCGGCCCCGGATCTGACCCCGCCGGCCCCCGAGTGGAATTCCGGTGGCCCCGTCCGCGCCGACGTGGAGCGCGCGGTGCGCCGGATGGTGCCGCGGAAAGAGGCGAAATCCGCGATCAACGCCCTGCATCGGCTGGCCTCGGCCGATGAATACGTGCTGGAGACGGCGCTGGCCGTCGCCCATCCGCCGGCCGGGCACGGTCAGGGGCTGCTGGCCGCCACCACCCAGCGACTGCTGTTCATCTCCATCGGCAACGGCGAGCGTTATGCCCATGAGCTGGCGATCGCCGCCATCATGTGGGCGCGCAGCACCGACGGCACCGCGAGCGCGCCGGGCGAGATCGGCACCTTGCGCACCGACACCGGCATCGACGTGCACGACGGCAATCAGACGCTGCACTTCACCGGACTCGATCGGGCCGACACCCAGCGCGTCACCTGCGCGGTGAACTTCGCGATCCGGCTGGAATCGGCCGACGGTGTGGCCGGGCCCGCCGATCCCGGCACCGCGCAGCTGTACGCGGAGTGGGAGCTGCTGGTGGAGCGGCATTCGCTCGGCATGGTCGACGACACGCAATTCCAGCGGTACGGGCGCGGCATCCTGCGGTCACTGCCCGGGGTGTAGGGCGAGGCTCGCGGGCCCGGCCGCGGCCGGGCCCGCGGTCGCGTTCAGTTCAGGCCGATGCGCCGCCACGGGCTGGTCGGGCGGGTCCACAGCCGCAGCAGTTCCATCCTGCGGTCCACACCACCGTCCTTGAGCACGGCCAGATCCTCGGTGGCCTGCCAGTAGGTCCAGCCGGTCAGATAGGCGTCGCCGAATTGCCGCCAGTTGCGGTAGCGGCGCCGCGCCAGCGGCAGCGCACGCGCCAGATAACTCCACGCGATATCGGCGTCGAGATATCCGGCGGTGAACGCCATCCGCGCGACCGCGACCACCCTCGCCAGATCCCAGGCGTAGATATCGCCGGGCAGCGGGCGCGACAGATGTTCGGTGAAACCGATCTTGATGGCCTGGGACCAGATGTCGTAATCGCGGACCAGCGCCTCCGGATTGTCCATCCCCCGAAACGATCCGACCTGACGCAGAAAGGCTCGGTGCCGGTCGGCGCGCTCACCGAAACGATCGCGTTCGCTGGCATTGATGGAGGCCATCACCAGCGGGTGCACCAGCGCGTACAGCGGCGCGTGCATGCCGTCGAGCAGCTGTTCCATCGACGCGCGCGCCTCGGTGCCGTCGGTGATGCCCCAGGCGCCGGTGAGGGTGTCGATGGCCAGTTCGCGGCGATCACCGAGCGGATGTTCGCGTTCGGGGCCGAGCAGCAGTTCGTCGTGGAAGGCGTCCCAGCGGGCGGAATAGAACGCACCGAGTGCCAGCGCGCGCAGTTGATCATCGGTGATCTGCGCACCGGACCAGTGGTCGTCCTCGCGCTGATCGAGCTCCTTGTAGGGGAATGTTGTCAACGTGGGTAGACCGCGGGCAGGCATAGGGCGAGTTTAGAGGGCGCTGCCGGACGCAGTCCGTCATTCGACCGCGCATGGCCGGAGCGAATGCGGAGGTACGCCTAGGTGCCCGGAACCCGTCGGTGGCCGGTTCACCGACCGCGTTCGAAGGTTTTTCACATCTTCGTTTTCTTGGCCTGCCGAGGGCGGTGCCGGAGGGCTAATGTGCATTCATGTGTAGAAACATCACCGTCTTGCGTGGCCTGGAGCCTGCCGCTACCGAGCAGGAAATCTATGCCGCCGCATTGCAATACGTGCGCAAGGTCGGTGGCCTGACCGGCCTGAGCTCCACCACCAAACCGGCGGTCGACAAGGCCGTCGCCGCGATCGCCGCCGCGACCACCGAATTACTCGCCGAACTACCCGACCGCCGGGTGCCACCGAGCACCGAACCGCCGCTGCGCCGCATCGCCGCGCGCGAAGCCCAGGCGTAGTGGTTCACGCGTTGTCGCCGGGCAGCACGCCGGGCCCGTAGGCGGCGACACAGGCGAGGGCGGTCTGCAACGGCAGCGCGCGCTCGTCGATGCGGTGGCCGAGCAGTTCCTCGATCCGCTGGATCCGGTAGCGGACGGTGTTCTTGTGCACGCCGAGCAGTTTCGCCGCCGCCTCCGGGCTGTGCTGGCAGCGCAGGTACGCGCGCAGCGTCTCGCGCAGCCGGGCCGAGCCCGCGTCGCGGCGGGCCAGCGCCCGCAACTCGCGCGCGATCAGTGCGCGCATGGCCGCCTCGTCGACGCCGGCCAGATACGCGATCTCCACGTCACGGTAGGCCGTGATCCGCGGCCCGTCGGACGGGCCGCGTTCGGCGACGTGGCGTGCCGCCATCGCCTCTTCATGACTGCGCCGGAATCCCGCCACCCGATAGCCGGGGACGCCGAGCGCCACCCGCACCGGCGCCTCGACCAGGTGCGCGAGGCCGTCCACCTCCGGCAGCTGCGCGTGCGCGCCGTCCAGGCCGATCCAGGCCCACATGCCACTGGCCCCGGAGGCGACGGTGAGCACCCGGTTGCTGCCGAGTTCGGCGGCCAGCCGGGCGCAGACGCGGTCGAGCACCCCGCTCATCTCACCCTCGCCGCCGGCCTCGGCGGGCTCGTCGGTCCATAGCACCACGGCCAAGTGCTGCTGATTGAGCCGGTAGCCGAGCCGGGTCGAGGACTGCTCCAGGTCGACGTCGTCGCCGGCGAGCACGGCCCGCACGGTTTCGGTGCGGCGGTTGAGCGTGGCGCGCAGCACGCGTTCACGCTCCTCCAGATACGTTTCGGTCAGCGTCTCCACCGATGCGCCGACCCACTGGGTGGCCCGTTCGAACATCCGCATCATGACCACGCGTTCGATCGGATAGGGCGTGCGGCGCTGATCGAGGGCGTCGGTGAAATAGTCCAGCACCGCCGCCAGTCCGGCGTGATAGGTGCGCAGCAGCATTTTGAGTTCGAAGCCGCGACGGGCGAGGGTCCTGGCGAAGGCGTGCGCCTCTTCGGGCAGCACCGGGTCGATGGTGTCGCTGGTCAGACCGCTGAGCACCACGCGGGCGTGGGCGCGGGTGCTGGCGCCGAGATCGCGGCGGATATCGCGGTCGGCGAGTTCGGGAATGCGGGCGACGATGGCGCTGTCGAGCCGCTCGACCACCTGATCCAGGGTTTCGCTGCGCATCGTCTCGTAGACGAATTCGGCCAGCCAGTACCGGACCTGCTCATTGGCCGGAGCCGAACCATCGGCGACGGCAGGCCGATCGCGGGAGAGCGGGCCGGGAACCGGGTTCGTCATCAGCTACCTCACGATCCCCCAGTTGTATCGAGAGCACAAAGCATCCCGCGTCGGTTGACAGACAAAGCCAAGAATGTCTGTGTCAATTGTGCCACGATCATAGTTCGTGAGCTGCTTCACAGCAGCCGAGCACAGCAGAGCCACGATGTAGTGGGAGAGACCGTGACCGACACCGAATCCGCCCGACCGACGAAACGAACGACGACGCGCAAGAAAGCGCCCGGCCCCGCGGTGATCGAGGTGCGCAATCCGGCCACCGGCGAGATCGTCGGCACCGTGCCCGAGGTGTCGGCCGACGATGTCGCGGCCAAGGTCCGTGAGCTGCGCCTGTACCAGCCGGAGTGGGAGGCCATCGGCCCCGAGGGCCGCAAGGAATGGCTGCTGAAGTTGCAGGACTGGCTCATCGACAACACCGAGCAGCTGGCCGATGTCCTGCAATCGGAGACCGGCAAGCCGCGGGTGGACGCGCTCATCGATCCGGCCTTCTCTGTGGACCTGACCGGCTATTACGCCCGGCGCGCGCCGAAGTTCCTGGCCGATGAGAATCCGTCGCCGCACAGCCCGCTGGCCCGGACGAAGAAGCTGACGGTCGCGTTCAAGCCGTATCCGGTGGTCGGCGTGATCACGCCGTGGAACTTCCCGCTGGCCATGCCGGTGGTCGACGTCATCCCGGCGCTGGCCGCGGGCGCCGCGGTGATCCTCAAGCCGTCCGAGGTGACGCCGCTGTCGGCGGTCGAACTGGCCCGCGGCTGGGCCGAGATCGGCGCGCCGCCGGTGCTCGCGGTGGTGACCGGTGCCGGTGCGACGGGCGCGGCCGTGGTGGACAACGCCGACTACATCCAGTTCACCGGTTCCACCGCCACCGGCCGCAAGATCGCCGCGGCCTGCGTCGAGCGGATGATCCCCTACAGCCTCGAACTCGGCGGAAAGGATCCGGCGATCGTGCTGGCCGACGCCGATATCGATCGGGCCGCGCACGGCATCGCCTTCGGCGGAATGTTCAACGCGGGCCAGGTCTGCATCTCGGTCGAGCGGGTCTACGTCGAGGCGCCGGTCTACGACGAATTCGTCGCCAAGCTCACCGCCAATGTCGCCGCGCTGCGGCAGGGCATCGACGGCCGCACGCCGAACCACGATGTGGGCGCGCTAGCCAATGAGAACCAGGTGAATATCGTGCAGCGGCACGTGGACGAGGCCGTGGCAGCGGGCGCGAAGGTGACCACGGGCGGCAAGCGCACCGGTGTCGGCACCTTCTTCGAGCCGACGGTGCTGGTCGACGTGGATCACTCCATGTCGTGCGTCGCCGAGGAAACCTTCGGCCCGACCCTGCCGGTGATGAAGGTGGCCGACGAGGCCGAGGCGATCCGGCTGGCCAACGACTCCATCTACGGCCTGTCGGCCTCGGTGTGGACCGGCGACAAGGAGCGCGGCGAGCGGGTGGCGCGGCAACTGTCGGCGGGCGCGGTGAACATCAACGACGTCTTCTCCAATATGTTCAGCTTCGCGCTGCCGATGGGCGGCTGGGAGAAGTCGGGCGTCGGCGCGCGCTGGGGCGGACCGAACGGCGTGCGCAAATACTGCCGGGCACAGGCGATCACCAAGCCGATCCTGCCCACGCAGGAAAAGGAACTGATCTGGTTCCCCTATCAGGTACCCAAGATCCTGTTCGCGCTCGGCGCGATGCGGGCTGCGGGTGCGCGCGGTCTGCGCCGGCTCGATGTGCCTGCGCTGCTGCGACTCAAGGGCGATTCGAAGGGTGCGAAGTAAATGGCAGACGCGATGAAGATTCGCGGCAAGGTCGTCGTCATCACCGGTGGTGCGCGCGGCATCGGGCTGGCCACCGCGACGGCGTTGCAGGCGCTCGGCGCCAAGATCGCCATCGGCGATATCGATGAGGTGACGGTCAAGGAGTCGGGCAGCAGCCGCGATTTCGAGGTCTACGGCCGGTTGGACGTCACCGATCCGGCCTCGTTCGAGGCGTTCCTCGACGAGGTGGAGCGCATCCTCGGCCCGATCGATGTGCTGATCAACAACGCGGGCATCATGCCGACCGGCAAGTTCGCCGAGGAGCCGGATCAGGTGACCCGCCGCATCCTCGACATCAATGTCTACGGCGTGATCCTCGGGTCGAAGCTGGCGCTGGCTCGGATGCTGCCGCGGCGCAGCGGGCACGTCATCAATATCGCGTCGCTGGCCGGTGAGACCCATATCCCGGGTCTGGCCACCTACAACGCCAGCAAGCACGCGGTGCTCGGGTTCACCGACACACTGCGCGAGGAGTACCGCGGCTCGGGCGTCAGCTTCTCCTCGGTGCTGCCGACGTTGACCAAGACCGAACTCGGTTCCGGGGTCAGCACGCCGAAGATTCTGCGTCCGGCCGAGCCGGAGGAGATCGCCGATGCCATCGTCGAGCTGATCGCGGCACCGAAGTCGAAGGTCCGGGTGACGGCGGTGGCCGGGGCGATCGCCCAGGTGGTCAATCTGCTGCCGGAGTCCTGGGGCGACGGGCTGGCGCGGGCGCTCGGTTCCAACCGCGCCTTCCTCGATGACGTCGATTCGGCGCAGCGCAAGGCCTACGAGGAGCGCGCACGCAACGTCTGAGCCCGTGTGCTCTCGGCCGGACTGTGGCGCGCGCTACGGCGCCGTGAACGTCTTCATGACGGACGCGGCGCCGTTTCGCTTTCCCAGCTCTGGGCGGATTCAGACGCTCGGCAAACCTGATTGTGAGCAACATCACTGGCCGTTCAACGGGCGCTCAGCGGTCCGCGCGGCCGCCGGACGCGCGGGCCGGATCAGGAACACTTGCGTACATCGATCCGCCCTGACCTCGGCAGCATCCGCCCTGGTCACCCACCCCTCTGTGCGCTACCCCGGGAGCCGGAGCCATGCATCCCGAACCCTCGTCGAATCCGATAGTGCGCAACACCATGACAGGCCATATGCTGTGACTAACAAACCTGTTGACCGTTTCGGGCCGAGATTCCGAACTTTCCGGTTTGATTAGGCTGGAAATCCGGCACCAATTCTGATAGCAATAAGCTATGGACCCGCATTTGCGCGACCTGCGGTATTTCGTCGCTGTCGCTGAGGAACTGCATTTCACCAACGCCGCGCAGCGGCTGCACATCGCACAACCCACCCTCTCGCGCCAGATCCGGCAGCTGGAACGCCAGCTCGACGTGGTCCTGTTCGATCGCAATCAGCGCAGTGTGGCACTCACCGTCGCGGGCAAGGAACTGCTCGACGGCGCCCGCAAGATCCTCGAGCTGTGGGAAGTCACCAACTCCTCCCTGCAAGAGGCCGGTGAGGTGCTGCGCGTCGGCATCCAGTCCACCCTCGGCCGCGGACTGCTCAACGACCTCGAAAGCGCGAGCGGGCACCGGCTCGCCCTGCACGCCGCCTCCTGGACCGACCCGTCCAGCGGCCTGGCAGGCCGCCAGGCCGATCTCGCGCTGGTCTGGCTACCGCTGCCCGATTCGAACCGGTACCGCTGGCAGGTGCTGCGCACCGAGGACCGCTGGGTGCTGCTGCCGGAGAACCACCGGCTGGCCGATCAAGACAGCATCGACTTCGCCGACCTGATGGACGAGCCGTTCGTCGCGCTGCCGCCCGAGGCGGGTGCGGTCCGCGATTTCTGGCTCGGCAACGACGGCCGCGGCGGGCGTCAGCCCAAGATCGGCGCCGAGGCCGCCACCCCCGAGGACAAGCTGGAAGCGGTGAGCCTCGGCCTGGGCGTGTGCCTGCTCGCCGAGAACAATGTGCCGATGTACCGCTGGCCCGGTCTGACCGCCCGCCCCGTCACCGGACTCGCGCCGTGCGAGCTGGCGGTGGCCTGGCGTGCCGACGACAACCGGCCGACCATCCTGGAATTCGCCGGCCGGGCCGCCCAGGGCGGATTCGCGAGCAAACCCGCCCTTGCGGTCTGAGCCACCGGACCTACCGAGCTAGTCCTGCCCGGACGGCCGATCCGCGGTCGTCCGGGGCCATGGGTGCTGCTGCTCCAGCTGGGCCGCCAGCCGCAGCAATGTCGACTCGCTGCCCGGCGGGCCCGCGAGCTGCGCCGCCACCGGCGTGCCGGACTCCGGGTGCAGGCCCATCGGCACCGTCATCGCCGGCCAGCCCACCAGATTCCACATCGGGGTGAACGGTGAATAGCGCGGGCTGTTGATGAAGTTGGTCAGCCAGCCCTTGGCGTGCCAGGCCTTCGCCTGCGGCGGCGGGAGCGCCAGCGCCGGGGTGATCACCACATCGTGGTTCTCGAAGAACTCGACCAGCCGCGCCTCCACCCGCTCGACCTGCGCGGGACGCACCAGTTTCAGCCGCACGATCAACCGGCCGAGCGCCAGATGACGACGGGTGCGTTTCTGCAACCGCTCCGGATGCGGCAGCTCATCGGCCTCCGGGATCGCCAGCATCGGCCAGCGCAGCATCACCGCGGTCACCGCGTCGCCGTAAGGCAGTTTCACGGTGTCGACGGCGTGCCCGGCCGCGGCCGCCGCTGATCCGGCCGTACGGGCGGCGGCGGTCCAATGGCGGTCCACCTTGATCAGTGGACTCGGCGCGTTGACGGCGAGCGCCACGCGCAACGGTGCCTGCGCCTCGACGTCGGCCAATTCCGGCCGGCCGGCCATCACCGACAGGGTGAGCGCCGCATCGGCGACAGTCGTTGCCAGCACGCCGTTTTCGGTCATCCCGGCCCATGAGTCCGGGCCGACCTCGGCGGGAACCACCCCGCGCCCCGGCTTGACCCCGACCAGGCCGCAGCAAGCCGCCGGAATACGCACCGACCCGAGGCCGTCGTTGCCGTGCGCGACCGGAACCAGCCCGGCCGCCACCGCCGCAGCGGCCCCGCCCGAGGACCCACCGCAGGTGCGCTCGGGGTTCCACGGATTGCGGGTGATGCCGTCGGGGCCGTCGGTCATGCCCCACAGGCTCAGTTCGGGCACCGCGGTCAGCCCGACGACCACCGCGCCCGCCTCCCGCAATCGCGCCACCACGGGGTGATCGCTGGTGGCGGGCGTCGGATCGGTGGCCAGCGACCCGTCGAGTACGGTCTCGCCCGTCACCGCCACATTGTGTTTGATCGCCACCGGGACACCGGCCAACGGCAGTGCGTCCAGATCACGCTGTTCCAGTTCGGCCGCCTCCGCGCGCGCCTGCTCCGCGCGCACCACGTCGAAGGCATAGACCTCGGCATTGCCCTCGTCGATCCGGGCCAGTGCGGCGTCCACCTCCGTCGTCGGCGTCGTCGATCCCTCGCGCACCCCGGCCGCGGTCGTGACGACCGGGCCGGGTGGAGTGATCGTGTCATTGCCCGCTTGCGAATTCGCGGGCTCTTGTGCCCCCATCGGTGCCCTCCTACCGTGGCCTGCCCGTCGTCGGGCCCGGCCGCGTTCATCCAGCTCGTAGCCCGACGCAACGTTGCCGAAACCGGGTGAGACACCGTGCCAGTGGACGTATCATTGCCGATTACCGGTCGCCGTCGATGGCGTCGGGTGTGGCGGAGTTTATCGGCAACCCCGTCGGCCGACCAGTGCACATTTCGCGGCATCCACCCAGCAACCCCTTGGGATCATGAGCGCCGAACCGGAGACCACCCCCGATCCACCTCCCGCAGCGAATTCCGTTGCGGGAGCGGCCTCGCCGGATTTCGACGGCGAGGCGACCACCCAGGCCGAGCAGCCGACCCGTACCACTGCCGCGCCCTTCGACATGGCCACCCAGCTCGACACCGGGCCCGGCAGTGGTCCCGGCACCGGTCCAGGCACCGACGAGGCGCTGGACCGGATCGAGGTGGGCACGAGCATCGGCGATTTCGATCTGCTCACCGGCCTCGGCAGCGGCGCCTTCGCCCGCGTCTTCCTGGCGAGGCAGCGTTCGCTGCAACGACTGGTCGCGGTGAAGGTCTCCGCCGACCACGGCACCGAACCGCAGACGCTGGCCCAGCTCGACCACGACTACATCGTTCGGGTATTCGATCAGCAACTGCTCGAATCCGGCCGGGCCCGCGGCTCGCGGCGGCTGCGGTTTCTCTACATGCAGTTCCTGCCCGGCGGGACGCTGCTCGGGGCGCTGCGCTGGGTGCGCGCCACCCCACCCGAGGAACGCAACGGCAGGCTGTTGCTGGACGCGGTCGACACCGCGATGGAGGAGAAGGGCGAGATCCGGCCCACCGATTCCAGCGTGCGCGCCGAGATCGCCACCCTCAGCTGGCCCGAAACGGTGGCCTGGCTCGGCAGGCGGCTGGCCGAGGCGTTGGATTACGCCGCCTCGCACGGGGTGCTGCACCGCGACGTCAAACCGGCCAATGTCCTGCTCACCGCCGAGGGCGTGCCCAAACTCGCCGATTTCAACATCAGTTTCAGCCGCAATGTGGAAGGCACCAGCCCGGTCTCGTACTTCGGCGGGTCACTGACCTACATGTCGCCCGAGCAGCTCGAGGCCTGCCATCCCGGCCGCGAACGCAGTGCCGGCGACCTCGACACCCGCGCCGACATCTACTCCCTCGGCGTGCTGCTGTGGGAGCTGCTGACCGGCGCGAAACCGTTCGACGACACCACCGCGGGCGCGGGTGATCAGGGCGACGACACCACCCTCGAGGCGATGCTGGAACGGCGCAGCACCGGCGTCGACGAGTCCGCGCTGGAGCGGCTGCCACCCGATTGTCCCGCCGCGCTGCGCCGAGTCCTGCTCACCTGCCTGGAGCCGGACCGGGACCGGCGCTGGCCCAACGGCGCGATGCTGGCCAGACAGTTCGACACCTGCCTGGATCCGCGGGCCCGCGAGCTGGTCGATCCGGCCCCCGACAGCTGGCGGCTGCGGCTGCGGCCGTGGATGGTTCCGGTGCTGCTGTTCGCGCTCGGGGTGCCCAACGCGCTGGCCTCGCTGTACAACATCGAGCACAACCATCAGCTGATCGTCAGCAGGCTCTCGGAAGAAGCGCAGCGCAACTTCGTCATCATCACCGGGATCGTCAACTCGATACTCTTCCCGACCGGTATCGCGGTTGTGCTGTATCTGGCCCGCTACGTCCTGCGGGTGACGCGCGGGCTGCGCAAGGGCAAACGCTTCGACTCCGACACCCTGCGCCGCGCCAGACGCGACACGCTGCGGCTGGGCGATCAGGCCGTGATCGTCGCGTTCACACTGTGGGTGGTGGCCGGCTTCACCTTCCCGATCGCGCTGCGGCTGACCACCGACGATCTACCCGCGCGCGGGGTGTGGCATTTCCTCGCCTCGCAGGCGGTGTGCGGCGCGATCGCGGTCGCCTACCCGTTCTTCCTTGCCACCTTCTACCTGGTGCGCTGCGTCTACCCGATCTTCCTCCGGCACGGCGACGTCAGCTCCGAGGACGCGGGCTGGCTACGCAGCCTGGACAAACGCTGCAACGGCTACCTCGCGGTGGCCGCGTCGGTGCCGCTGCTGGCGGTGGCCGGGGTGACGTTCCTGCCGCCCACCGATATCGCGGCGGTGATCGTCGCGGTCCGGGTGCTGTGCGTCGGCGGCATCATCGCCTTCGTCGGCACCTACGTGGTGTTCCGCGCGCTCGAAGCCGATCTGCGGGCGCTGGAGCGGGTGGTGTCACCGGGTGATCCGGTGACCAAACGCCTGGCGGCCGCCTAGCTCAGGCTTCGCCGCCGTAGACCCTCGGATGCAGGGTGCCGATGTAGGGCAGGTCGCGGTAACGCTCGGCATAGTCGAGGCCGTAGCCGACGACGAATTCGTTCGGGATGTCGAAACCGACGTGCGCGACCTCGACCTGGGTGCGCAGGGCGTCGGGCTTGCGCAGCAGGGTGACCACCTCGAGCGAGGCCGGGTTGCGGGTGGACAGGTTGCGCATCAGCCACGACAGGGTGAGGCCGGAGTCGATGATGTCCTCGACGATCAGCACATTGCGCCCGGCGATGTCCTTGTCCAGGTCCTTCATGATGCGCACGACGCCGGAGGACGAGGTGGACGAACCGTAGGACGACACCGCCATGAATTCCAGCTGGGTGGGGATCGGCAGCGCCTTGGCCAGATCGGTCATGAAGAAGATCGCGCCCTTGAGCACGCCGATCAGCAGCAGATCACCCTCAGGGGCGTCGGGCGGATAGCGCTTGGCGATCAGTTCGGCCAGTTCCCTGGTCTTGTCGGCAATCTGTTCCTCGGTGATCAGCACCGACGCGATGTCGTCCCCGTACACGTCCGCTGGTTCCCTTCCCTGCGTTGCTCCGCGGTGCTCTTGCGGGCCGTCCGTGGTCACGCCGCGCCGTCGCCTCGGGGCCCGTCACTCGCGCTCGCCGGGCGAACCCGATCGGTATGCGCGAGTGTCAGCCTGCCACGTTCACGCGCAGCAACCAACCTCGTCCCCGGTTCGCCGCCGCCGACCGCGACTGCGCCCTGGCCACGCCAGGCGGTGACCAGTTGGTCGACCGCGTGTAAATGTTTGCCGGTCAGGGCTTTCGCGCCGCCGTCGAGCAGCCAGAACCGGATGGCCCGGCGGCGCAGGGCGGCGGGGGCAGTGGCGAGCGTCTCGCAGGACAGCGTCACGTCATGAGTGCCCGTCGGTTGCTCTCCTGAGTGGCTCGCCACCCGCAGCAGGTCGCGGGCCAGCTCGTCGAGCACCGTGTTGTCCTCGCGCAGCTGCTCGGCCGTGCGACCGAGCGCCTCGGCTACGCCACCGCCGAGCACGTCCTCGAGCAGCGGCAGAACCTCGGTGCGCAGCCGGACCCTGGTGAACTCCGGCGAATCGTTGTGCGGATCCTCGTGCGGGGTGAGGCCGAGGTCGGCGCAGGCCTGCCGGGTGACGGCGCGGCGCACACCGAGCAGCGGCCTGCCCCACGGTGGTGTGTAGGGCGCCATGCCCTGGATGGAGCGCGGGCCCGAACCACGGGCCAGGCCGAGAAGAACGGTTTCGGCTTGGTCATCGAGCGTATGGCCGAGCAGGACGTGTAGGCCGTCGCGGGCCGCGTCGAGCGCGGCGTACCGCGCCTTTCTGGCGGCCGCCTCGATTCCGCCTTCGCGGCCGACGTCGACCGGTAGCACGTGCGCCGACCGGCAGCCCAGCTTCAGTGCCGTCGCCGCAGCCGTCGCCGCGACGGCCGCCGATCCGGGTTGCAGGCCGTGATCCACGATCAGCGCGTCGACCGCATCGCACTCGGCCACCGCTGCCGCCGTCAA
Source organism: Nocardia cyriacigeorgica NBRC 100375 (assembly GCF_000308555.1). Lineage (GTDB taxonomy): Bacteria > Actinomycetota > Actinomycetes > Mycobacteriales > Mycobacteriaceae > Nocardia > Nocardia cyriacigeorgica. Next base: position 1,879 of record NZ_BAFY01000028.1, on the reverse strand, counting down.
CGCCAGCGAATCCGCGCCGCCGGACAAGGCCACGGCGACTTCGGCGCCGAGGTCATGCCGCGTCAGCCACGCACGCACGGCATGACGCAGCTCGAGGACGGCTCGAGTCTCCACGAGGCGCGCGCCCACGGGCCGGGCCGACACCGTCCCAGCGCGCGTCCGACCAACACCGGGCCGTTCGGACGCCCGCGACGACCAATCGGCCGCCTCCGACGCCGATCCGCTCATCCCAGGACGCGGCTGATCCACCGTTGCGGGTCTTCGATCTCGTCCGGGCGCGGCAGCGTCTCGGCGTCGGTCCAGACGGTGTTGAACCGGTCCATGCCGACGGCATCGACGACGTGGTCCACGAAGGCCTTGCCGCGCACGTACTGCGCCACCTTCGCGTCGACGCCGAGCAGCGCGCGCAGCAGCCGTTGCACCGGGTTGGTCGGGCGTTTGCGGCGCTGGTCGAAGGCGGCGCGGATCTGTTCGACGGTCGGGATGACCGAGGGGCCGACGGCGTCCATCACATGGTCGGCATGGCCTTCGAGCAGAGTGCCGAGCATCAGCAGCCGGTCCAGCGCCTCGCGTTGCGGTGCGGGCTGGGTGGCGCGCAGCAGGCCGACCACGCCGCGAGCGGCGGGATCGTCGGGTGTGCCGTTGCGGCGGCGTTCCCGCACCTCGGAGACCAGGCGGGCGAGCATATCGGCCATCGGTTCGTCGCCGACCTCACCGAGGACGTCGACGTTGGCGCGCATGTAGTCGGCCAGCCAGGGCGCCGAGGAGAACTGCACTCGGTGGGTCACCTCGTGCAGGCAGACCCAGAACCGGAAATCGCTCGGCTGCACCCCGAGCGCGCGCTCCACCGACATGATGTTCGGCGCGACCAGCAGCAGAGTGCCGTCGCGGCCGGTGAACGGATCGTATTGGCCGAGGATCGCGGTGGACAGGAAAGCAAGCATGGCCCCGGCCTGCACGCCCGCCGGTTTCCCGGTGAACGCGCCGCGGCCCTCGCCGACACCGGTGCCGGTGAGCTGGGCCATCGAATCGGCGGCCGCGCCGATCCAGCCGGGCCGGTCGACGATGCGTGCCTGCGGGACCGGTTCGTCATCGAGCAGACCGGTCACCCGACGCACCGGCGCTTCGGCGCGCACCGAGGCGTCGGCGAGTTCACTGACCACCTGTTCGGCGGAGTACCGGCTGGTCCGCGGCCCGGAGGGAACCAGCGCGGCACCGGTGCGGGCCGCGATCCGCCAGTCGACGGCACCCGACAACCGGGAGCGCCCACCGGCCTTGCCGGCCGCGTCGACGGCAGCACCGCCGGATTCGACGGCACCGGAATCGCCGGGGCGTTGTTCGGTCGTCATAGGTCACCCACCCGTCAGGAGCATCCGCAATTACGCAGTGTGGCCGCGATGGCATCCAATGCGGGTCTGCTCACCTCCGGCGGCCGATCGCTCGACATCAACGCGAAGGTGAGAACTCGTCCATCACTGTCCAGCACATACCCGGCCAACGTGCTGGCGACCGATAGAGTTCCGGTCTTGGCCCGCACCCAGCCGGCGCCGTCCCGGTCCCGCACCACATAACGGCTGGTCAGCGAGCCGGTAGCGCCCGCGACGGGCAGATCATCGAGCAGCGGGGCGAGCTTGGCCGACAGCGAGGGTTCGGTGCCGGAATCCTGGGCGGGGGACGCTCCGGGACGCACGAGGCCGCCGGGCCGCAGACCCGGTTTCGTGGTGGCCGGTGTACTCGCCTGCTCGGCGATCTCGTCGTCCCGCGCGGCCGTGGCCAGGATGCGGTCGAGCACCTGCGCCGGGATGCGGTCGTCGACCGACAGGCCGCTGGTGTCGTGCATGCTGACGCCGGTCAGGTCGAAACCCGCCTGCTCGAGCGT
>NZ_BAFY01000029.1 GCF_000308555.1 Nocardia cyriacigeorgica NBRC 100375 | reverse complement strand
GCAGCCGCACCGTCGCCACCGACAGCCCGGCCGGGCTCAATGCCGATACCCGGACATTCACCGGATAACGGCCCCAGCGTGTGGCCGACAACGCCAACCGCAGCCCGGCCGGCGCGGCACCGGAATCGCTGGCCTCCTCGATCACGGTCTCCAGGCCCTTGGTGGGCTCGGGGGTGCAGCGCAGCAGCGCGTGTCCCTCCTCGACGAACGCCGCGACGGTCAGCACCACCTCTTCGGTCTCGAAGCAGCGCTGGGTCGGACCACCGTCGACCTGGATACGGGTCCGCGACTGCTGCCACGGCGCCGTCGCGAGCACCCCGAGCAGCGGCGCCGCGAACACCACGAGCTGCCAGCTGTTCACCGCGATCGCGAGCACCAGCGCGACGGCCGCGCACCCGGCCAGCATGTACACCAATGGCGCTGGACGCCACTGCAATTCGGCCTCGAGCGCAGTGCTCGAGTCGCGATGCCTCATGGCGTGGCGGCGCGCGGGACGGGCAGTCGACGCAGCAGTTCGGAGATCACGTCCTCACCCCGGATCCGGCGCACCCACATCTCGGGCCGCAGCGTGATCCGGTGCGCCATGGCCGGAATCGCCAGCGCCTTCACGTCCTCGGGGATGACGTAATCGCGGCCGAGCAGCAGCGCCCGCGCCCGCGACATCTGCACCAGATCCAGTTCCGCGCGCGGGCTCGCACCCACTTCGACCTGCGGATGTCCGCGGGTCGCCGCGGCGAGTGCGACGACGTAGCCGACGACGTCCGGGTGCACGGTGACGAACTCGACCGAATGCCGCATCTCCATCAGGCCGTTCGCGTCCACCACCTGCCCCACCTGCGGGACGGTGGCGCCGCGTTCGAGCCTGCGCCGGATCATCTGGGTTTCGTCGCGCTCGGACAGATAACCGAGCCGCAACTGGATGGCGAACCGGTCCAGCTGCGCCTCCGGCAGCGGATAGGTGCCCTCGTATTCGATGGGGTTGTCGGTGGCGAGCACGATGAAAGGCTGTGGCAGCGGGAAGGTTTCACCGTCGATACTGACCTGCCCCTCGGCCATCGCCTCCAGCAGCGCGGCCTGCGTCTTCGGCGGGGTCCGGTTGATCTCGTCGGCCAGCAGCATATTGGTGAACACCGGGCCGCGACGGAAGGTGAACCGGCCGGTGGACATGTCGTAGATGGTCGACCCGAGCAGATCCGCAGGCAGCAGATCGGGGGTGAACTGCACCCTGGCGAAATCCAGGCCGAGCGCGGCGGCGAACGATCTGGCGATGAGCGTCTTGCCGAGGCCGGGCAGATCCTCGATCAGCACGTGCCCGCCGGACAGCACCGCGATCAAGATGAGCTGCAGCTCGTCTCGTTTGCCGACCACGACCCGGGACAACTCCCGTAGCACGGCCTCACTGCGTTGGACGGTCACGTCCAAAGGCATCGTCATTTGTCTACCCGCACTTGCTCAACCCGTTTCACATTCTCTGCAGTCGGCGCAGGATCTCGTCCAACGCCTCCCGTCCCGGTGCGCGACCGACCTGGTCGCGCAGTTCCGAGTTCGCCGGATCCACCCAACGCCACAGTTCGGGACCGAACTGGTGGATACCGGCGGCCTCGATCGCCTTGCGGTTCTTGGCGACCCGCACTCCGGCCGACAACTCGAACTCTTTGGCCAACAGGGGACGTAGGTAGCGGTCCCAATCCGCGCGGGTGCCGTCGGCGCGTTCGGCGAGCATCTGCGCCCTGGCATGCCAGCGGTGCAGCATCTCGGCGGGACCGTTCTCGATCTCGTCGGGCAGATCGGGCTCGCGCGGACCGGATCGGCCCAGCAGCGACCACACCAGCCAAGCCAGGGCGACCGCCACCGGGACACCGGCGGCGGCGAGCGTCGCCTCGCGGGCGCGGCCGAGGGTGACCAACTCGATCACCACGACCACCAGCACCGCGGTGACGACCATGCTCAGTCGCGTCATGTGGGCACCACCTCCCCTTGCAGGTCGGCGAGCACGATGCGCAGCAATTGTTCGGCGCGCATACGCTGCCATTCCATCATGGAATGGGGACTGAACCTGGCCTCCTCGAACAGCGCCACCAGCTCGCGCGCGGACGCATCGTGCAGGGCGCCGTGCTCGAACGCGCGAGCCAGCACCTCCATCGGTGTGTCGGAGGCCAGCGGTGCCGCCGAACGGGCGGCGGACAAGCCGCGCTCCATGGCGACGTAGCAGGCGATGATCGCGGTCCGCGGGTCCTGGCCGGGCGCGGCCATCGCGGCCAGGCCCATTTCGGCGGCGCGGGCCAGCGAATCGGCAGCGGTCTCCGCGACGGGGGCGACCGGTTCGGGTTCGGGAGCCGGCTTGCGGCGGGTGCTGATCGCGACGACGACCAGGCCCGCGATGGCCACGCCGACCAGGGTGACCGCGGCGACGACGGCCAGCACCAGCGCGGTGCCCGCGAGTTCGGCGGGTTCGGTGGCGGTGGACGGGTCGGTGGGCTCGGTTTCGCCGGTGGTCGGGCTCGGGGTCGCGGTGCCGGCCGGCGGCGCGACCGAGGTGTCGGCGTCGGGTTGCAGGCCGACGAAGTAGACGGCCGAGACGAGAGCGAACAACAGGGCAAGCGCGGTGAGGAGGCCGAGCACGATCAACCCGGCACGGCCCAGCTTCCACGGTTCGCGATCGGTGTCCGGATCGGGTTCGGGCATGGCCAACGGCAGGCGGTGCTGACTGGCGATGACGCCGGCCAGCAGGATGACCACCGACACCGTCAGCAGCACGGGCATGAGCGCCACGGCGATGGCGGACATGGCCGACGGGCCGTCGTCCTCGGATTCGGTGACGCCCGGCAGATAGCCGCGCAACGCGATAACGGCGCAGACGAGCAGCGTGATCACCACGATCACGCGCGATATCGGCGCTCGCGACCGGACCACTGCGTTACCCCATACTTGTGTACTGCCCAAAACAGCCACATAGTTACATGCCGAACGGTCCGCTCGGGAGGGAATCGATTACTTCGGAGAACGTCCGTTTTAACTGCCTCGTCCCAGGTCGCGGCGGGGGCGCCCGGAGTTGGCTCAGCTAACTGACAGCCACCGCCTCGGTTTGTGACAACTCACCAAGACGGCTGGCCGCTCTTGCGATATCGGGGACGTCGCGTACACCGGCGACGAGCTCTTGGACCGGGGCCTGCGCGTAGACGGTGAGGGTTCGGTCGGCGTCGTAGAGGACGTCGACGAGGTTCACCAGGCGCATCGCCCAGTCCGGTGGCACTTCGCGCAGGAGCGGTACGCCGCAGAGGGTCCAGGTTGGGAACCGCTCGGCGAGGTCGATGTAGTCGGCAGCGGAGGTGGGCGTGGCGCACAGGTCGGTGAAATCGAGGGTGATGGTCGCGTCGTCGACGGCCAGTGCCCGTACGGTCCGGCTGCCCACTGCGACCCCGACTCGCGGGCCGGGACTGCCCGGCGAATCGTCATCGGACACGGCCGACTCCTGGCGGCCGGTACGGCCGAAGGCCGGCGCAGGGCCGACGATGTAGCGGCCCGCCCGGAAACCCGCCGCGCGGCCGTGGGCGATGGTGCGGTAGTCGAGCGGGCCGTCCAGTGAGACCACGTCGAGTTCGGCGACGATGCGTTCGATGGTCGGCACGAACAGGTCGTGGAACAGCGGGTTCGGAAGCAGTTCGGCCGGTGCGTAATTCGAGGTGACCACCAGGGTGAGGCGACGGGCGAACAGGGCGTCGAGCATGCGGGTGATGAGCATGGCGTCGCCGATGTCGTGCACATGGAATTCGTCGAAACACACCAGCCGGGCCTTGCCGAGCAGGGTGTCGATGGCCTTATCGATGGAGCCGTGCACGTGGGTCTGCGCGTGCAGGCCGGTGAAGAAGGTGTGGAAGTGGAAGCGGCGCTTGTGTTTCGGGTCCACGGAGGCGAAGAAGCGATCCATCACCATGGTCTTGCCGCGGCCCGGACGGCCGTGCAGGTAGATGCCGCGGTGGTTTTTCAGGGGGCGGTGGTGGCGGTCGAGTAGGTCGGCCAGGCAAGAGGCCGCCCGCTGCTGGTCGGCGTCGAGTTGGATCGCTGCGGCTTCCATCGCATCTCCCCGGTAGTTGCATGCACCCCAAGTCGGGCAGCGACTTCCACTCAACCCGAACCAGCGTGCTACGCACACCTTTCAGGGGACAGATCACAGTTCGACTATGTCGACCATGCTTTCGAGCCCCCTGAAATCGGCACCATTGCGAGTGTAGAGCGCCAGACCACGGGCAGAGGCGGTCGCCGCGATGAGCAGGTCCATCCGGCGAGGCCGAGGGTTGCGACCCGCGGCGATTGTCAAAGCGACCAGGGTCCCGTATCGGGTCGCCGCAGCCTCGTCGAATGGCAGTGGATCGAATTCGACGATCGCCGCCGCCAGCTGCTCGGTTCGGACTGCCCGCTCGGCTGCGTCGCGCGCCATCGCAACACCTTGTTGCAGCTCCGCCAAGGTGATAGCCGTGATCTGCGGCAGGTTTGGTAGTGCCTCCGGGTCGAGTAGGCCGAGGTCGAGGTACGTACAGGTATCGAGAATCCCTGTTTCGCGGCGATCAGCCACGCGCGCGCTGCCACGGGTCGTCATCGCCGACGCGGTCTTCGGTGCCGAAGAACTCGTCCGCCTCGCGCCGCATCGCCTCGTAGTCGACGCGCGGCAGGTGGCGATGCCGTGCAACCAACTCATGTGCTGTCATCCGCCGACGGCGAACAATCGGCCGCACCTCGGCCACCTCGACGCCGTTGCGCGTCACGACGTACGTTTCGCCGGCCTCGACTGCATCCATCACGGCAGCCGAGTTGTTCCGTAGCTCGCGCTGGGTGATCGTCTTCATGCCACCAGTGTAGCCACACGTAGCACCCTGGGCTACACGGCTGGTTGGACTGCCGCGCACCATGCGCGAAGCCCGGCTCACCAACCGTCCGGATGGCTGCCGGGCTCACTTCGAGGACGCTATTGCATCCCGCGCACGCAACAGCACCTACCGAGAGCCACATGGCCGAGGCAAACGCCGAGAGGACCTCTCGGCCATGTGACTCTGCGCGCTCAGGCAGCGCTGAGGACCAGCCCCGACGTCGGAACCCCCGTACCCGCGGTGACCAGGATGTTGGTCAGGTCCTCGACCTGGTTGACCGAGGTGCCGCGGATTTGGCGGACCGCTTCGGCGATGCCGTTCATGCCGTGGATGTAGGCCTCGCCGAGTTGGCCGCCGTGGGTGTTGAGCGGGAGGCGGCCGCCGAGTTCGATGGCGCCGTCGGCGATGAAGTTCTTGGCTTCGCCGCGGGGGCAGAAGCCGAGTTCTTCGAGCTGCATCAGGACGAACGGGGTGAAGTGGTCGTAGAGGATGGCCGCTTGCATGTCGTCGGGGCGCAGGCCGCTCTGGGACCACAGCTGGTCGCCGACCAGGCCCATTTCGGGCAGGCCGGTCATGGCGTCGCGGTAGTAGCTGGTCATCACGTATTGGTCGGCGCCGCTGCCCTGGGCGGCGGCGGTGATGACGGCCGGACGGTTGGGCAGATCCTTGGCCCGCTCGACGCTGGTGACCACGATGGCCACGCCGCCGTCGGATTCCTGGCAGCAGTCCAGCAAATGCAGCGGTTCGGCGATCCAGCGCGAATTCTGATGATCTTCCAGGGTGATCGGCTTGCCGTAGAAGAAGGCGTTCGGATTCACCGCGGCATGTTTGCGATCGGCGACGGCGACGCGGCCGAAATCGGCACTGGTGGCGCCGTATACGTGCATATAGCGGCGCGCGACCATCGCCACCTGCGCGGCGGGCGTACCGAGCCCTTGCGGATACGACCAGCCCGCGTCCACACCAGAGGACGTGGGTGCGGTCGCCAAGGCGGTGGAGAACTGCCCGAACCGCGATTCCGAACGCTCGTTGAACGCCCGGTACGCCACCACCACATCGGCCACACCGGTGGCCACCGCCATGGCCGCCTGCTGCACCGTCGCGCAGGCCGCGCCGCCACCGTAGCGGATGTCGCTGAAGAACTTCAGCTGCGGAATACCCACCGCACGCGCGACCGCGGCCTGGGTGTTGGTGTCCATGGTGAAGGTGGTCAGGCCGTCGACGTCGGCGGGCGTCAGGCCCGCGTCGGCCAATGCCGCGGTGACGGCCTCGGCGGCCAGCCGCAATTCGCTGCGTCCGGAATCCTTGGAGAAATCGGTGGCGCCGATCCCCGCGATCGCCGCCCGCCCGGACAGCGCCGACTGTGCACTCATCTCAGGCACCTGCTTCCGAAGAACGAATGGCGATCACGGCGGTGGCGACGATGTGGTCGCCCAAGCTGTCGCGACCGGTGACGGAGATATGGATGTCGTCGCCCTCGATGGCGGTGACCTTCCCGGTGAGGGTGAGGGTGTCGCCGGCATACAGCGGCACTCCGAGACGCAGCGCGATCTTCTTGACGATCGTGCGCGGTCCCGACCAATCGGTGACGAAGCGCTGCACCAGACCGGTATCGGTGAGGATGTTGACGAAGATGTCCTTGGAGCCGCGCTCGACCGCCTTGTCGCGATCGTGGTGCACATCCTGGAAATCCCTGGTGGCCAGTGCGGAACTGATGACGAAGGTGGGATCGGCGTGGATCACCAGCTCCGGCAGTTCGGTTCCGACCGCGATGGTGGCCGGTTCGATGGTGGCGGTCACGCGATCACCTTCCAGAACGGCAGTGCCGTCTCGTCGTCGAGCTTCTCGAAGTCCACCTGCACCGGCAGGCCGACCTCGACCTTGTCGGGTTCGATGCCCCGCAGTTCGCCGAGCATGCGCACCCCTTCCTCCAGTTCGACCAGCGCCACCACGAACGGCAGCTGACGTCCCGGCACCTTCGGGGCGTGATGCACGACGTAGCTGAACACCGTGCCGCGCCCGGACGCGACCTGATAGTCGACCGGCTCGGATTTGTCCTGCCAGATCGCGGGCACCGGCGGATGGCGCAGCGTGCCGTCGGGCATGCGCTGGATGCGCAGCTCACCGGCACGCGTGCCGGCCCAGAAGAATTCGGTGTCGCGCGAGACCAGCGGACGCACCCGCGCCGACAGATCCGGCTCGGGTTCGGCGGCCGGCTTCTCGCTGCCCGGCGCGAATTTCAGCATCCGGAACAGCATTTCGGTGACCAGCTCGTCGCCGACGTACCAGCGGGTGGCGAAGGTGATGAACCAGCCCTCCCCCAGCCCGGTGCGCTTGGGTCCGGTGATGTCGGTGAGCGCGCTGGTGACGGTGACCTGCTCGCCCGGCACCAGGTACCGGTGATAGGTCTGCTCACAGTTGGTGCCGACGACGGAGGTGTAGCCGGCCTCGTCGAGCAGCGCCATGGTGGCGTTCATCGGGTCGTCCGGGGACCGCTGGCCGTGCAGGCCCGGCATGGTCCACACCTGCGCCATGGCCGGCGGGGCGACGATGCCGGCGAATCCGGCGGCGCGGGCGGCGTCCTCGTCGACGTAGACGGGGTTCTGGTCGCCGATCGCCTCCAGCCAGTTGTTGATCATCGGCTGGTTGACCGGGTCGCGGCCCGCGCGATGCGAGGATTCGCCCGCGGCGATGATCTGCTCACCGGCCGCGATGATCGCTTCCGGAGTGAGTGTTTCCGGCACGCGCTGCTCCTTCGTTGGTTGATGCTGCTATCTGGGCACGCGCGGCAAGCGCAGGCCGGCGGTGGCGACGAGTTCACGCATGACCTCGTTGACGCCGCCGCCGAAGGTGACGACCAGGTTCTGTTTGGTGCGCCGATCCAGCCAGGTCAGCAGTTCGGCGGTGGCCGGATCGGCCGGATCGCCGTAGCGGCCGACGATCTCCTCCACCAGCCGGCCCGCCTCTTGCAGCGATTCGGTGGAGTAGACCTTGGTCGCCGAGGCGTCGGCGATCACCTGCGATTCGTCGCCGCTGCCGTGGGTGGCGGCGACCTGCCAGTTCAGCAGTTCGTTCAACCGCACCATGGCGTGGATGCGGCCGAGCGAGCGGCAGACGTCGGGTTCGTCGAGCAGCCCGCGCGGGCGGGCCCAGGTGACGACCTTGTCGTAGAGCTGCTCGATCTTGCCGGACGGCCCGAGGCTGACCCGCTCGTGGTTGAGCTGGGTGGTGATCAGCTTCCAGCCCCGGTTCTCCTCGCCGACCAGCATGTTCGCCGGGACGCGCACGTTGTCGAAATAGGTGGCGTTGGTGTGGTGGGCACCGTCGCAGGTGATGATCGGTGTCCAGGAGTACCCGGGGTCCTTGGTGTCGGCGATCAGGATGGTGATGCCGCGGTGCCGCGATTCCACCGAACCGGTGCGGCAGGCCAGCCAGACGTAATCGGCCTCGTGCGCGCCGGTGGTGAAGATCTTCTGCCCGTTGACAATCCAGTCACCGGATTCGTCGCGCACCGCGCTGGTGCGCAGAGCGGCCAGGTCGGTGCCCGCCTCCGGTTCGGAGTAGCCGATGGCGAAATGGATATCGCCGGACAGGATGCCGGGCAGGAACTTCTGCTTCTGCTCCTCGGTGCCGAACTGTTGCAGCGTCGGGCCCACGGTGAGCAGGGTGACCAGCGGCAACGGCACGTCGGCGCGGACGGCCTCGTTGAAGAAGATCTGCTGCTCGACCGGGCCGAAACCCTGCCCGCCGTACTCCTTGGGCCAGCCGACACCCAGCCAGCCGTCGCGCCCCATCCGGCGCACCACCTCGCGGTAGGCGTCGCCGTGCCGGTTCACCGCCATGGCGGCTTCTTCTTCGGGCGTGACGAGATCGGCGAAGTAGGAACGTAATTCGTCACGCAGCTTGCGCTGCTCGTTGGTCAGATCGATGAACATCTGGCCCCCAATCGGTCGAGGCGCAGCGACTCGCCGCCCAGCCAGCGGGCGAGATCTTTGGCCTGGGAGTAGTAGCGGTGCATCGAATGCGTCACGTCGACGCCGATGCCACCGTGCAGGTGATGACACTTCTGCATGGCGCGCGGCAGTTCCGCGGCCACGGTGTAGGCGAGCACGTCCAGGTCGTCGTCGATCCTGGTCTGGTGATCGGGGCTCGAATCGTCCTGGGCCAGCGCCCAGTTCGCGGACAGGGCGGCAGCGTGCAGGGTGCGCGAGATCACGTACAGGTCCGCGATCTGCTGGGCCACCGCCTGGAATTCGGCCAGCGGCCTGCCGAACTGATGACGGGTGCGCACATGCTCGGCGGTGAGCTTCAACGCGCCCTCGAGCAGGCCGTCGGCGACGGCGCCGATCGAGGCCAGTGCGCAGCGGTGCAGCGCGGCGACCGCATCGGGCAGTAGCCAGTCGGCCGGGATCTCGACCGAATCGAAATGCAGCGTGTACTCCGGCATCGCTCCCGAAACCGGCGAGGCGGTGCGGGTGATGCCGGTTGCGGCAGCGTCGACCACGGCGACGCCGGCTTCGGTGGGCACCAGGATCCAGCGGGCCTGCTCGGCGTAGGGCACCGCCACCTTGTGGCCGGTGATGCGCACCTTGTCGCCCTCGGCGACGGCCTTGGTGGCCGGTTTGGTGGTGAACGGCGCACCGGGCTCGTGCAGGGCGGCGGTCAGCACGGCGCCCGCGGCAATCGCGGGAAAGACTTTCTCGGCCACCGTATCCGGCGCGCCGAGCAGGGGCAGCACGCCGAAGCCGAACGTCGGCAGCGCCGGGATGGCGACCGCGTCGATGGCCAGTTCGGTGAGCAGCACCGAGACCGCGGCCACGCCCATCTCGTCACCGCCGAAGCGTTCCGGCAGCGCCACCGCGGGCAACCCGGTATCCACGAACGGCTGCCACAGTTCGGCCTCGCGGGCCGATTCCCGCTCCAGCAATCTCACGACGACCTCGGCCACGGCGTCCTGGGCCTCGTCTCTGGTGAAGTCCACGCTTATCTCCAGTCGTTCATACTCGAAGCCCAAGGCCACGTGTGCTGTTCGCGCATCCGCACTACCCCGCGTCCCGTGGCAACCCGAGGATCCGCTCACCGGCAAGGGTCAGCAGGATCTGCTCGGTGCCACCCGCGATCGAGAGGCAGCGGGTGAGCAGGAACTCCTTGGTCGCCTCGGTCTCCAGCGCACCCGCCGTGCCCGTCACCTCGACAGCGAATTCGGCGACCTCCTGCCGATGCCGCACGCCGACGAGCTTGCGCACGCTGCTCTGCGGGCCCGCGTCGGCGCCGGCCAGGATCCGGGCAGCGCCGCGCTGCTCCAGCAGCAGACCGGCGGTCGCGTCGGCGACGAACCGGCCGAGACGGTCGCTGATCAGCTCGGCGCCCGGTCCGGTCGCTGGCAGTTTGTCGACCAATTCCTCCAGCACCTGGCCGATGCCCTTGCCGCCCATGGCGATCCGCTCGGCGGACAGGGTGGAGCGGGAGATCTTCCAGCCGTTGCCGAGCGCGCCGACCACGCAGTCGTCGGGCACGAAGACGTCATCGAGGAAGACTTCGCTGAACCGCGCCTCGCCGGTGATCTGCACCAGCGGACGGATTTCGATGCCCGCGCTGCGCATGTCGACCAGGAAGTAGCTGATGCCCTTGTGCTTGGGCGCCTCCGGATCGGTGCGGGCCAGGCAGATTCCCCAGTTGGCGGCGTCGGCCAGCGAGGTCCACACCTTCTGCCCGCGCAGCATCCAGCCGCCGTCGACCTTCGTGGCAGTGGTGCGCAGCGCGGCCAGATCGGAACCGGCGCCCGGCTCGCTGAACAGCTGGCACCAGATGACCTCTTCGTGCAGCGTCGGCCAGACGAACCGTTCGATCTGCTCCGGGGTGCCGTGTTGCAGCAGGGTCGGCACCGCCCAGCCGCCGATGGCCAGGTCGGGCACCTCGAGCCCGGCGCGGGCGAGTTCCTCGGAGATCAGCAGACCCGACATCGGGTCGGCGCCGCGGCCGTAGGGCTTGGGCCAGTGCGGCATGACCAGACCGGCCTCGACCAGCGCCTTACGTTGTTGATCGACGGGCAGTGCGGCGATCTTCGCGACCTCGGCGGCCAATCCGGTCGCGGCCTCGCCGACCTCGAGCGACACCGCGGCGGCATTGCCGACCGCGGCCGCCACACCCACGGCGGCGCCGACACCTTCACCGGACGATCCGGCGTCGCCGGCGGCCTCGGCCAGGATCCGGTCAGCGCCGGTGGTGCGCCGCGCACCCGCCCTGGTCAGTTCGGTCACGCGGGCGCGCCAGTAGCCGCCACCGCCGAGCAGCTGCCGCAGCGCGACCGCGCGGCGCAGATAGAAGTGCGCGTCGTGCTCCCAGGTGAAGCCGATGCCGCCGAGGACCTGGATGCAGTCCTTGGCGGTGTCGACCGCGGCGTCGAGCGAGACGGCGGCGGCAATCGCGGTCGCGATCGGGAGTTCGGCGGCCGATCCGGCACGGGCGTCGTCTGCTGCCGCGGCCGCGTCGGCGGCGACCGCGCGGATCAGCTCGGTTCGGCACAGCATCCAGGCGCAGATGTGCTTGACGGCCTGGAAACTGCCGATCGGCTTGCCGAATTGCTCACGCACCTTGGCGTATTCGACCGCGGTCCGCAGGCACCACCCGGCCACACCGGCCAGCTCGGCGGTGGCCAGCAGCACGATCAGGTCTTCGACGGAGAAAGCGGGGGCGAACACGTCCGCGGCGGGCACCGGCACGTCGGCGCAGCGCACCCGGGCCAGCGGGGTGCTCGGGTCCAGCGGTTCCAGCGGCTCGATGGTCAGGCCCGCAGCGTCAGCGGGAATCAGACACCAGCGCGAACCGTCGGCGACCCGCACCGGCAGCAGCACCGACGTACCGGACGCGGCGCCGAGCACCGTCTCCCACACGCCGTTGAGCACCAGCTCACCGGCTTCGCCCTGCCGCGGGCGATCCACAGCCGATAAGCTGCTCGCCGACTCGACAACGGTGTCGAGCGCGACTCCGCACGGCTGCTGTTCGTCCAGTCGCCCGCCGGTCACCACACCGGCCAACGCGGTGGTGAGCACCGGCCCGCCCACCAGATCGTGCGCGGCCTGCTCCACCAGCACGGCGAGATCGGTGATCGACCCACCGGCACCGCCCGCCTGCTCGTCGACCGCGACCCGGAAGATCCCGAGGTCGGTCAGCTGATCCCAGTAGGTGCGCCAGAAGCCGGTCGTTTCGTCCCGCATTGTTGCAATCGGACGTACCGCTGCAGCCCATCCGCTCATCGACTCCTGAACGGCTTTATGCTCGTCAGTGGTGGCGATGGTCACAGTACATACCGCCTTTCCGGCGTGACTCCCACACCTAGAACATGTTCTAATATCCTGGCCGGGCGGAAGTCAAGCGATGCTTTCGTCCACAGGATCGAACGCGTACGACCCACCGAGCGAGCGGGTCCGGCGCGAGTGACGCCCCGCGAATCCACGCGGGCCTCGCACTCCGCGGCGACCCGACACGAAAGGACCAGCACCGATGGCCAGCCCCTCCCGTTCGCAGCCGGCCGACTCGAACGGGGCGCCCGCAGCGGGCACCCGAGCCGCCGTGACCACGCTCAGCGAGGACGAGCTGAGTTCCACCGCGCAGCGCGAACGCCGCAAGCGCATCCTCGACGCGACGCTGGCACTGGCCTCCAAAGGCGGATACGACGCGGTGCAGATGCGCGCGGTCGCCGAACGCGCCGACGTCGCCGTCGGCACTCTCTACCGCTACTTCCCCTCCAAGGTGCACCTGCTGGTGTCGGCGCTCTCGCGCGAATTCGAGCAGATCGAGGGCAAACGCAAGCCGCTGGCCGGGCAGACCCCGCGCGAACGGATGCACCTGCTGCTCACCCAGATCACCCGGATGATGCAGCGCGACCCGCTGCTCACCGAGGCCATGACCCGCGCCTTCATGTTCGCCGACGCCTCCGCCGCCGCCGAAGTGGACCGGGTGGGCAAGGTGATGGACCGGGTCTTCGCCCGCGCCATGAACGACGGCGAGCCGACCGAACGTCAGCTCGCCATCGCCCGCGTCATCAGCGACGTGTGGCTGTCGAACCTGGTGGCCTGGCTCACCCGAAGGGCATCAGCGACCGACGTCACCGAACGGCTGGAATTGACCGTCGACCTGCTGCTGGGCAACAACTCCTGAGCACGGGGGCGGTGCACGGGCATCGCCGCATGTCGGTGATGAGAATTCAACCCAGTATTGTCATGGCCGCCCCCTGAAAAACTCCTCCGATCCATAAGGTTGGATGCGTGAGCGCACAGGATCTCCCACTGGAACTTCGTCGTGCCCTGTCGACGGTCGCGCGGGTCCCACGCCTGTTGGTCGCATCGGATTACGACGGGACGATCGCACCCATCGTGTCCGATCCGGCCAAGGCGTACCCGCACGGCGAGTCGGTGCGCGCCTTACGCGCGCTGGCCGGGCTGTCGGGCACCACGGCCGCCGTCATCTCCGGCCGGGCGCTGCGTGATCTCGCGGCGCTGTCGCGGCTGCCCGTCGAGGTGCAGCTGATCGGCAGCCACGGCTCGGAGTTCGATGTCGGCTTCGTGCACGCCATCGACAACGACGCCAAGCAGCTGCTGCAAGAACTGACCACCGCGCTGAACCAGATCGCCGCGGAGAATCCGGGCGTGACGGTCGAGACCAAGCCGGCCAGCATCGCGCTGCATGTGCGCAATGCCGGGCCGGAGATCGGGCGGCGCGCGCTGAACCAGGTCCGCCAAGGCCCGGCCTGCTGGGTCGGGGTGCAGGTCACCGAGGGCAAGGCAGTCATCGAACTGGCCGTCATCCCCACCGACAAGGGCAGTGCCCTCGACACCATCCGGCATCAGGAAGGTGCGTCGGCGGCGGTGTTCTTCGGCGACGACGTCACCGATGAGAAGGCGTTCCGGATGCTGTCCGGCCCCGACGTCGGCATCAAGGTCGGCGAGGGCGAGAGCCTGGCCAAGTACCGGGTGCCCAATACCGAGGCCGTGTCGTGCGCGCTGGCCTACCTGCTCGAGGAGCGCCGCACCTGGCTGGCCGGTGCCAGCGCGCCGCGCATCGAGCGGCTGAGCATGCTGGCCAGCCCGCGTTCGGTGGCGCTGCTGACCCCGGACGCGACCGTCACCTGGTTCTGCCATCCCGAACCCGATTCGGCGGCGGTGTTCGCCCATCTGCTCGGCGGTCCGCAGGCCGGGCATTTCAGCATCGCGCCGGAACGTCCGGGCCTGCCGCTGTCGCAGCGCTACATCGACGGCACCATGACCGTCGAAACCCGTTGGGCCAAGCTGCAAGTGGTCGACTACCTGCCGCACGACGTGGCGCCCGACCGCACCGACCTGACCCGGGTGATCACCGGCGATACTCGCGCCGTGGTGACCTTCGCGCCGCGTCCGGAGTTCGGCCAGGTGCCGGTCACCATCGAGGCCGAGCCGAACGGGCTGCGGGTGCGCGGCACCAACGACCCGACGGTGCTGCGCTCCCCCGGTGTCGAATGGACCATTCAGAGCGACGGCGTGCACAGCTCCGCGACCGCCGTCGTCGATCCGTCGCAGGGCCCGGTGATCCTGGAACTGCGCTGCGGCACACCGGATCTCGCGCCCGCCATGACGCCGGAACCCGAGCGCAGGCGGATCGCGGAGACCTACTGGTCCTCGTGGGCCGCCGGGCTCGATCTGCCGCCGCTCAAGCCGGACCTGATGAAGCGCTCCGCGCTCACGCTGCGCGGGCTGGTGCACGCGCCGTCCGGCTCCATCCTGGCCGCGGCGACCACCTCGCTGCCCGAGGACATCGGCGGCGTGCGCAACTGGGACTACCGCTACTGCTGGCTGCGCGATGCCGCGCTCACCGCGTCGGCGCTGGTGTCGCTGGGTTCGCTGGGCGAGGCCGAGGACTTCCTCGGCTGGGTGCACCGGGTGCTGGAGACGCTGCCCGGGCCCGAGCGGCTGCACCCGCTGTACACGCTCTACGGCGAGACGCTGCCGCCCGAGGCCGTCATCGATCAGCTGCCCGGCTACGCCGGATCGCGGCCGGTGCGCGTGGGCAACGCGGCGAACATGCAGGTCCAGCTGGACGTCTTCGGTCCGATCGTCGACCTGATCGCCACCCTGGCGCACGCCAGGGAAACCCAGGGCGTCGGCGATCCGCGGATGGCGCTGCCGAATCAGGACTGGGAGCTGGTGCACGCCATGGTCTCGGCGGTGCAGCGGCGCTGGCACGAGCCCGACCACGGCATCTGGGAGATCCGCGGCAACCCGCGCCACCACGTGTACTCCAAGGTCATGGGCTGGTTGACCATCGATCGCGCGCTCACCCTCGCCCAGAAGTTCGACCGCCCGATCCACCCGGAGTGGGCCGCGCTGCGCGATCAGATCGCCGACGAGGTCAAGACCAAGGGCTGGAACGAGGAAGTGCAGTCGTTCACCGCCGCCTACGACGGCACCGATCTGGACGCCGCGACCCTGCACATCGGGTTGAGCGGGCTGATCGATCCGTCCGACCCGCGGTTCGCGGCCACCGTCGTCGCCACCGAGGCGGAGCTGCGCAGCGGATCGACCGTGTACCGCTATCACCACGACGACGGCCTGCCCGGCGGCGAGGGCGGGTTCCACCTGTGCGCGGCGTGGCTGGTGGAGGCGTACCTGCTGATCGGCAAGCGCTCCGACGCCGAGGCACTGTTCGCCCAGCTGGTGGACGTGGCCGGGCCGACGGGTCTGCTCAGCGAGGAGTACGACCCGGTGGCCGAGCGTTCGCTCGGCAACCATCCGCAGGCCTACAGCCACCTCGGCCTGCTGCGGTGCGCGCAGCTGCTGAGCCAGCCGGTGAACGCACTGGTGAGCTGATCGCGGACCATGGCCCACGTCGCGGCGGCCGCCCGCCGGTCGCCGCGACGTGGGCCGTTCCACGTCCGGGGAACACAGATCACACGGATTCGGTTCGTATCCGCAGAAACGCCCTGATAAAGTAAAACGGAAACGATTTCCATTAAGCTTTCCGGGAGCCCGCGTGAAAACCAGATCTGCCACCACCTTCGCAACCGTCGCGGTGGGTCTGGCGACCGCACTGAGCCTCACCGCCTGCGGCACCGGCTCCGACGACGCCTCGGATAAGCCGTCGGTCGTCGCCTCCACCAACGTCTGGGGCAATATCGCGGCTACCGTCGCCGGGCCCGACGCCGAGGTCGAATCGATCATCACCGACCCCGCGGGCGACCCGCATTCGCACGAAACCTCGGCCATCGAGTCGGCCGCGATCACCGACGCCGATCTGGTCGTCTACAACGGCGGCGGGTACGACGAATTCATCGACAAGGCCATCGACGGCACCGGCAAACGTGCCGTCAACGCCTTCGAGTCGCGTGCCGACGATATCCGCGACGACGAGAACGAGCACGTCTGGTACGACATCGACACCGTCGCGGTAGTCGCCGACCGCATCGCCCAGGCCCTCGGCGAGATCGACCCCGACAATGCCACCGGATACACCGACCGCGCGGCCGCGTTCAAAGACAGCCTCAACGGCGTGCGCTCCTACACCACTCCCACGCGCACCGCGCACCCGGGCGCCCCGATCATGCAGACCGAGCCGCTCGCGCACTATCTGTTGCTCGACGCCGGTGCACAGGACGTGACCCCGCACGAGTACCAGGAAGCGATCGAGCAGGAAACCGATCCCGCGCCCGCCGCCGTCGCCGCCACCCGCGACCTGATCACCGGCAAGCAGGTTCGCGCCATGGTCTACAACGTGCAGACCGAGGACAACACCAGCAAGGAACTGCGCGCCCAGGCCGAGGCGGCCGGGATCCCGGTGGTCGAGGTGACCGAAACGCTGCCCGCCGGGGTCGACTACGTCACCTGGCAGACCGACAACGCACGCGCCATCGCTTCGGCACTGGACTGATTCACATGCGCGCCGAACGTCGGGTCGATGAGGCCGATCGGGTGGAGCTGGGCGAGCCGGAGCTGACCGGGTCGTCGGCTGACACCGCGGCACCGGCCGGCGGAGGCGCGCCGGCCGCCGCCGCGTCGACGACACAGCCGGCCCACACGCCCGCGATCAAGCTCGATTCGGCACGCCTGTCGTTCGGGGAGCGGACGCTGTGGCAGGGCCTCGATCTCGAAGTGGCGCCCGGTGAGTTCATCGCGATTCTTGGGCCCAACGGGTCCGGGAAGACCTCGCTGCTGAAGGTTTTGCTCGGCCAGCTCGGGTTGAGCTCGGGTAGCGCCGAGATCGCCGGCGTGCCGGCGCGCGCGGGGCATCCGGATATCGGTTACATCCCGCAGCAGAAGACCATCGACGCCGGTGTGCAGCTGCGTGGCACCGATCTGGTTGGGCTCGGAGTGGACGGGCACAGGTGGGGGCTGGGGTGGCGCACCCGTCGCGAGCGTAAGCGCAAGGTCGCCGCGGCGGTGGCCGATGTGGGCGCGCAGGCGTTCGCAGACGCGCCGTTGGAGAGCATGTCCGGTGGTGAGCAGCAGCGGCTGCGGGTGGCGCAGGCGCTGGTCGGCGATCCGCGGGTGCTGCTGTGCGACGAACCGCTGCTGAGCCTGGACCTGGCGAACCAGCGCCTGGTGTCGGAACTGATCGACCGGCGCCGCCGCACCCACGACACCGCCGTGCTGTTCGTGACCCACGAGATCAACCCGATCCTGCCGCTGGTGGACCGGGTGCTGTACCTGGTGGACGGCAAGTTCCGGATCGGCACACCGGACGAGGTGATGACCTCCGAGGTGCTGTCCGAGCTGTACCAGACCGAGGTTGATGTGCTGCGGGTGCGCGGGCGGCTGGTCGTCGTCGGGACGGGCGACACCATGGACGCTCTCGGTGCCGCCGGCGCACATTGCCACGGCGAACCGGGGACTCCGCACTCGGCGCCGCGCCCACGCAGCAAGGAGACCACGGCGGCCGGCAGTGGGCTCGCCGCCACCGGCTCCACGACCGCCGCCGGTTCCGGGGCCGATACCCCGCGCCCACTCGGCGAATCGGGTCATCCGCACTCGGCCGATGGCGACAGCGCATCCAACGCCGGACCCGGCAGCCCGGTCCGCGCGCTCGACGGTGACAGCGAGGCGCGCCGGTGAACGACAAGCTCGCCGACGTGGTGTCGAAGATGTTCGACTTCTCCACCACCGCGAACCTGCTGTCCTACGACTTCGTGCAGCAGGCGGTGATCGCCGCCGCGCTGCTGGGATTGCTGGCCGGGGTGATCGGGCCGCTGATCATCAGCAGGCAGATGTCGTTCGCGGTGCACGGCACCAGCGAGCTGTCGCTGACCGGTGCGGCGGCGGCGCTACTGGCCGGCATCGGCGTCGGGCTCGGCGCCATCGCCGGTTCGGTGGTGGCGGCGGTGCTGTTCGGTGTGCTGGGAACCAAAGCGCGCGAACGCGATTCGGTGATCGCGGTAGTGCTCTCGTTCGGCCTCGGGCTCTCGGTGCTGTTCCTGTGGCTCGGGCCCGACCGCGCCGGGTCGAAATTCTCGCTGCTCACCGGGCAGGTGGTCAGCGTCGGCAACAGCGGGCTCGGGCTGCTCGCGGTCTGCACCGCCGGGGTGCTCGCGGTGCTGGCCTTCGTCTACCGCCCGCTGCTGTTCGCCAGCTCCGACCCCGACGTCGCGGTGGCCCGCGGGGTACCGGTGCGGGCGCTGTCGATCGTGTTCGCGGTGCTGCTCGGCATCACCGCGGCCTTCGGCGTCCAGATCGTCGGCGCCCTGCTCGTGCTCGCCCTGCTGATCACCCCCGCGGCCGCCGCCGCCCAACTCACCGCGAGCCCGGCCCGCGCCACCGTCCTGACGGTGGTGTTCGCCGAAATCGCGGCCGTCGGCGGCATCCTGCTCTCCCTCGCACCCGGCGTACCGGTCTCGACCTTCGTCACCGGACTGTCGTTCCTGATCTACATCGTCTGCCGTGTGGTCGGCACCCGCCGCAGGCAAGCGGCGCGGGTCCGGTCGGCGGTCTGACCGGCGCTCGACGGCCGGGGCGCCGCGGCTGCCGTTGAAAACGCGCCGACAGAACGCCGACCTCCGCTGACAGCGTCGCGTCACCGCCGGTGGGTCACGGACGATCCATAAGATTCGTGGAACACATTGCGTTCCCGGGCCCGGCGGCCGGGATGGCGACGCTGCTCGGCCGGGTAGCCGATGGACATCAGCAGGGCGATGGCGAGGTCGTCGCGGTCTTCGATGCCGATCACCTTCTTCACCGCTGCTTCGTCCCAGCCGTTCATCGGTGACGAGGCGAGCCCCATATCCGTGGCGGCGAGCATCACGTAACTGGCCGCGATCATCGCGTCCTTGATCGCGTACTCCCGCAGCAGGCCACGCTCCTCCAGGTCGGTTTGGAAGGTTTGCGATGCCGCGGAGAACATCCTGACGAACTCGTCGTTCCACGCTCCGTTGCGGCGGGCCTGTTCGTAGACGTCACTGCGGTCCTCGCGCCAGGACTGCGGCTCGGCGACGAAGACGAGCATGAGCGGTGCTTCCTGTGGTTGTGGCTGCCCACCGGTGGCCCAGGTCAGACCCGCGCGACCCTCGTCACTGGCGATGGCGACGATGGACCGGTCCTGGAGATTCCAGCTGGTCGGGGCCTCGATGGCGAGCGCGAGGAGTGCCTCGATCGCGGTCGCGGGGATGGCGTCGGGTCGGTAGTGGCGGACGGTGCGGCGAGTGCGGATGGCTTCGGCGACAGACATGGTGTGGGTTGTCATGCCACTAACTATCGGAGAGTGACTCGCTTCTGGGAAGAAGGCACTAATTAGTGCGTTACTCTCCTCCTATGCAGACGATTGTGGAGTCCTCCGGGCTGCCGGCCGACGTCTACTCGGCGAAGTGCCCGACCCGCCAGGTGCTCGATCACATCGCCGGCAAGTGGACGGTCCTCGTCGTGGATGCCCTGCTCGAGGGCACCATGCGCTATACCGATTTGAGCCGGCGCATCGAGGGCGTCTCGCAGAAGATGCTGACGCAGACCCTGCGCAGCCTCGAGGGCGACGGGTTCATCACCCGCACCGTTTACCCCACCATCCCGCCGCGGGTCGAATACGACCTCACCGCGCTCGGACGCAGTCTGGCCGAGCCCATCACGGCGCTGCGGCAGTGGACCGAGGACCACATCAACGAGATCGAGCAGGCCCGGCGCCGAGCCACTGATCGACCCGGCGAGCCTTCTCCGTCACAGCACTAGCCATGCGCCGCCTCACCTGCGCAAATACTGCTGAACAGTCGATCGGCGAAGTTTGATGGCATGTGCCTTCAGTATGCGCGCGACGGTTTCGTATGCTCATCGAACGCACCCCCTAGCAAAGGTGACCACTGATGATCGACTTCAGCATCCCCGCCGACCTCGCCGCCGAGCGCGATCGGATCCGCCGGTTCGTCACCGAGAAGATCGTGCCGTTCGAGCGCGACCCACGGCTCACCGCACACGGACCGACCGATGAGCTGCGGCAGGAGCTGGTCGAGCTGGCGCGGGCGGAGAAGCTGCTGACCATCCAGGCGCCCGAGGCACTCGGCGGGCGCGGGCTCACCCATGTCGAGCAGGCGGTGCTGTATGAGGCGGCGGGCTGGTCCACGCTCGGCCCCATCGCGATGAACTGCGCCGCGCCCGACGAGGGCAACATGTTCCTGCTGTCCAAGATCGCGAACCCGGAGCAGACCGAGCGCTACCTGATGCCGGTGATCAACGGCCACCAGCGTTCGGTGTTCGCCATGACCGAACCCGGCGGCGCGGGTTCGGACCCCAACCAGCTGGCCACCACCGCCACCTTCGACGGCGAGAACTTCACCATCAATGGCCGCAAATGGCTGATCACCGGCGCGAACGGCGCCAAGACCTGGATCATCATGGCCCGCCTCGCCGAGAACCCGCACCTGCCCGCGGGGCCGACGCTGTTCCTCACCGACGGCGATCAGCCGGGCATCGTCATCGAACGCACCATGAACACCATGGACCGCAACTACGTCGCCGGGCACGGCGTAGTGCGGTTCGATCAGCTGACCCTGCCCAAGGACGCGCTGCTCGGTGAGTCCGGTCAGGCGCTGCGTTACGCCCAGCTGCGGCTCGCCCCGGCCCGGCTCACCCACTGCATGCGCTGGCTGGGTGCGGCCGAGCGCGCGCACAGCATCGCGGTCGAGCACGCCAAGACCAGGACCGCGTTCGGCAAGACCATCGGCGAACACCAGGGCGTGTCGTTCATGCTGGCCGACAACGAGATCGCCCTGCACCAGTGCCGGTTGACGATCTGGCACGCCTGCTGGCTGATGGATCAGGGTGAGAAGGCGCGGCACGAGAGTTCGGTGGCCAAGGCCTTCGTCTCCGAGGAACTGTTCAAGGTCACCGACCGCTGCGTGCAGGTGCTCGGCGGCATCGGCATCAGCGACGAGACCGTGGTGGAGATGATCTTCCGCGATATGCGCGCGTTCCGGCTCTACGACGGGCCGACCGAGGTGCACAAGTACGCCATCGGCCGCAAGATCCTGCGCCCGTGAGCACCTCGCCGAGCGCCCACCGGGCCGGGCGGGGTCGTCTACGATCCAAGGCATGAGTTCGGAACTGCTCGTCGATGTCTCCGCGGGCATCGCCGTCCTCACCCTGAATCGCCCCGCTCAGCAGAACGCCTTCACCCCGGCGATGATCGCCGAGCTCAGCGCGGCCCTGCAGCGCTGCGATATCGAGGACGCCATCCGCGTCGTCGTCATCACCGGCACCCCGCCCGCGTTCTGCGCGGGCGCGGATCTGTCCGACCGGGTCGGCGGGGTCACCGGCACCATCGACCCGCCGCCGTTCCGGGTACGTAAGCCGGTGATCGCCGCGGTGAACGGGCACGCCGTCGGGATCGGCCTGGCGCTGGCATTGCAATGCGATCTGCGCTACCTCGCCGACGACGCGGTATACGGGCTGAGCCAGGTGCGCCGCGGTGTGCTCGCCGACGGTTACGCGCACTGGACCCTGCCGCGGCTGGCCGGCCTCGCCAATGCCGCCGACATCCTGCTCACCGGCCGCACCTTCGACGGCGAGGAGGCCAAGGCGATGGGCCTGGCCAATGCCTGCCTGCCCGGCGGTGAGGTGCTGCCGACGGCGCTGGCGGTCGCGCACGATATCGCCAATGGCTCGGCCCCGCTGACGGCCGCGCTGTCCAAGCGGCTGCTGTGGGAGAGCATGGATATGGCGCCGTCGGTGGTCGGGCGGTTGGAGACCGAGCTGAATCAGCACGTCGCCAAGAGCATCGATGGCGGCGAGGCGATGACGGCGTTCCGGGAGCGGCGTCAGCCGGAGTGGTCCGGGTCCATCTCCGAGGAATGGCCGGCCTGGGACCACCCGGACGAACCGGAGCGTCCGAGCCTGCACTGAGCGACGATCCCCGCTAGGCGTTGCCGCCCAGCAGGATCAGCAGGAACAGCAGCGCCCAGATGATCATCATGATGGTGCCGATGACGCCGAGGATGTAGCCGACCATCACCTGCGCGCGGCCACTCAACGCACCGCCGGAATCGTTGATCTGGTCGAGCGCCTGTTTGCCCAGCGCCCAGGCCACCGGCCCGAGGACCCCACAGCACATCAGACTCGCGGCGCCGAGCACCAGCACCATGGTCGCCCGCGGGTGCTCGATCGTCTGACCGATGGGCTGATTGGGTATCACCACGAGCCGAATTGTACGGGGGTAAGGCGCCTTTGCGCGTTCTTTACCGGGTGTCGCGGCCGCGCGGCGTTTCGTGCACGGATTCAGGCTCGGCGCTGACGGGCCACTTCCGCGAGCACCACACCCGCGGCCACGGAGGCATTGAGCGACTCCACCGGCCCCGCCATCGGGATGCTCAGAATCGCGTCACAGCTCTCGCGGACCAGTCGCGACAGGCCCTTGCCCTCGGAGCCGACCACGATCACCGTCGGTGCGGTGCCGTCGAATTCGTCGAGGGTGGTGTCGCCGCCGGCGTCCAGGCCGACGATCTGATAGCCCCTGGCCGCGAAATCCTTCAGCGTGCGCGTCAGGTTCGTGGCGCGCGCGACGGGCAGCCGGGCCGCGGCACCCGCACTGGTGCGCCACGCCACCGCCGTGACGCTGGCACTACGCCGCTGCGGGATCACCACGCCCTGACCACCGAAGGCGGCGACAGAGCGGATCACCGCGCCGAGATTGCGCGGATCGGAGATGTTGTCCAGCGCGACGATCAACGCGGCCTGCCCCGAATCGCGGACCCGTTCGGCCAGGTCGTCGGGGTGCGCGTAACGGTAGGGCGGCACCTGGAGGGCAAGGCCCTGATGCAATCCGTTGGCGCTGAGCCGATCCAGGTCGGTGCGTGGAACTTCCAGAATGGAAATGCCGGTGTCGGCGGCGATCCGGACGCTCTCGGTCAGCCGCTCATCGTTCTCGGTGCCGACCGCCACGTACAGCGCGGTCGCCGGCACACCGGCGCGCAGGCATTCGACGACGGGGTTGCGCCCGAGCACCATCTCCGGGCCGTCATCGCTCTTGCGACCGGCCGTGCGAGTCTGGCGACCGCCCGAACCCGCTTGCGCCGCTTTGGCTTTCGCGGCGGCCCGCTTGGCCGCCGGGTGGTACTTGCGCGCCTCGGCCGGCGGCGTGGCGCCACGGCCCTCCAGCCCGCGCCTGCGCTTGCCGCCGGATCCGACAACCTGGCCCTTCTTGGTTCCGCCCTTGCGGACAGCGCCTCGGCGCTGCGAATTGCCTGCCATCAGTCGGCCTTTCCTGGCTGTGGGGTGACCAGCGACCATTCCGGGCCGTTGGGGGTATCGGTGACTTCGACACCCGCGGCGTGCAACCGGTCGCGCACCGCGTCGGCGGTCGCCCAGTCCTTGTCGGCACGCGCCTGCTGACGCCGTTCGAGTTCGGCGGTCACCAGCACATCGAGCGCGGCGGTCGCCGCGGAGGAATCACCGGGGGTGTACCACTGCGGATCCAGCGGATCGACCCCGAGAATGGCCAGCATGCCGCGTACCTGGCTCGCATGCTCGCGCGCGGTCTCGAGCACGCCAGCGTCGAGCGCCTTGTTGCCTTCGTGCACCATGTGGTGGATTTCGGCCAGCGCCTTCGGCACCGCGAGGTCTTCGTCGAGCGCCGCGGCGAACGCATCGGTCCACTTGCCGACCGGCACGTCACCGCCGCGTTCGACCACGCGCTGCACGAAAGCCTCGATGCGCTGATAGGTCTGCGCGGCGTCGTGCAGGGCCTTCTCGGAGTACTCGAGCATCGACCGGTAGTGCGCGCCACCGAGGTAGAACCGCAGCTCAACGGCCCGGACCTGCTTGAGCACATTCGGCACCGAGAGCGTATTGCCGAGCGATTTCGCCATCTTCTCGCCGCCGAGGGTGACCCAGCCGTTGTGCAGCCAGTACTGCGCGAAACCGTCACCGGCCGCCTTGGACTGGGCGATCTCGTTCTCGTGATGCGGGAAGACCAGATCCATTCCGCCGCAATGGATGTCGAACGACGAACCGAGGTAGAACTCGGCCATCGCCGAGCACTCCAGATGCCAGCCCGGCCGCCCGGGACCCCACGGCGAGGGCCAGGTGGGCTCGCCCGGTTTCGCGGCCTTCCACAGGGTGAAATCGCGCGGATCGCGTTTGCCCTCGCCGGCGCTCTCGCCCTGGTGCACGTCGTCGAGACGGTGCCCGGACAGCGCGCCGTACTCGGGGAAGCTGACCACATCGAAGTAGACGTTGCCCGCCGAGGCGTAGGCGTGCCCGCGGTCGATCAGCCGCTGCATGAGCTCGACCATCTGGGTGATGTGGCCGGTGGCGCGCGGTTCGGCCGAGGGCGGCAGCACACCGAGCTGCCGATACGCCTCGTCGAAGGCGCGTTCGTGGGTCGCCGCCCACTCCCACCAGGGCCTGCCCGCGGCGGCGGCCTTGTTCAAGATCTTGTCGTCGATATCGGTGACATTGCGGATGAACGCGACATCGTGGCCGTTGGCGGTGAGCCAGCGGCGCAAGACATCGAAGGCGACGCCGCTGCGCACATGTCCGATGTGCGGTTCACCTTGCACGGTGGCGCCACACAGGTACACCGAGGCATGGCCGGGGACCAGTGGCGTGAAATCACGCATGGTCCGCGTCTCGGTGTCGAATAGGCGCAGAGTCACGGCAGTCGATCCTAGCTGGTATATGGGGTTGCGCTGCGGGCGGAGTCTCGAAGTTCCGACCGGTCCCGGCCGGTCCGGCGGGCGGTCGGAGGGCTGGTCTAACGACAGTGCAGCAGAGCGGTCGCCATGGCGGCGACGCCTTCACCGCGTCCGGTGAGCCCGAGACCATCGGTGGTGGTGCCCGATACCGACACCGGGGCGCCCAGCAGATCGCCGAGGACCTGCTGCGCCTCGGCCCGGCGCGGGCCGATCTTGGGGCGGTTGCCGATCACCTGGACCGCCGCGTTGACCACGTCGTATCCGGCCTCGTCGAGGAGCCGGCGCACTTCTTTCAGCATGGCGGCGCCGGAAACGCCCGCCCATTCCGGGCGCCCGGTGCCGAAGACGGCGCCGACGTCACCGAGGCCTGCGGCCGAGAGCAGGGCGTCGCAGAGGGCGTGCGCGGCGACGTCGCCGTCGGAGTGGCCCGCGCAGCCGTCGTCGCCGTCGAAGAGCAGCCCGGCCATCCAGCACGGCCGGCCGGGTTCGATGGGATGGACATCGCTGCCGATGCCGACGCGCATGGTCATCGGACCCCCGCCGCGGGTAGCTCGGCGCCGGCCAGTACGGCCTCGGCCAGGCGCAGGTCGAGCGGGGTGGTGATCTTGAAAGCCAGTGGATCGCCCGGCACCGTGCGGACCGGATGGCCGAGGCGTTCGACCAGCCCGGCGTCGTCGGTGGCGGCGACGTCGGCGGCATACGCCGCGCGCAGCAAATCGGCCGCGAATCCCTGCGGGGTCTGGATGGCGCGCAGGCCGGATCGGTCGGGCGTTCCGGTGACGATCCCGTGCTCGTCCACCGATTTGACCGTGTCGACGACCGCTAGCGCCGGCACCACGGCCGAGTGCCCGGCGCGCAGCTCAGCGGCCACCCTGGCGATCAGATCGGGTGGGGTGAGCGCGCGGGCGGCGTCGTGGACGAGGTAGTAGGCCGCATGCGGGGCGGCCGCGATCCCGGCACGGACCGAATCGGTGCGTTCGGCCCCGCCGGCGACGACGCGAACCGGCGCGGAGGACGGCAGGAGGGCAACTGCGGTCTCTACCAGTTCGGCCGGAACCATGACAATTATCTCGTCGACGACGTTCGAGGCGAGCAGCCCATCGACGGCGGATCTGAGCATAGGTGTACCGCCGACCGCGACGAACGCCTTGGGTGTCGATTCACCCAGGCGCACGCCACGGCCGGCGGCAGGCACCAACGCGACCACGCGGCCGTCAGAGCTGTTCACGGTCAGGAAGCCGCTGCGAGAACCTCGTCGAGCAGCGTCTCGGCCTTGCCGTCATCGGTTCCCTCGGCGAGCGCCAGCTCACCGACGAGGATCTGCCGGGCCTTCGCCAGCATCCGCTTCTCGCCCGCGGACAAACCGCGGTCCTGCTCCCGACGCCACAGATCGCGGACGACCTCGGCCACCTTGTTCACATCGCCGGAGGCGAGTTTCTCCAGGTTGGCCTTGTAGCGGCGGGACCAGTTGGTCGGCTCTTCCGTATGTGGCGCACGTAGCACCTGGAAAACCCGATCGAGACCTTCCTGCCCGACGACGTCGCGGACGCCGACGTATTCCGCATTCTCTGCGGGAACCCGAACAGTCAGGTCACCCTGGGCGACCTTCAGGACCAGATACTCTTTCTGCTCACCCTTGATGGTGCGAGTCTCGATAGCTTCGATCAGCGCCGCTCCGTGGTGGGGGTAAACGACGGTGTCTCCGACCTTAAAAATCATGTGTCCCGTGCCCCTTTCGATGTTCACAGTTTAACATGCGGCTCGGTAACGGCGCGATCAACTGTGCAGGTCAGGGCCACAACGGGCCGACCTCGGGGCTTGACAGAATCAGCGGGATGTGCATTGCGTTGTGCCAGAACGAGTTACCTCCTGGCACTTCCAGCGCCGGGAAACCCAGCGGGACAGTAGCACTGCGCACAGCCGCGCGCACAACCGCGAATCGTGATCACCCCGAGACAACGCTTCCGCGCGTCGCCCGCACGAACCTACGCGCGGCCGGGCGCCCGCGTCCGCGCCTGCACGCGTGCCGGTGATCCGGACCCGACACATACTCCCCGCGCGCCCGGTACTCCCGGCCAACTACTACAGTCCCTAGTTGGAGTGAGCCCGCTCGACATGGAGGACAACCCGTGACTGCCCTGAAAGCTGTGACCGCCCCGGCGGCAGGTACGACCCCGCGGCGTCGCATGGCGATGGTTGCCGCCCTCGCGGCCGGCGCGGCGCTCGCCCTGACCGGCTGCAGCGCCGGCCAGATCTCGCAGACCGCCGACCAGGTGGCCGCGATCAACGGCAACCATGCCGACGTCGGCAAGATCTCGCTGCGCAACGTGCACATCGTCTACCCGCCCAGCGGCGAGCACACCAACGCCACGGGCGGCAAGGCGGTGCTTGCGCTGTCGTTCGTCAACACCAGCGAGACCACCGCCGACGAGCTCACCAAGATCAGCACCGACCTGGGCGAAGTGAAGATCACCGCCCCCGACGGTGGTTCGACGCTGAAGCTGAAGCCACAGCAGACCGTCGTGGCCGCGGGCGCCGACGCCACCGCCGCCGCGGGCGAGCACGGTTCCTCCGACGAGCACGGCAGCTCCGATGAGCAGCACGGCACCCAGACCACCACCGCCGCGCCGACCACCACCGCGGCCCCGGCCGCCGCCGAGGGCGAAGATCCCGAGGCCGATCCGGCGCGCATCGAGATCACCGGTCTGACCAAGGACATCACCCCCGGCCTGACCTACACGGTGACCTTCGACTTCAAGGAGAACGGCACCGTGCAGATGCAGGTGCCGGTCGACGCGGGCACCGTGGCCGAGCGCCACGAATCCGACCTGTCGCGCGCGAGCGAGGGCGGCGCCAAGGGCGGGCACTGAGCTCCCTGATCTACCGCGCAACGGCCGTCGCGTCCTCGGATGCGGCGGCCGTTCGCAGTTGCGGGCCTGCGGTGTCGGTGCGGATGCGTAGGGTGCGCGTGTGGCAAAGAGCAAGCCGGTGTTCCAGTGCTCCGCGTGCGGGCACGAGGTCGCCAAATGGGTGGGCAAATGTCCCGACTGCGGAGCCTGGGGCACCGTGGAGGAGATCGCGCCCTCGGTAGCGGCGCCCGCCGGACGGCGGGCCATGCTGCCGAGTACGGCCGCCTCGCCGATCTCGCAGGTCGATTCCCAGCTCACCGCGGCCCGGTCCACGGGTGTCGCGGAACTGGACCGGGTGCTCGGCGGAGGTGTGGTCGCCGGGTCGGTGGTGTTGCTGTCGGGCGAGCCGGGGGTCGGCAAGTCGACGCTGTTGCTCGAGGTCGCCCATCGGTGGGCGGCCGCTCGTGACGAGCGCGCCCTGTATGTGACCGCCGAGGAGTCGGCCGGGCAGGTACGGTTGCGGGCCGACCGCACCGGGGCGGTGCACGAGCGGGTGTATCTGGCGGCGGAATCGGATCTGTCGATCGTGCTCGGACACGTCGAGCAGGTGCGGCCGACGCTGCTGGTGGTCGACTCGGTGCAGACCATGCTCGCACCGGACACCGACGGCGTGATCGGCGGCGTCACCCAGGTGCGCGCGGTGACGGCGGCGCTCACCTCGCTGGCGAAATCCAGTGGGATCGCCGTGCTGCTGGTCGGGCATGTCACCAAGGACGGCGCGGTCGCCGGTCCACGCACTCTCGAACACCTGGTGGATGTGGTGTTGCAGTTCGAGGGCGACAAGAACTCCACGCTGCGGATGGTGCGCGGCATCAAGAACCGCTTCGGCAGCGCCGACGAGGTGGGCTGTTTCGAACTGCACGACGACGGCATCACCGGCGTCGCCGACCCGTCGGGGCTGTTTCTGCACCACCGCACCGATTCGGTACCCGGTACCGCGGTCACGGTGGCGCTGGACGGCAAACGCCCGCTGGTGGGCGAGGTGCAGGGCCTGACCGTCGACACCCAGGTGCCCGCGCCGCGGCGCGCGGTGAGCGGGCTGGACTACAACCGGGTCGCGATGATTCTGGCGGTCTTGCAGAGCCGCTGCGGGTTCTATGTCGGAAAGCAGGACATCTACGCGGCGACCGTGGGCGGTATGCGTTTGGTCGAACCCGCCGCCGACCTCGCGGTGGCGCTGGCCATCGCCAGTTCCGCACGCGATACCGCCATCGAGCCCGGCTGGGTGATCCTCGGCGAGGTGGGCCTGGCCGGTGAAGTCCGCAGAGTCACCGCGACCGCCCGGCGTCTCGCCGAAGCCGAGCGGCTCGGGTTCACCACCGCGATCGTGCCGCCGGGAACCGATGCGAAATCGACGCCGATGAAATTGATCGAGGCGACGTCGTTGCGCGGCGCGATCCGGATGGCCGGGCTCGGCAAGGGCAGAGGCTGACCGGCCTAGGCGATGTTGAACGGCTCCGGCGCGCTGCGGATCGCACCCAACTGCGCGACCACGGTGTACGCGCCCGCGGGCACCTGCACCCGCTCCCCCGCGCATTCCGGCTGCGAGGTCGCGCCGGTCCAGGTGACGGTGAAGGCGGCCTGCTCGCCCGGCTGCAAGGTGCGCACATCGGGCTCGCCGTCGGGGTAGCAATCGGTGCTTGCCCACAGCCGTCGCTGGCCGTCGAGGGTGTGCACGGAGACCTGCTGGAGCCCCGACCCCGTATCGCGGGTGCACGGGTCGGCGGAGATATTGGTGATGACGATGCCGAAGACCGGCTGCTCACCCACCCGGTAGGTGGGCTGGGCGACGGTCACCTTCACCGCGAGCGACTGGTCCGAGCACTGGCCGGCGGCTACCGGCGCGCCGCTGCTCGGGGTGCCGGAGCCGGACGGTGTGGACGACTCGGCCGCGGATTCCTTCTTCGTCGAGGCCTGGCCCGCCGGCTTGTTCGTCTCGGTCGACGACGTCGCCGCCGCCTGGGTATCGCCGGGCGAATCCCCGCCCCGCGATACCGCGACCACCAGCCAGATCACCAGCACGAGCGCGACGACCAGCACGCCGATGGCAAAAACACGTCGCCGCCAATAGATCTCCGGAGGCAGCGGTCCATTCGGTTCCAGCACGAGTCAACGGTAAGCGCACCGCTCGGCACAGCAACTCAGGGGCACGGCGTGTCGGGGCGTCAACCGTGTCGGCGACGCCCCGCGCACCCACCGAGAGCTGCGCGTATGTGAGCGTTCGTGGCTCAGGCGACCTCGCCGATGTCACCGATCGAGCTGTGCAGCTTGGCCTTGCCGTCGGCCAGTGTGTAGGTGACACACGCGATGGCGAGCTGCCCCTTGGCGACCCGGTCGGCGATGATCGAGGAGCGCTGACGCAGCAGCTCGGCGGTCTCCTGGACGTGGCGCGCTTCGAGCTCGTCGACGGTGGACAGTCCTTCGCGACGGCCCTGCAGCACCGACGGGGTGACGCGCTCGACCAGGCTGCGGATGAATCCGCCGGGGACCTCGCCGCCGTCGAGGGCGTCGAGGGTGGCCTTCACCGCGCCACAGCTGTCATGGCCGAACACGACGATCAGCGGCACGTTGAGGACCTGCACGCCGTATTCGATGGAGCCGAGCACCGACGAGTCGACGACGTGACCGGCGGTACGCACCACGAACATGTCGCCGAGACCCTGGTCGAAGATGATTTCCGCGGCCACGCGGGAATCACCGCAGCCGAAGAGGATGGCGGTCGGGTGCTGACCGCCGACGAGCTTGGCTCGATCCGCCGCTCCCTGATTAGGATGCTGCAACGTGCCGTTGACGAAACGGTCGTTACCGTCGCGGAGGGACTTCCAGGCGCTGATCGGGTTCGACTGAGGCATGTGTCCATTTTGCACAGTTCGAGTGTTACCGACGAGTCGGTTCCCGTTACGAGGTCGTTGACACCGTCTGGCCAGGCCCGAACGAGCGCGGTGAGCAGCAGGTGAGTACGACGCCAGTGACAGGCACAGTGGACCCGGACGCCCTGCTGGACTGGTACCGGGTGACCGCGCGAGATCTGCCCTGGCGGCACCCCGGCGTGAGCGCCTGGCAGATCCTGATGAGCGAGATCATGCTCCAGCAGACACCGGTGGCGCGGGTCGAGCCGATCTGGCGGGAATGGGTGGCGCGCTGGCCGGTGCCCTCGGCCATGGCGGCGTCATCGCAGGCGGAGGTGCTGCGGGCGTGGGGCAAGCTCGGCTATCCGCGCCGGGCGCTGCGACTGCACGAATGCGCGCGGGTGCTGGCGAGTGAGCACGATGATCGGGTGCCCGAGGACGTCGAGGTGCTGCTCGGGCTTCCGGGCATCGGCGATTACACCGCCCGCGCCGTCGCGTGTTTCGCCTACGGTCAGCGAGTTCCGGTGGTGGACACCAACGTTCGCCGGGTGGTCGCGCGGGCGGTGCACGGCCGCGCCGATGCCGGTAACCCGTCGGCCAGGGACCTGCGCGAGACCGAGGCGCTGCTGCCCGCGTCGGCGCCCCGCGCGGCGACGTTCTCCGCGGCGCTGATGGAACTGGGCGCCCTGATCTGCACGGCCCGCTCCCCGGTCTGCGGTGAGTGCCCGCTACCCCGTTGCGCGTGGAACGAGGCAGGCAAGCCCGCGTCGCAGGTGGTGCGGCGCACGCAGAAGTACGAGGGCACCGATCGGCAGGCGCGAGGCCGGCTGATGGATGTGCTCAGAGATGCGTCCGGGCCGGTCGAGCGGGTGCGGCTGGATATGGCCTGGACCCGCGATCCGGACCAGCGCGATCGGGCGCTGGATTCGCTGCTGGTGGACGGGCTGATCGAGCAGACCGCCGATGGGCTGTTCGCGCTGGCGGGCGAGGCCGGGCACATCGAACCCGGCAGCTGACCTCACTGACCCATCAGCGGTCCGGACCTCGGCTGCGGCCGGCCCCGAATCCCCCGCCGAGCACGCGGCTCAGGAATTCGCTCACCTCGGCCCGATAGCGCTCGGGCTGATCGTCGTGCACCAGATGACCGGCATCCGGGACCAGCACATACTCCGCCCCGGGGTGCGCCTGCGCCATCGCCCGCATCTGGCCCGGCGGGGTGATGGTGTGCTCGCCCTCGATCAGCAGGGCGGGCACGCCGATCGTGCGCCACTGGGTCCAGAAATCCCTGGTGCCCCACTCCTCGGAGATATCGCGGAAGGTGGCGACCGAGCCGTGCAGGCGGTAGCCGTCGGGACCGTGGTCGAAGGAGGCGAGGAAGTAGCGTCCGGCGACCGGGCCGAAGAAGTCGAGCACCGCCTGCTCGTCCGGGAACGGCTGCGGCCAGGCCTCGATCATGGCCGCCCAATGTGCGGCGGTGCGGCCGGTGAAATCGGGCGCCATATCCTCGACCACCAGCGCTTTCACCCGTTCGGGGAACTGCGCGGCGAACATCCAGGCGTGCAGTCCGCCCATCGAATGCCCGATCACCACCATCGGCTCGGCGATGGACGCGGTCGCTGCCGCGAGATCGGCGACGAAAGCCTCGGTGTTCAGCTCGGCCGGGGCCGGTCGGCCGTGGCCGGCGGCGTCGAAGGTGTACACGTGGCCGAAACCGCGCAACCAGTCCAGGTGATCGCGCCAGGTGCGGGCGCTGCCCATCAGGCCGTGCAACAGCAGCAGCGGCGTGCCCGTCCCGCCTTCGTCGTACAACACGTCCGCGATTGTGCCGCACCCGACGGTGACACCGGTCGCACCTGCCTGCGGCCGCGGGGAGAAGGGGCACAATCGTGGCATGTCTGTTGTGAAGATCAATGCGATCGAAGTTCCCGAGGGCGCGGGCCCCGAGCTGGAGAAGCGCTTCGCCCACCGGGCGCACGCGGTGGAGAACTCGCCGGGCTTCCTCGGCTTCCAGCTGCTGCGTCCGACCGCGGGCGAGAACCGGTACTTCGTGGTGACGCAATGGGATTCGGAAGAATCCTTCGCCGCCTGGCGCGACGGCCCGGCTCGCGAAGCGCATGCGGGCCAGCAGCAGAAGCCGGTCGCCACCGGTGCCTCGCTGCTCGAATTCGAGGTCGTGCTCGACGTCGCGGGCAAGGCCGCCGCCGCGGGCTGACGTCCCCTTCCACCCGGCAGCCGTCGCCACCCGATATTGACGACGGCCGCTGTGGGGTGTCACAGTTCGAGGGACAAACGCGTAGGTGACGCGGTAATCCGGTGCAAATCCGGAGCGGTCGCGCCACTGTGTTCCAGCCACCGGGTTCGGTGCCGGAAAGCCAGACACCGGCACCTTCGCGACCACTTCGACGGGACGCGTTTATCCCAAGGAGGACTCTGATGGCCTTCGTGCACACCCCTGGCGTATCCGCCCGGGTCACCGATTCCCTGGCCACCGTGCTCATCACGGTCGGTGTCGTTCTGCTCGCCCTGCTCACGCTCTACCTGGTCGGATTCGATCAGGGCGCCATCTCGCGCAGCGGGATGTTCATGCATGAGCTGATGCACGACGGACGTCACCTGCTGGGTCTTCCGTGCCACTGATCGGATCGCTGCGCACTCTGTTGCTTCGTGGTCTGCTGGCCGGCCTGATCGCCGGCCTGCTGGCGGGCACCGTCGGCCATTTCGTCGGCGAGCCCAAGGTGGAGGCGGCGATCGCCATCGAGGAAGCCGGCGCGGCCGCCGAATCGGGCGGTCATTCACACGGCGAGCAGCCCGCCGGCGGGCACACCCATGGCGGCGAGGAAGAACCGCTGGTCAGCCGCTCCGGTCAGCAAGCGGGCCAGTTCCTCGCGCTCGGGCTGGCCGGGATGGCCTTCGGCGCGATCTTCGGGGCCGCCGCCCACATCGCCCGGCGCTACACCGCGCTGTCCGGGCCGAAACTCGCGCTCGCGCTCGGTGTCGGCGGCTGGGCCGCGATCGTCGCGGTTCCGTTCTTCAAATACCCGGCCAACCCGCCCGCGGTGGGCGATCCGGAGACGATCAACGACCGGACGCTGCTGTGGCTGGCGGCGGTGCTGCTCGGCCTGGCCGCCGTGGGTACGGGTGTGTATGTGTGGAAGCTGCTCACCGGCCGCCCGGATACCCTGCGACTGACCGCGGGTGTCGCGGCGTTCGTACTGCTCGGCACCATCGGCTACGTCGTCCTGCCCGGCGTGAACGAGGTGGGTGCCGACTTCCCGGCGAGCCTGCTGTGGGAGTTCCGGATTTCCTCGCTCGCGGTCTCGACCACCCTGTGGGCCTGTCTCGGTCTCGGCTACGCGATGCTCACCGAGTTCGCCGGCCGCACAAGTACCCGGGTACCGGCCGCGACCGCTACCGCGGGCTGATCCGCATCGAGACATCGGCAGCACAGGCAAGCGCCCCGGGTCCCCATACCGTCGGTGGGAACCCGGGCGCTCGGCTCAGGACTCCAGTGCGGCGTCCAGGCTGATGTTGTCGACGCCGGCCAGGGCCTTGCTGACCGGGCAGCCTGCCTTGGCGGCTTCGGCGGCGGTGCGGAAACCGGCCTCGTCCAGGCCGTCGACGCGACCGCGGACGGTGATCTTGATTCCGCTGATGCGGAAGCCGCCTGCCGGGTCCGGCCCGAGGGTGACGTCGGCGGTGACGTCGAGGCTGCGCGGGGTGGCGCCGGCATTGCCGATCTCGGCCGACAACGCCATCGCGTAGCAGGACGAATGCGCGGCCGCGATCAGTTCCTCCGGGCTGGTGGTGCCGTCGGCATTGTCGGCGGCCCTCTTCGGGAACGACACGTCGTACTTGCCTGCACCCGAGCTGGCCAGCTCGACCTGTCCGGTGCCGTCCTGCAGGCCGCCGGTCCATGCGGTGCGCGCGGTACGTGTGGGCATCACAGTCCTTTCCACGATCGGTTGTCGATAGGTTCTCCGCTCGAACCTACCCGCACGGCTCAGACTGCGGCAGCGGTTCGTTTGTCCAGCTGCTCCAGTACGGCCGGCCAGGCGGCGCGATGCCGATCGCAGGATTCCTGGTTCGGGAACCCGCTGTGCCGCAACTTGATTCGGATGCCGCGCGGCTGTTTCACGAATTCCACCCGCACCACCGTTTCCGCGCCCTCGGTGCCGCCCTCGCCGGTGACCCAGGCGAGCTCGATGCGGCGGTCCGGCTCGAGCCGCAGGAAGCGCCCGTAATGCGGGACGGGCGTGCCCTGATTGTCGGCTTCGAAGTAGAAGGGCTCACCCACCTGCGGGCGCATGCGGACCGATTCGGGGATCGCGAACCAGATATCGAAGCCCTGGGTCCAGGCCAGGTACAACAATGCCGGTGAGGCGGTCATGACCCGTTCGACGGTGAGCTCGTGAGGCCGTGCCGACAGGTCCGGATAACGCACATGCTGATCGACCATCAGACCGACCTTACCCGCGCTCCCGGACCCGACGGACCGTTTGTCGCGGCGCTGATCCGATCATCCGGGATTGGTCGCTTTCGCCAGCACGATTCCGCCGACGATCACCGACAATGCCACAAATCTTCCCGCGCTCAACGGATCACGATGCACCACCATGCCGAGCACAATCGCGCCGACCGCGCCGATTCCGGTGAAGACCGCGTACGCGGTGCCGACCGGCAGCGTTTGCATGGCCCGCGACAACAGGTAGACCGCGCACGCCCCGAGCGCGAAGCACAGTAGCGTCGGCAGCGGCCGGGTGAAATTCTCGGTCGGCTTGATGGATTGGGACCACGCGATTTCCACCAATCCGGCAAGGCCGAGTATCAACCAGTTCATCTGTACTCCCCTGCCAGCTCGCGCACCGATTTCAGGGCCAGGTCAAGAGACAGCTCATGCTCGGCGCGCAGGTGGGCAAGGCCGGGATCGAGCCGAGAATTGGCCAGTTCCGCATTCACGAACACCGCATCGCGCACGTCGAAATGTCCGGCGAAGAAATCCCGCAGATAACGTTCCTGGTGGTCGTAGTCGGCCTTGGGTGAACCAGGCGAGTAGGCGCCGCCGCGCGCCGCGGTGACTACGAATCGCCTGTGGCCGAGAGACATTCGCGGGAAGGCGACCTGGTCGATCCAGGCCTTCAGCGCGGCCGGGACCGAGTAGTTGTACATGGGCGTGCCGATGAGTACGACGTCGGCGGCGAGTAGCTCAGCGAGCAGCGGCCAGGTGAGCGCCCAGGCCGCGCGCTGGGCCTGGGTGTGCGCCAGATCGCCGATGCGCTCCAACTCGGTACTGCCGTTGGCAAGCACGAGGTCGCACAGTTCGGTCCAGCCCTGGTCGATGAACGGCACCGGGTCGCGCGCGAGATCGCGGTAGCAGTAGTCGCCGTCCGGGTTGCCGGCACGCCACTCCTCGGCGAAGGCGGCGCTCAGGGTGCGGCTGATCGAGTGAGTGCGGGCGCTCGCGTCGAGGTGCAGCAGGGTGGTCATGTGATTCCTTCCATCAAGCGGACAGCCTGTCCGCTTATCCACGAAGAGAACCGTAAGCGATAAGTGGACACCTTGTCCACATAAATCCGGATGGGCTACAGTCGCGCTCATGAGATCCCCTGCCGACCTGCTGACCAGCGGCGCGGGCAGTGCCGCCGTCGAGCGCGCCGACGCCGCCCGCAACCGGGCCAAGGTGCTCGCGGCAGCGGCCGAACTCTTCGCCGCGCGCGATCCGCGCACGGTGACCATGGACGACATCGCCAAAGCCGCGGGCGTCGGCCGCGGCACCCTGTACCGCCGCTACCCGGATACGAATTCGATCGCCGTCGCACTGCTCGACGAGCACGAACGCACCCTGCAAGAACAGCTCCTGCGTGGTGAACCACCACTCGGGCCAGGGGCACCGCCGGCCGAACGGCTCGCCGCCTTCTACGCGGCCATGGTGGAACTGCTCGACGCCCATTCGGAGTTGGTGCTCGGCGCCGAAACCGGTGGCGCGCGATTCGCGACCGGCGCCTACGGGTTCTGGTTCGCCCATGTCCGCTCGCTGCTGCGGGCCGCGGGCGTCGACGAACCCGACGCCATGGTCGACGCGCTGCTCGCACCGCTGGCCGCCGAGGTCTACCAGCAGCAACGCGCACGCGGCTTGGCCCCGGCGCAGATCGCCGGGGCCTTGCGCCAGCTCGCGCACGCCCTGCTCGGGCGCTGAGGGTCAGACCAGATCGCGGCGGCGGATAAGCCAGATCGTGGCCAGCACGAAGAGTGCCGTGTAGGTCGTCAGCACCAGTACGGATTCGGCACGGGTCAGGATGTCGAGCACACCGGGCGTCGGCGGAGCATCGGAGCTACGCATCGCGCCCGCCAGCGAGCCGGCGGCGGTACCGGGCAGCCGATCGGTGACCACCTCGATCGGAGCGAAGATTCCGGCCACCCCGCGCAGCAGGTTCTCCACCACCAGCACCCAGACCAGCCCGAGACCGACGGCCAGCGCCGGGCCACGCGCCATCGCCCCGATCAGTGCGCCCGCCAGCGTCCACATGCCGAGAATCAGGCTGCCGCTGAGGATCCCGTCCAGCGAATGCCGCACCGACGGCAGCACCAGCTGCTGCGATTCGCTACTCGCGATCACCGACGCGACCCCGAGATCCACCGCGAAGGCGACCACCACCAGCCCCACCACCACGACCGCGAGGCAGACCAGCGTCGCCGCGATCGCGACGATCCGCGAGGGGCCCTGGGTGAGCACGGTTTTCCAGGTTCCCCAGCCGTAGCCGCTGCCGATGGCCAGCGCACCCAGAATCAGCATCAGCGCACCGCCGAACATGGCCATGCCCTGCGTGAACACCCCCGGCACGGCGGCGGGCAGCAACTGCTGCAGCAGTTGGTCTTTCGGTAGTCCGTCCGACATCGCGGTCTGCTCACCGGAGCGGTAGGCCAGATAGTTGAACAGGTAGGCGAAGGTCAGGTTCAGCAGGATCCACGTGCCGAGAACGATCCAGAACGCGGGCCACTTCGTCAGCCGCAGCCGCTCGGCTCGCATACTGGCGACCAGATCCGATACCGCCGTGGTGCGCACACTCATTTCACTGCCTCCAGACCGGTCATCTCGAAGAACACTTCCTCGAGGGATTTCTCATCGACACGAAGTTCGAGCAGCTCGGCGCCCGATTCGACCACGGCGCGGGCGATTTTCGGCGCCGCATCCGCAGCCGCCTCGATCCGGATGCCTGCCGCGGTGAGCATCACCGGCTCGCCGAGCACCGCACGGATCGCGGGCAAGGCGACGCCTGCGGGTTCGGCGCGAACCAGCAACGATGCGGCGCCACGCAATTCGGCCACCGTCGACTCGGCCAGCAATGTGCCGCCGGAGATGACGCCGACCCGATCGCAGATCTCCTGCACCTCGCTGAGCAAGTGGCTCGACAACAGCACGGTGTGCCCGTCGGCTGCCAGATCCGTGATCAGCGACCGCATTTCCGCCATGCCCGCCGGATCGAGGCCATTGGTCGGCTCGTCCAGGATCAGCAGATCCGGCCGGCCGAGCAGCGCGGCGCCGACGCCGAGGCGCTGCTTCATACCCAGCGAATAGGTGCGGTAACGGTCGCCGGCCCGCCCGGCCAGGCCCACCCGCTGTAGGGCTTCTGTCACCTCTGCCGGTCCCAGCCCCCGGTATCGGGCCATGACCAGCAGGTTGTCCCGGCCCGACAGGTACGGATAGAAGCCAGGTCCCTCGATCAGCACGCCGATGCGGCGTACCACCGCGGGATCGCCCGGTGCGTGGCCGAGCACTGTTGCCGAGCCGGAGCTCGGTGCGATCAACCCGGCGAGCATCCGCAACGTCGTCGTCTTGCCCGCGCCGTTGGGCCCGAGAAAACCGTAGATCTCACCCGGCTGCACCCGCATATCCACCCGATCCACCGCCGGATGGGTGCCATACCGCTTGGTCAGCTCTTTGGTCACCACAATCGAATCCGTCATGACCGAAACCCTCCTCGCCGTGCGTCGCGGTCACATCCGTCGGCGGACGCGGCTTCGGGTACGTCCGTTGGCGTACTGATCCGGGCGGATGCGAGGGTGTGCACGGCGCGTATCCGGGAAATACGTGTCGGTACGGATGGATTCCGGCTACTGGGCGAATAGGGTGCATAAGGTGCGGGAGTTCGGGATGGCGGGTCGGGGCCTGGTCGGATGGGACTGGGGGGTGGCGCTTGTCGTCGCCGCGGTACAGGTGTTCGGCGGGCGCGGAGCCAACTTCGGACAGACCGGAGTACGTTCCCTCGACGCCCTCGGCTACGCGCTGCTGCTGGCCGGGCCGGTCGCGCTGGTCTTCCGCAGATATCAGCCGTTGGCGGTGCTGGCGATCACGCTCGCGGCGTGCGTGAGCTACCTGTCGCTGGACTACGGCTTCGGACCGATCTTCGTCTCGCTGGTCGTCGCCTTCCTCACCGCGGCCACCCGCGGCTCACGTTGGTGGACCTATCCCCTTGTACCCATCGGCTACCTGGTGATGGTCTGGCCGCTGCCCGCGCTACTGGGCCGCCCGACCGAGGGGTGGCAGATCTTCGGGCTGATGGCGTGGCTGACGGTCCTGGTCGGGATCGCCGAGGGGATTCGGCAGCGCCAGGCGGTGCTCGAGGCGCGCAGGCAGCGGGCCGAAGCCGCCCGCCGCGACGAGGAAGCCCAGCGCAGGCGCCAGGCCAGCGAGGAACGGCTGGCCATCGCCCGGGAGCTGCACGATGTGCTTGCGCACAGTCTGTCGCTGATCAATGTGCAGGCCTCGGTGGCGCTGGAACTGTTCGACAAGAAGCCGGAACAGGCCGCTTCGGCACTGGCCGCGATCAAAGGCGCGAGCAAGGACGCGCTCGCCGAGGTGCATACGCTGCTGCACACCATCCGCACCGGAAGCCCGGTCGGCGGTGAGGACACCGAGGCCGAGCCCGAAGCCACACCGGATCCGGATCAACGTGCCAGTCGAGGCCGCAGACGCCGCGCGCGGGCCAGGCGGCGCCGCACCACACTGCCGGGCCCCGCACCGGGCGCCGAGGACCTCGGGACAGAGGTCACCGCCCAGAGCGCCGACCACCCCGCGACCGAACCCGAGCCCGCCGAGCAGCCCGCACAACCGGCCGCACCGCGCAGCCCGGCACCCAGCATCGCCGACCTGGACGAGCTGCTGCATCGCATCCGCGAAGCCGGGCTGACCGTGCACACCCGGGTCCTCGGCACCGTCACGCCGCTGCCGAGCGTCATCGACGTGGCCGCTGCCAGGATCATCCAGGAATCGCTGACCAACGTCGTCCGGCACGCGCCCGGCGCCGACGCCACCGTCACCGTGCGCTACACCCCCGACTCGGTCGACTTCACCATCGACAACACCCGCCCCACCAGCGCGCCCGTCCGCACCGGGACCGGCGGCAACGGGATCATCGGCATGCGCGAGCGGGCCCACGCGCTCGGTGGAGCGCTGACAGCGGGACCGCGTCCCAGTGGCGGGTTCCGGGTGGCCGCACGGCTACCGATGCGGCCGGTGACGTCGAGCGAGCGGACACAACGTGCGGATTCGGCCTCGGACGGCGCGACGGCTGGGCAGCAGACGGCGGATGACGCAGCGGGATCGGCGGGCGGCGCGACCGGCTCGACAGCGGGCAGAGCACGTTCGCAGTCCGACGCGGCACGTCCGGCGGATGACGCGGCGGATTCGCCGGCCGACGCATGGGCGGTGGCCCCGGCCGCGACCGGAACAGCCGGCGCGGGATCACACCCGGCCGCCGACCGGCCGGGCCCCAACGGCCGTGCGCGGCCGAACACCTCTGCTGCCGCCCAGACCACCGCTTCCGCATCGGATACCGAGTCCGGACCCACGCGATCCGGTCGGCCCGACCGTCCCGGTGCCGGACCACTGATGGCCGGCGAAGGCAGTCCCTCGGCGATGGGATCCGCGCGGTCCCCCGAATCCGCTTCGGGTGCGAGGCCGACCCTTCACCGGGAGGCCGCGCGCACGACAGCACCGTCGGGACCCAACGGCCGGGCACACCCCGACGCTTCCGACGGTCACGGCGGAACGGAGCCGCGATGACGATCCGAGTGCTCGTCGCCGACGATCAGGCCCTGGTCCGCGGCGGATTCGTCGCGCTGCTCGACGCGCAGGACGGCATCGAGGTGGTCGGCGAGGCCGATAACGGCGAGCAGGCCGTCCGGATGACGCGCGCGCTCACCCCCGACGTGGTGCTGATGGATATCCGGATGCCCATCCTGGACGGCCTCGCCGCCACTCGCATGATCGCCGACGATCCCAAGCTCTCCGAGGTGAGGGTGGTCGTGCTGACCACTTTCGAACTGGACGAATACGTCTTCGAGGCCATGCGGTCGGGCGCCACCGGGTTCCTGGTCAAACACACCGAGCCCGCCGACCTGGTGCGGGCGGTCCGCGTGGTCGCCGCCGGCGAGGCCCTGCTGTCCCCCGGCGTCACCCGCCGCCTGATCGCCGAATTCTCCGAACACGCCAAACAACCCCCGCCCGCGACGTTCTCCGAACTCACCGACCGCGAACGCGAGGTGCTCACCCTGGTCGCCGAGGGCCTCACCAACGCCGAGATCGGCGAACGTCTCTACATGAGCCCCGCCACCGCCCGCACCCATGTCAGCCGCATCCTCACCAAACTGAACGCCCGCGACCGCACCCAATTGGTGGTCCTGGCATACGAATCCGGTTTGGTGCGCCCGGGCTGGCAGTAGTCGCGCGCCCCGAACCCGCGGCGGCCACCGCCCGCACGGCGAGGAGCTGCCCCGGCCGGCGAGCACGACTACGCGCCCAGGCGTAGCGAAACCAGGAACGCTCGGCCGATGTGGCGGCACCACTCCCCGGCGCACTCTCGTGGCATGACTACTTACCTGACCCCCGAAACAGCCACTCTGCTCGCCGACCATTACGACGGCGACTGGCATCCTTGGCCGTTCTTCTGGATCTTCCCGCTCCTGTTCTGGATCACGATTATCGTGCTCGCCGTGCTGCTGACGCGGACCAGGTTCCGCCGCGACAGCGGAGTGGGTGCATTACGCGACGCGTTCGCCCGCGGCGAGATCACCGAGGCGCAGTACCGCGAACGGCTGGCGGTGCTACGCGAAACTCGGCGGTGACCGGCGCTCGCCCGCGATCTGCCGGGCGAGCACC
Source organism: Nocardia cyriacigeorgica NBRC 100375 (assembly GCF_000308555.1). Lineage (GTDB taxonomy): Bacteria > Actinomycetota > Actinomycetes > Mycobacteriales > Mycobacteriaceae > Nocardia > Nocardia cyriacigeorgica. The sequence continues at coordinate 10,316 of NZ_BAFY01000029.1, read as the reverse complement.
GATATCGCCGCCACCCGCAGACGAGCACGGGCCCGCTCCCATCAGGAGGCGGGCCCGTGTCGATGCGGGTGTTACTCGCCGGAGGCGGCCTCGGTGGTGCCTTCTGCGGCGCCGGTCAGCACGACCTCGGGCTTTTCCTCGGCGGCGGCCTTGGTCAGCTTCGCCTTGGGGGTGAAGGTGAACTTGGCGTCCTCGCCGGAGCCTTCGCCGTCCCAGCCCTCGACGTCGACGGTGACGACCTGGCCGGGGCCGATCTCGCCGAACAGGATCTTCTCCGAGAGCTGATCCTCGATCTCGCGCTGGATGGTGCGGCGCAGCGGCCGGGCACCGAGCACGGGATCGAATCCGCGCTTGGCGAGCAGGCTCTTGGCCCGGTCGGTGAGCTCCATCGCCATGTCCTTGTTCTTCAACTGGACACCGACGCGGTTGATCATCAGATCCACCATCTCCACGATCTGCTCGGTGGTGAGCTGGTGGAAGACGATGACGTCGTCGATGCGGTTGAGGAACTCCGGCCGGAAGTGCTTCTTCAGCTCGTCGTTGACCTTGAGCTTCATCCGCTCGTAGTTCGAGCCCTCGGCGTTGGACTGCGAGAAGCCCAGGCCGACGGCCTTCGAGATGTCGGAGGTACCCAGGTTCGAGGTGAAGATCAGCACCGTGTTCTTGAAGTCGACGGTACGACCCTGGCCGTCGGTGAGACGACCGTCCTCGAGCACCTGCAACAGGGTGTTGTAGATCTCCTGGTGCGCCTTCTCGATCTCGTCGAACAGCACCACCGAGAACGGCTTGCGGCGCACCTTCTCGGTGAGCTGGCCGCCCTCCTCGTAGCCCACGTAGCCCGGAGGGGCACCGAACAGCCGCGAGGCGGTGAAGCGGTCGTGGAACTCGCCCATGTCGATCTGGATGAGCGCGTCGTCGTCGCCGAACAGGAAGTTCGCCAGCGCCTTGGACAGCTCGGTCTTACCGACACCGGACGGACCGGCGAAGATGAACGAACCGGACGGACGCTTCGGATCCTTCAGGCCGGCGCGAGTGCGGCGGATGGCCTTGGAGACGGCCTTGACCGCGTCCTCCTGGCCGATGATCCGCTTGTGCAGCTCCTCCTCCATGCGGAGCAGACGGGTGGTCTCCTCCTCGGTGAGCTTGAAGACGGGGATGCCGGTCCAGTTGGCCAGCACCTCCGCGATCTGCTCGTCGTCGACCTCGGCCACGACGTCCAGATCACCGGAGCGCCACTGCTTCTCACGCTCGGCCCGCTTGGCGACGAGCTGCTTCTCCTTGTCGCGCAGGCGCGCGGCCTTCTCGAAGTCCTGCGCGTCGATCGCGCTTTCCTTCTCGCGACGGGCGTCGGCGATCTTGTCGTCGAACTCGCGCAGGTCCGGCGGTGCGGTCATGCGGCGGATGCGCATGCGGGCGCCGGCCTCGTCGATCAGGTCGATGGCCTTGTCCGGCAGGAACCGGTCGTTGATGTAGCGGTCGGCCAGCGTGGCGGCCGCGACCAGGGCGCCGTCGGTGATGGAGACCCGGTGGTGCGCCTCGTAGCGGTCACGCAGACCCTTGAGGATGTTGATGGTGTGCTCGACGGTCGGCTCGCCCACCTGGACCGGCTGGAACCGGCGCTCCAGGGCGGCGTCCTTCTCGATGTACTTGCGGTACTCGTCGAGGGTGGTGGCGCCGATGGTCTGCAGCTCACCGCGAGCCAGCTTGGGCTTGAGGATCGAGGCCGCGTCGATCGCGCCCTCGGCCGCGCCCGCACCCACCAGGGTGTGCAGCTCGTCGATGAACAGGATGATGTCGCCGCGGGTGTTGATCTCCTTGAGCACCTTCTTCAGGCGCTCTTCGAAGTCACCGCGGTAGCGGCTGCCCGCGACCAGGGAACCCAGGTCGAGGGTGTAGAGCTGCTTGTCCTTGAGCGTCTCCGGGACCTCGCCGTTGACGATGGCCTGGGCCAGGCCCTCGACCACGGCGGTCTTACCGACACCGGGCTCGCCGATCAGCACCGGGTTGTTCTTGGTGCGCCGGCTCAGCACCTGCATGACCCGCTCGATTTCCTTCGAGCGGCCGATGACCGGGTCGAGCTTGCCCTCGAGCGCGGCCTGGGTCAGGTTGCGGCCGAACTGGTCGAGCACCAGCGAGGTGGACGGGGTGCCGGTCTCACCGCGGGCGCCGGACTCGACCGGCTCCTTGCCCTGGTAACCGGACAGTAGCTGGATGACCTGCTGGCGCACCCGGTTGAGATCGGCGCCCAGCTTGACCAGCACCTGCGCCGCCACGCCCTCACCCTCGCGGATGAGGCCGAGCAGGATGTGCTCGGTGCCGATGTAGTTGTGGCCGAGTTGCAGGGCCTCGCGCAGGCTCAGCTCCAGCACCTTCTTGGCGCGCGGGGTGAACGGGATGTGCCCGGACGGGGCCTGCTGGCCCTGGCCGATGATCTCCTCCACCTGGCTGCGCACGCCTTCCAGCGAAATGCCGAGCGACTCCAGCGACTTGGCCGCGACGCCCTCACCCTCGTGGATCAGCCCCAGCAGGATGTGCTCGGTGCCGATGTAGTTGTGGTTGAGCATCCGGGCCTCTTCTTGGGCCAGGACAACGACGCGCCTCGCGCGGTCGGTGAACCTCTCGAACATCGCTCCCTCACTCTCCTGCTCCGACATTCTGGCAACAGACGCCGCAGTGTGCTGTCGAACAAACCTGGGCGCCAAACCCGACGAACCTAGCCGTCAGCCTGCCATGAAGCCCGGGGGTTGCGGCCCCCGCCTCCACTCTAGTTGGCGGAGGATTCCGCCGCCGCCGGTCCACCCTATTGCCGACCGGTGGCAGCACGGTCATTCACTCATAACGTGGCTGTTCGCGGTTTCGTTTCCGATGCGGTTTTGCCCTGAGCGAACACCGCCGATCTGGGCGGGCGGCGGCGCTCAGCCGGTGAACGGCGCCACGAAATGGCACGGAACTTCCCGCGGATGGGCAGGGTCGAGGGCGTTGAGCACATGGGCCGCGGCCCGCGGGCTGCCCGCGATACCGAGATGTTCGGAGTAATCCTGGGCGCAACCGTGCTGGACGACGATATTGGTGACGTTCGGTCCCGGCGGCACCGCCGAGGTGTATGGCACCACGATCTCCTCCATATTGCCCACGATGTTGGTGTAGGTCACGCTCGGGTGGTAGATGCCGTCGGCATTGAGTTCGGCCAGGAACGGCCCGCCTGCGGGCATCTGCGCGCAGGCCAGGCACGGGATCGAGTTCCAGGCCTCGCCCAGCCCGACCGCGCGGGCGAAGGCGGCGACATCGGCCATACCGAACGCGGTGGTGCCCAGCCAGGGCACCGCCAGCGAGACGAGTTTGTCCACCTTGCCCGCGCCGCCGAGGCGTTTGACGAAGTAGTTGGCGACCAGTCCGCCCTGCGAGTGCGCGACGATATCGACCCGCTCGGCGCCGGTGGCGGTGCGCACCCGGTCGACGAAGGCGCCGAATTCGGCGGCATTGTCCTGGACGGGCATCATCCCGCCGAGCGCCGAGATCGGCCAGGGCAGGTCGTAGGCGCCGTATGTGAGCGAGTAGACGCAGTAACCCTCGTTGGCCAGCAGCGCGACATAGGTGCCCCAGTTGGTCTGCGCACCGCCGCCGGTGCCGTGCGCCAGCACCACCGGGTTGGGGTGCTCGGCGCCGGGTCGGCAGGACCAATCGTTGGAGCCGGGCAGTGACCCGCCGGGGTTGGTCAGTTCACCGGGAATGCCGGCGAAGAAGTTGTAGACGACCGGATATCGCTCGGCCTGCGCCGCTCCCGCCGAGCTGACCCACAGCGCGGCGAGGACGGCGACGATGACGACGGTGACGGGTGCTCGGCGCATGACCCCTCCCAATTTCTGTAACGCGTTTCAGAAGGCTACGTAGCCACTGGCGCCGATGAGTCCGTTACTGGCGGGTAGGTTCTGAAACGAGTTCCGCTCAGGCGGGCTGGGCGACTGCGACGCCCGACCGAACCGGCGCGGCGGCGGCCTCGTCGCGCCCCTGCTGCAACCCGGCGCTGAACAGCGCGCCCGTGAGCACCACGAACGCCAGCGCGTGCAGCACCGCACGCACGATATTCCAACGCACCCAAGCTGATTCGAACTGTGCGCGAACCGCCGCCGGATCGGCGATCACACCCGGATCACCCGCCGCCATCAGCTGATCGTTGAGCGGGACATTGAGTCCGACGGTGACCGCGAACGCGATCACGTTGAGTACCAACGCGACTGCGATCCAGAGCAGCGTCATCCGGCGGTCCGATCCCAGATGCAGCAGCGCCGCGAGAACGGTGAACCCGACCGTGCCGAGGAACCCGATCATGAAGGCGGGGTTGATGATCACGACATTGACCTTCTGCATCGTCTCGATCAACGCGCGGTCGTCCATCCGGCCCAACGCGGGCATCACCGAGATCGCGTACGCGTAGAACACCCCCGCGATCAACCCGGTCGCCAGCGTGGCCGCCACCAGCGCGAGGATTCGGCCTACCGTCATGATCTGCTCCTCTCGAAACGACCGGAGCAGATGCGCTCCGAATCCGTCTTCGAGTCAACCGGGCGCGGGGCGCGACGACCATCGCCGAGACGCTCACGCTCATCTGCGAGCGTCTACAGCTGGGCTACAGGTCGCGATCGGAGATGAGCCCGCTCTGCATGGCCAGGGCGGCCAGCCGGACCCGCTTCTGGTTCTGCGGCAGATCCTCGACGCCGAATTTGGCGAACAGCGCGCGCAGGTGGGTCTTGATGGCGTCGACGCTGAGGAACAATTCTTCGGCGATCTGCTGATTGGAGGCCGGGGTGGCGAAACCGGCCCCATGCTTGTAGGGGCGGCACAGCGCGACGAGCACCGCGCGCTGGGTGTCGGTCAGCGAGCGGGCGGTGGGGATGGTTCCGGTGGAGGCGCGGGTGGCGTCGTCGGCCACGGCGCCGAATTCGTGGAACGACACCAGCGAGGTGCCCACCCGGATCCGGTCGCCCGCCATCAGCCTGCGCCTGCCGACCAGGCGTTCACCGTTGACGAAGGTGCCGTTGCGGGACAGACCGTCATCGACGATGGTCCACTGGGCGCCCAGGTATTCGACGGCCGCGTGCAGTCGCGAGACCTCGGCGTCCCAGCGCAGGGACAGATCGGCATGAGTGGAACGTCCGATGGTGACGCGCGGGTGGTCGGCATTCAGCATGTACTCGTGCCGATGCCCGTCCGCGTCGGTGTAGCGCAGGATTGATCCGACGAAAGCTGTCACGACGTCATGACCCCAGCTCGACGGGATGACACGACTCTGCTGGATAGGGTGCTGCGCACAGATCCATGGTGCCGTGCCTCGGCCACTACAAACAAGGCTGCCGCCGGGGCGTCGCACGATTCGCCCGGCGGCAGCCGCGAATTACGACTAGCTCTTGGCGGCCTTGTTGTAAGCCTCGGTGATGTCGGCCGAGATACGTCCCCTGGCATGCACCTTGTGACCATTCCGGCGAGCCCACTCACGAATTGCCGCGGTTTGTTCGCGGTCCATCGGAACGCGGCTCTTGGTGGTGCTACCGGTGGTGGACGCGGCCTTCACCCGACGCCGGCCACTCACCCGCCGAGCGTTGGCAACCCACTGCTCCATCTCTTCCCGCAGCTTGGCCGCATTTGCCGCCGACAGGTCGATCTCGTACGACACACCATCGATACCGAACTCGATGGTCTCGTCCGCGATGGACTCACCGTCGACATCGTCGATCAAGCTTACGGTGACCTTCTTTGCCATGAGATGAACGTCCTCTCGAAATCGTGCGACCCGCATACTAGGCCGATTGCCCGAGGCAAGAATACCTCTAATTCGAAAAATGCCAAGACGAGCTTCAGACGTGCAATCCGGTCGCTCAGCGAGCGGCCGGTCGCACAATTGGGAACAGTATCGTTTCCCGGATTCCCAAACCGGTGAGAGCCATCAACAAGCGGTCGATTCCCATACCGGTTCCGGTGGTCGGCGGCATACCGTGTTCCATCGCGGCGAGGAAGTCCTCGTCGAGCACCATGGCTTCGTCGTCACCGGCCGCGGCCAGCCGAGCCTGGTCGACAAACCGTTCGCGCTGAATCACCGGATCGACCAACTCCGAATAGCCGGTGGCCAACTCGAACCCGCGCACATACAGGTCCCACTTCTCGGTGACGCCGTCCTTGTCGCGGTGCTGACGGGTCAGCGGAGAAGTCTCGACCGGGAAGTCACGCACGAATGTGGGCGCGTACAACTTGTCGCCGTACTGGTGCTCCCATAGTTCCTCGACGAGTTTGCCGTGGCCGTAGCCCTTGCCTTCCGGAATTTCCAAACCGACCCGTTCGGCCAGCGCCAGTAATTCCGGAATCGTTGTTTCCGGGGTGACCTCCACGCCGAGCGAGTCCGACAGCGACGGATACATCTCGACGGTCGCCCACTCACCGCGAAGGTCATATTCGGTGCCGTCGGCGAGGGTCACCACCTGGGTACCGAAGGCTTCCTCGGCCACTTCTTGGATCAATTCCCGGATCATGCGCGCCGAGTCGTCATAGGTGCCGTAAGCCTGATACGTCTCCAGCATCGCGAACTCCGGCGAATGCGTGGAGTCGGCGCCCTCGTTGCGGAAGTTGCGATTGATCTCGAACACCCGCTCGAGGCCACCGACCACGCAGCGCTTCAGGAACAGCTCCGGCGCAATACGCAGGAACAGGTCCATATCGAGCGCATTGGAATGAGTGACGAACGGCCTGGCCGCGGCGCCGCCGTGCAGGGTCTGCAACATCGGCGTCTCGACCTCAAGGAACCCGCGCCGCTCCAGCGCGTTGCGCAGCGCGCGCACCACCGCGACCCTCGTGCGGGCCATCTGCCTGGCCTCAGGTCGCACGATCAGGTCGACGTAGCGCTGACGGACCCGCGACTCCTCGTTCATCTCTTTGTGCGCGACCGGCAGCGGGCGCAGCGACTTGGCCGCCATGCTCCACTCGTCGGCCATCACACTCAACTCACCGGTTCGCGAGGAGATGACCTCACCGTGCACGAAGACGAAATCACCGAGGTCCACATCGGACTTCCAGGCCGCCAGCGCCTCGGCCCCGACCCCGTTGAGGCTGATCATGGCCTGCAATTTGGTGCCGTCGCCCTCTTGCAGGGTGGCGAAGCACAACTTGCCGGTATTGCGCATGAAAATGACGCGCCCGGCCACACCGACGATGGTGCCGGTCTGGGTGTCGGGCGCCAGATCCGGATATTCGGCGCGGATCTCGGCCAGCGTGTGAGTGCGCGGCACGACCACCGGATACGCCTGCCCACCCTCGGCGAGCAGGCGCTCCCGCTTCTCCCGGCGAATCCGCATCTGCTCCGGCACGTCATCGACGTCGACGGGGCGATTGGCGCGGCCCGCGGGAGCCGAGGCCGCGGAGCTACCGGAGGAAGGGGAGTTGGGGGTGCTCACGTTGAACTACCCTAGCGTGCACCGGAAACCGTTTTGCGTCCCGCCCGGCCCTGCTGACCCGCTGCTCCCGGCCCGGCTGAGGTGGGGATTTCTAGAGCGAGGCGAGCGCGGCGACTTCACGGGCGAAATGCGGGGCCCGCGACGCCACGGTGAGCAGTCCGGCCGCCTTCAGCGCCTGGTAACCGCCGACCAGGTCGGTGGCCCGGTGCAGGCCCAATTGCTGCAGCGAGGCGGCGGCCAGGCTGGAGGTGTAGCCCTCCGAGCACAGCACGATCCATTCCACGTCGTGGTCGGTCGCCAGGGCCAGCCGGGCCGAACTGGTGGGGTCGAGCCGCCATTCCAGGACGTTACGTTCGATCACCAGGGCGCCGGGCATCGTGCCCTCGCGAATTCGCTGCGCCTGCGGCCGGATGTCGACCAGAATCGCGCCGCGTTCGAGTGCCTCCGGCAATTCGAAGGCATACAGCCTGCGCAATTGCGAGCGCGCGGCGTCGAGCATCTGGTCGATGGTCTGCGGGCTCATCACATATCACCTTCGGGCTGGTCGGTGAGGACGGTGCGGGTACGGCGCAGTCCGCCGTGCCCGGTGAGTTCGTAATAGGACATTGCGGTCAGCGGCGGGGAGTAGGCGTGCACGCTCAGCGTCGGATCCAGCGGACCGACCGATTCGGCGACCGACACCGGCACATCGAGGCCGGTGGCGGGCGGCTCGGGCGCGCGCACGACGTCGTGCACCCAGCCGATCGGGAACGAGGCCTGATCACCGGCCACCAGCGGGCGATGACGCAATTCGGTTCCGTTCCAACGGTATTCCGACAGCGCACCGCTGAGGACGGTGAGCGCGCCGATGGAGCCCGCGTGATCGTGCAGCTCGGTGTGCCGGTCCGGGGTCCAGCTGATCAGCCACACATCGACCTCGTCGTCGGACAGCAGGCGGGTGGCCCAGCGTTCCTCGGTCGGCCAGCGGCCGTCGGCGGGCAGCAGGTGGTCGTAGCGGCCGGCCAGCACATCCTCGGCGCCTTCATCGGTCAACCGGAGCAGGTCGGCCGGGCGCAGCCGGGTGGGCAAGGCGGGGGCGACCGAACGGGTCGGCAGCGGATTCGCGGCGCGAGCGCTCAGTGTGCGGGCATCACGCGCGGACGGAAGGGAAAGAACAGAAGAACGCATGAGCGAATCTCCAGGAGGTATGCAACGGTCGAGGACTTGGCGAATGCCTCGAACGGTCGAGGCAGGTCAGCCTCGACAACACTCCTGGGTGCTCACGCGGAAATACACGTCGATGAGTGTAGCAGGCGCATCGACGCACGGCCGATGACCTGCCCCACAGTCGACGCTCACGCCCGGCGGTTGCGCTGGTTGCGTTCGTAGACCAGCCGCAGGCCGGTCAGCGTGAGCCGGGGTTCGTGATGGTCGATGGTCTCCGACTCCGGCACGATCAACGGCGCGCCTGCCCCGGTGGCCACCACCGCGACGTCATCGCCTGCGAAGGCGTCGACGTCATCGCGGATCCGGTCGACCAGCCCGTCCACCAGGCCGGCGAAACCGAACACGGCACCGGACTGGATGCACTCCACGGTGTTCTTGCCGACCACCGACCGCGGACGGGCCAGCTCGACGCGGCGCAACGCGGCACGTTCGATGAGCGCCTCGGTGGAGATCTCCACCCCGGGCGCGAGCACGCCGCCGAGAAACTCACCCTTGGCCGAGACCAGGTCGACGCAGGTCGAGACGCCGAAATCGATGACGATGGCGGCGGTGCCGAATTTGTCGTACGCGGCGAGACTGTTCACGATCCGGTCTGCGCCGACCTCTTTCGGATTGTCGACCAGCAACGGAATACCGGTCCGCACACCGGGTTCCACCACCACATGCGGCACGTGATTCCAGTACCGCTCCAGCATCAGCCGCAGTTCCCGCAACACCGGTGGCACGGTCGACAGCGCCGCGACCCCGACCACTTCGTCCAGATGGGTGCCGACCAGCCCGCGCACCTGCATCGCGAACTCGTCCGCCGTGAGCAACGGGTTGGTGTGAATACGCCAGTGCCGCACCAGTTTCGCGTGCGCACCGCTGCCGGAGAACAGCCCGAGTTCGATGCTGGTGGTGCGGACGTCGATCGTCAGCAGCATGTGCCGATCCCTCTCCCCCGCGGCCGTCAGACGAACGACAGATCGCGCGGGGTGAGAAGGCCCGAACCCTCGGGGGCGTGCGCCGGATCGGAACCGAGATCGACCGGACGGTTGCGGTCGTCGACGAAGACGACCTTCGGCGAGTACTCCTTCAGCTCCTGCTCGTCCATCATCCCGTAGGCGATCAGGATGACCAGATCACCCGGATGCACGAGATGGGCGGCGGCGCCGTTGATCCCGATGACACCCGAACCGCGTTCACCGGCGATCACATAGGTCTCCAGACGGGCGCCGTTGTCGATGTCGACGATGCAGACCTGCTCGCCTTCGAGCAGATCGGCGGCGTCGAGCAGATCCTGGTCCACCGTCACCGAGCCGACGTAGTGCAGATCGGCGTGGGTCACCGTGGCACGGTGGATCTTCGACTTCATCATGGTGCGCAACATCGTCGTCGCCTTCCTATACCGATACCTGGGCGGGCTGGGTGCTCGAGTTGGGGTGGCCGTCGATCGTCGCGCCGAGGACCACCGGCATGTTGTCGATGAGCCTGGTGGCGCCGACCTTGGCCGCGATCAGCAACCGGGCGTTGCCGGAGGCGGGGGCGACATCGAGGTTCGACGAACGCAGTTCGAGATAGTCGAGGTCGAGGCCGGGCACGGCATCGAGGACGGCGCGGGCGGCGGCGAGCACCGATTCGGGACCCGCCCCGGCGGCGCGCGCGCCCGCGATCAGGGCCGCGGACAGGGCC
>NZ_BAFY01000030.1 GCF_000308555.1 Nocardia cyriacigeorgica NBRC 100375 | reverse complement strand
CCTTCTGTTGTCCACGGACACTTAGCCCCCTTCTGTACCCACACCGGCCGCCACAGCCCCGTACACCGGACCGCCGAGCGGCGCATTTCCCCAGCACGCTACCGCCCGCCCCGAACCCCAACAAGCCCGCGCCACTCCCGGCGCTCGTACCTCGCGCATTTTGGGCGTGATGAGGGCAGGAAGGCGTGCGAGGGTGCCGCAACCTTCGCCGGCGGGCGGCGCGCGGGCGCGGTCGCGGATGGTGGGCTGGGGTTTCGGGGCAATGGGCGATGGTTTCGCCCCGTCGCGGTTGGTAGCGTGTATCGAACGGCGCACGATCAGGGCGGGGTGGGATGAGCGACGACTACGAGGAGTACCGGCGCAAGGTCATCGATGCGCAGCGGCAGTGGAATTACGATCGGTCGGCGATTTACTTCGCGCAGGCGTTCGTCGCCTCGAAGTTCGACGGTGACTACGAGGACCCGCGGATCAAGGGCCCGGACAATTACGACACGATGACCCTCGCCGAGATGGTGCAGAAGGTCAACGATATGAAGCCGGAGCTGGTCGAGGCGGCGGGGAACGCCTGGATGCAGACCAGCACCGACATCAAGGATGCCGCGGCGGCGTTCAACACCGAGTTCCAGAAGACCGTCGGCGGCGAGGGTAAAGCGCCGGCGTGGGGTGGTGCGTCGGGCGCGAAGGCCGTCGAGGCCGTCAACAATTACGCGACGCGCACCGAACCGCTCGGCACCGCCGCCCATCTCGTCGGGATCAAGCTGCTCGAGATGGTGACCGGCCTGCATCAGACGAAAGCGCTGATGCCCACCGCGGAACCGCCGAAAGACCTGGACGGCAAGGTTCTTCCGCCCGACGGGATCATGAAAGAAGGCGACTACACCGCCGAGGAAGCCGAGGACGAGGGGCGGCGGATTCTGCGCACCGTCTACGGGCAGGTCGCGCATCAGACCGACCATGGTGTTCCGGTGCTACCCGCCGCGCCGAAGGTCGTCGACGACGGGCCGAACCAGCCCTACGTGCCGCCCGGTGACGGCGGCGGCGAGGAGAACGGCGGAGGCGGCGAGAACGGCGGCGGTGGCGAAACCGGTGGCGGTACCGCCGAAACCGGCGATACCGGCGGCGAGGACACCGGTGGCGGCACCGGCACCGAACCGGAGGACACCGGCACCACCGCGGCGAGCGCCGAAACGCAGAGCACACCACAAACCACCAGCACTCCGACCGACACCTCACGAGCGGCCACGACCGGAACCACCGGCACGCCCACCGGCACCGGGTATGTGCCGGGCGGGTCGGGCCGTTCGGGCTCGGGTTCCGGATTCCCTGGACGCGGTGGCGGATCCGGTGGCGGCGGATCGGCGGGCGGCAGCAACCAGCCGGGAGCCGGGCGCAGCTTGCCCGGTGGTGGGCAACCCCAGTCGGGTGTCGCGCCCGCAGCGGCTGCGGCCGCACGCGGTGGTGCCGCCGGAGCGGGCCGTGCGGGTATGGCCGGCATGCCGATGGGCGGCATGGGTGGCGGCCGGGGCGGCGGGCAGGACGAGGAGAAGCAGGGACAGTCCGCGATCAAGGACTACCTGATCAACCAGCAGAACGGCGAGGAACTCACCGGGCTGGACTCGATGCCCAAGACCGTGCCGCCGGTGCTCGGCGAGGGATGAGCCGATGAGCGAATGGCGTTTCACCGGGCTGCAATTCCAGATCCTCTGGTCGGCGTACGGCTCCGATCGGCTGCCTTACCCGCTGCGCTACCGCCCGGTCGCCGACAGCTTCGAGGACCTGCGGGCGCAGCGCGACGCGGCGGTGGCGCAACTGCTCGACGGGTTCTATTCGGTCGAGCTGATGCGGGTGCTCGAGGTGCTGCGTGAACCCGAGGCGCGGGTAGAGATCAAGGGATTCGGCGAGAAGGGATCCGGTACGACCTATCGATTCCACGGGGCGGTGAACGGATATGCGGGGGCCGCGCTGGTGCAGCTCGCGGGCACGGCCGACGACATCGGCGGCGACGTGATCGTCACCGGATGCGCGGCCGAACAGGTCCCGGCGCACGCCCTTGCGGCACTGCCCGAAGCACAGGCCGGAACCGCGCCGCCACTCGAGGTCAGGCGTGAAGAACTCGCCGCCGACCGCTCGCGCTATGTGCGCGGCCACGGCGAAGCCAGCCTCACTCAGCAGCTGGACCGGGTCTTCAAACGCACCCGGCGCTCGTTCGGCGAGATCATGGTCTTCCCCGGTCCCGCCGTCGACGCGCGGCCCTCCTTCGGCCGCAGCTTCTGGTGGATGGATTACGACGACGGTCGCTACTACGTCAAAACCGGCGACCCGATCGTCGCGAAACCGGCGAGCCCGGCGGCGCTGAGCAAGGAGATCGGGCGGCTCATCTCGATCACGCAGCGGTTCTATCGGGAGGACCGCGACCACGACGAATACCTGCGGTCGCGCAGGTAGAGCGGCGCTGCCCGGTCGTGACACCCGCAGCCGCGCGAGGCACGGGTTGCCGAGGGGCGGCGCTCAGCCGGCTTCGGGCTGGATTCGACGCTGCACGGCGAACCCAGCGGACAGTCACGCACGCACGTGGAAGCAGCCGGTCGGCAGGGCAAGCCTGAGCGCCGCGCTGTCGCCCGACGCCGCCGAACCGATCTTGGTACCGTGATCACGCAGGAGTTGATCGCGAGGGATGTGCACGATGGCGCTGGTGGAGGCGGGCCGGAGTGGCCTCGACGAAGTCTTGGCCGGGTTGCAGTGGCGGTTCGTGCGCCGCGATGTGTTCGAGCGGGCGGCCGGTGAGTGGGAGTTCCTGTCCGGTCAGCCGAACGCGATCCTGGTAATCGAGGGGCTGATCCGGGTCGAAGGGCTCGGCGAGTCCGAGGATCTGACGCCGGGCGATTTCGTGTTCGTGCCGCATGAGGATCGCTTCGCGCTGCACGCGCTGTCGGAAACCACCGTGCTGCGGCTACAGCTCACCCCCGCGCGGACCAGTGCCGCCATGGCCGCGCTGCCGCAGCGGGTGCTGCTCACCGAGTTCGCCCGGCACACGCCGCTGGCGGCGACGCTGATGCGGCACCTGATCGAGGAATGCGCGGATCCGGAAGGGGTGCAAGGAGATCGGGTCGCCACCTTGATCACGTCGATGGCGATCGAGTCCTGGCACAAGCGCGGGTGCGCGCCGAAACGGTGGCTGCTGCGGGTGAACGAACCGGGTGTGGCGCGGGCGGTGGCCGCCATGCACGCCGACCCGGGCCGGGAGTGGACGGTCGAAGCGCTGGCGCGGGTGGCGCTGGCCTCGCGATCGGGGTTCGCCGCGCGGTTCCAGGCGGCGACCGGGCTCACGCCGGGACGCTACCTGACGCAGCTGCGGGTCGAACGGGCGCAGCGGTTCCTGGCCGAACAGGATGCCTCGGTCGGCGCGGTCGCCCGGCGACTCGGGTACCGGTCCGAAACCGCGTTCGGGCGGGCGTTTCGCAGGCACACCGGCCGCACGCCTTCGGAATGGCGGCGTGCGGCCCGTACCTCGACGTAGCTGTCAGCCGGCGGCGCGGCTCAGCGACAGGCGCAACGTGACCGCACCGAGCACGGCAGCGGCGGCGGCCACACCGTAGGTCGCGGCCAGGCCGATGCCGTCCACACCGCGTCCACCGACCGCCGAACCGAGAATGATCGCGAGCTGGAAACCGCCTACCAGCAGCCCACTTCCCGCCTCGACCCGATCCGGCAGCACCCGCGACACCCACACCTGCACGACATTGAGGATGCCGCCGAACGCACCACCCCAGATCACCACCGCGACATAGGCGAGCGGTGCGAACGTGGCGGAGCCGATGATGGCGAGCAGCGACAGGCCGATGGCCACCGGCACCGCGACCAGCAGCACACCAAGGCGTCGGTCGGCGAGCGAACCGAGCACGAAGTTGCCGATCAGGCCACCGATGCCGAACAGCGCCAACAAGACCGGGATCGCCGTGGGGCCCGCGCCGAGCAGCTCGTCGAGCGCCGGACGGATGTAGGTGTAGCCGGCGAAATGCCCGCCGATGACGGCGACGACGCTGATCAGACCCAGCGCCGCCCCCGGTGCGCGCAGTGCGCCACCCATGGCCGCCCAGCCGACACCCTGCGTCGGCTGGATCGGCGGCAGGACCAGCTGCACCGCGACCGCCGCCACCAGCGTCAGCACCGCGGCGACCGCGAAGACGACCCGCCATCCGGCAAAGGTGCTCAACAGCACCCCGAGCGGTACACCGGCGACCGTGGCCACCGTGGTGCCCGCGTTCACGATCATCATGGCCTTGCCGAGCCGCTCGGCCGGCACCAGCTGCGTGGCGATCACCAGCGCCATCGACCAGTAGCCGCCCACCGCAACCCCGAGCAGCAGCCGTGCGATCAGCAGCGAGACGATGTTCGGGGCAAGCGCCACAACCAGATTCGAAGCCGCCGCGCCGACCGTCAGCACCATCAGCAGCGTGCGGCGATCGACCCGCGGGAACAGCGAACTCAGTCCGAGCGCCGCCAGCAGCGCCGTCAACGCCGTCGCACTCACCGACAGCCCGACCACACCTTCCTGAACGCGCAGATCGTCCGCGAGGGCGGTCAACACCCCCGGCGGCAGGAACTCCGAGGTCACCAGGGTGAAGCTGCCGAGAAACATGGTGAACAGAGCCGGCCACACGCGCCGCGCCGAGGCCGGCGCCGAGGATACGGCGGTAAGAGTCGATGTCATGCCAGAAGCAACACCCGCCATGCGCCCCCAAGGCGACCAAAACGCCAAGCCGTCCGACTCAAACGCCAAGCGTCCCCGCCGGGTCTTGGCGACGACGGGGACATGAGGCTGACGACACGCCGGATCTGCCTGTCTCACGTCCACCTCGTCGAGCGTGTATCGGCAATGGATGGGTCTGCACCGTCACTTCGATGGGCTTGGAACGGCCGACTTCCCTCGAACGCGTTGGGCGATCACGGCCTCGGCTCGATCCGCCGGACGGTGCCTACCTTGCCGATGCCTTTGTCGAACGAGGCGACCGACGAGCCCGGATCGGACTCGGCGAGAGCTACCAGGTAGGCGTCGGCGAAGGAGAGCCGATGGTGTTCGTAGATGTCGACGGCGCGAATCAGCAACGCAGGATCGTCGGTCTCGATATTGCGCGATCCGATCAGGGCACGGGAGAGTGCGGCGACCTGAGGTCTCGGTACTCGATAGACACTCTGTAGGACGTACACCGTCTCCGCCAGGATCAGATCCGGCAGAAAGAGGGTCTCCGACTCGGCGAGAAAGGCTGTCGCCCGGCGGCCCATATCCGGCGGATCCTGGGTGAAGTGGCGAATGAGGATATTCGTGTCCAGATAGACGGTCACGAATCCCGGTCCTGCCATTGCCGCACCCAGGCAGCGTCGCGGATCTCCTCCCATGAACGCCCCGCCACCTGTGGCGGGACCGGCACGCTACCGGCCAGATCCAATAGATCAGGTGTTTTGGCCAGCACCACGACCTCCCCCTCCACTCGGAAATGCACATTGTCGCCGGCCTGGAGCTCGAGGGCGTCGCGCACGGCCTTCGGGACCGTGATCTGTCCCTTCGACGTCAATCGTGCCAGCGCATCCATGATTGCTCCTTACTTCGACGGCAAAGTAAGGATACCTCTGACCCCGCGCTCGCACGACAGCGACGAGGGAGGCATGAGACCGGCGACACGCTTGGTTCACCGGTCTCGCGCCGATGCAGCCGGATCTGCTGGCGGCCGCGGTCGCGCAGGTGCGGGCCGCCGGCGTGACGACTGCGGTGCGGGCACCCTCGCCCCCACGCGGTGCGGACTCAGGGGGCGGGCCGGGATTGCTGGATCCCGTTCGAGCGGCGGGCGATGCTGTGGATGAGCAGGGCGAACAGGACGATCACGAGGATGGGGGCGACTGCGGGGGCCCAGGCGAGGTGGAGTGGGAGGAGGGCGGCGGCTGCTGCGAGCACGGTGAAGGCTACGGCGCCGGTGACCGAGGGGATGGTGGTGGGAACCACGCCGACAGGGGCGGTGACCGTGGCGGTATTGAGCAGGTAGGCGGTGGCGACCAAACCTGTCGCGGCGGCGGCCAATACGCCGGTATCCGACCACGCCAGCACACCGATGGCGAGCAGGACGGCGGCGACCGCGGCGGGGCGGAACCACCAGCCGGCGGCGACCAGGGCGATGGCGGGCAAGCCCGCCCACGGGACCATCAGCGTGACCGAGCCGATGAGCAGCACACCGGACAGGACGGCGAGGAAACGGATCATCGGCGCACCCGGACGGTTCGGCGGTGTTGGGGCAGCAGACGCATGATCTGATCCAAACGGGTGTCTTCGGGCCAGGACACGATGTCGACGCCGACGGTGCCCATATCGCGGTACATGGTGGCGCGTTCGAGCTGCCACATGCGGGCCAGCGTCGGGTCCAGGTCGCCGGCGAACGGGGTGCCGCGCAGGACGTCGACCACCACCACGACGTGCCCGCGTTTGCGCAGGTCGATGAGGGCGAGCGCGAACTGGGTGTCGAGCAGGGTGGAGAACGCGATGACGATCGCGCCCAGCGGCACCGCGGCGTGCGGGGCCAGGGTGCCGGTGGTGGGGATGTGTTCGTCGCCGACGTCGAGGACGGTGTCGACGATGCGGTAGAACTGGCGGCGCCCGATATCGGGGCGCAGCCAGCGCGGGTCCTGGCCGAGGCAGACCACGGCGGTGCGGTCGCCGGCCTGCAACGTCGACTGCACCACCTGCGCCGCACCGCGCACCGACAACTCCAGCGAATCGGTGGCCGGGCCGGGCGCCTGCAAGGAGGTGTCGATCAGCACCACGACATCGGCGGAACGATTGGTGAGCCGCTCGGTGACGTAGAGCCGCCCGCGGCGCGCGCTGACCGGCCAGTTCACGATCCGCAACTGATCGCCCGGCGCGTACGCGCGGATGTCGGCGTATTCCACACCCGGCCCGTGCTTGCGGGTCAGGTGCACGCCGAGTCGTTCGGGAAGTTCGGTGCGCGGCAACCGCATTCGCTGCGGATCGGTGATCGGGTACACGAAC
>NZ_BAFY01000031.1 GCF_000308555.1 Nocardia cyriacigeorgica NBRC 100375 | reverse complement strand
CAGGTCGGCGATCTGCGCAGCGCGCTCACCCCCTTGACGGTCTGAAACCCGCCCTCGACCTGCGGGGGAAGCCTGCTGATCAACCCGGGGTCCAATTCTCCCCGGGAATTGGGTAAACTGCCTTCCGTGCAAACCCACCGCGAGCTGATGCTCACCCGACGCCGCACAGTTGATCTGTGCCGGCTCGGTGGTTGTTGCTGCCTGTGCCGCTGATCGGTCGGCCCGCTCAGATTTCCTGACGCCGACCAACGTTCGCCGCGCGAGAGATCCCTCTGATCCCCCGGCGAATTGGCAAATTTCCCGCCGAAAAGCACCTCGAGCGCAGGAGTACGCACGATGTCCACCGATTCCATCCACACTTCCGGAACCAGGACCATCCCCGACGGTCACGTCGACGTCCGCGGACCGCGGTTCGTCGCCTGGGTCACCACCGGCGTCCTTGTTCTGGTGCTGATCGCCGCCGCCTTCTCCCCCGCCGTCGCCGCCGTGCTCATCGCGGCCCAGGCGGTCGTCTTCGCCCTCGGCGCCGTCAACGGGCCCAAACGGCACCCGTACGGCCGCATCTACGCGAACCTCATCGCCCCCCGCTCGGGCCCGGTCACCGAAACCGAACCCGAAGCTCCCCTGCGGTTCGCCCAACTACTCGGCCTGGCCTTCGCGGCCGTGAGCCTGCTGGGCTTCGTGCTCGGCGCTCCCGTGGTCGGCGCGCTGTTCGCCGGCTTCGCACTGTTCGCCGCGTTCCTGAACGCGGCGTTCGGGATCTGCCTGGGCTGCAAGATCTACCCCCTGGTAGCCCGCCTCCGCCGGACCCCGGCACCGAACTGACCCTGCAAGTCACCACCGAAAGGAACAACATGGCCCGCTCCGATGTCCTGGTCTCCGTTGACTGGGCCGAAGAGAACCTCAACGCCCCCGGCGTGGTCTTCGTCGAGGTCGACGAGGACACCTCCGCCTACGACGGCGGTCACATCGAGGGCGCCGTCCGGCTCGACTGGAAGAAGGACCTGCAGGATCAGGTTCGTCGTGATTTCGTGAACCAGGAGCAGTTCTCCGATCTGCTCTCGGCCCGCGGCATCTCCAACGACGACGAGGTCATCCTCTACGGCGGCAACAACAACTGGTTCGCCGCCTACGCGTACTGGTACTTCAAGCTGTACGGCCACAACAACGTCAAGCTGCTCGACGGTGGCCGTAAGAAGTGGGAGCTCGACGGCCGCCCGCTGTCCACCGAACCGGTGAGCCGCCCGGCCACCCAGTACAAGGCGTCCGCGCCGGACCTGTCGATCCGCGCCTTCCGCGACGAGGTCATCGCGGCCATCGGCGCCAAGAACCTGGTCGACGTCCGGTCCCCGGACGAGTTCTCCGGCAAGATCCTGGCTCCCGCGCACCTGCCGCAGGAGCAGAGCCAGCGTCCCGGCCACATCCCCGGCGCCATCAACGTGCCGTGGAGCAAGGCCGCGAACGAGGACGGCACCTTCAAGTCCGACGAAGAGCTGGCCAAGATCTACGCCGAGGCCGGCCTGGACGGCTCCAAGGACACCATCGCCTACTGCCGCATCGGTGAGCGTTCCTCGCACACCTGGTTCGTGCTGCAGGAGCTGCTGGGCCACCAGAACGTCAAGAACTACGACGGCAGCTGGACCGAATACGGTTCGCTCGTCGGCGCACCGATCGAGTTGGGAGCGTAATCAATATGTGTGCAGCACCTGCCCAGGGTCAGGCCATTCCCGCGGGCGTGGATGTGGAGAAGGAAACGGTCATCACCGGCCGCGTGCTGAGCGCCGACGGCCAGCCGGTGGGCGGCGCGTTCGTGCGTCTGCTCGACGGCAACGGTGATTTCACCGCTGAGGTCGTGGCGTCGGGCACCGGTGACTTCCGGTTCTTCGCCGCGCCGGGCTCGTGGACCGTGCGCGCGTTGAGCTCGGCGGGCAACGGTTCGGCCGAGGTCCGCCCCGAGGGCGCGGGCATCCACAGCGTGGACGTCGCGGTCGCGAAGTAATTCCGCGGCCTTCAGCGGCCCCGCGGTCTCCGTCACCGGAGGCTGCGGGGCCGCTGTGCGTAGGTCGGGGCTGTGTCGGCGCTCGGTACACCGATGCCGCGCGGCGAGCCGCTGCCGTGCAGCTGCGCTATAGCGGCGGAGCTGTGCTGTTGACACGGACACGATGTGATGCCGCCGGGGCCGTTTGCGTCCGGCCGCACCGCAATAGCTAGACTCCAGATGTGGTCCTCTTCTTCGAGATTCTGCTGGTGGCCGTGTCCATCCTCATCGGGTGGTTCGGGCTGTACGTCTTCTACCGGCTGTTCACCGAATCATGAGTGATCTCGCGAGCGAAGGTTCCGATCCGGCCGAGCACGCGAGTGAGAACATGAACGGCAACGCTCCGGCCCCGAAGCCGGAGCGCCGTAGCGGTGATGCCGCGGTGGCCGACGCCGCCGAGCGGGCGAAATCGACCGGCGCCCGCAACATCCCGGTGCTGCCGGATCTGCCGCTGCCCGAGGACACCGCGAACCTGCGGCTCGGCCCGGATCTGAGTTCGGCCATGCTGGCACTGCTGCCGCTGGTGGGTGTCTGGCGCGGTGAGGGCGAGGGCAACGATCCCGAGCGCGGCGACTACCGGTTCGGCCAGCAGATCATCGTTTCCCACGACGGCGGCGACTTCCTTGCCTGGGACTCCCGCTCATGGATCATCGAACCCGATGGGAGCTACGGCGGGCCGGATCTGCGCGAGAGCGGATACTGGCGGGTCGGCACGGATGCCGATGACGAGGTCATCGAATTGCTGTTGACGCACAGCTCCGGCATCGTCGAGCTGTTCTACGGTCAGGCGCTGACCCAGTCGTCGTGGGAGCTGGCCACCGATGTGGTGATCCGCAGCCAGTCCGGCGTGGTCGTCGGCGGCGCCAAGCGGCTGTACGGGATCGTCGAGGGCGGGGATCTGGCCTACGTCGAAGAGCGCGTGGTGGCCGACGGGCCGCTCGAGCCCAGGCTGTCGGCGCGGTTGCAGCGCTATATCGGCTGAGCCGCTCGCCTCGAGCGCGGTGCCCGAAACGGGTGCCGCGCTTTTTCGTGCCCGGACATGGAACGACCCCCGAGCCATACCGCTGTGCCGGAGCACATCGGTCCCGATCGGACAAGATCGGTGACTCGGGGGCCGGGTGACTGCCTGGGATTCGCTATCAGCACGTACTCGCCGAATGGAATCCATACAGCGGTGGTGCCTTAGCGGGCAGCCACCTCACGTGTCCAAGAGTCAAACATTCTTCAGACCACCTCCTTCCTTGTGTACCGACGAATCTAGCCACCGGTCAGGAGGTCGGCAACGGAATTTCGCGCGGGGCGGAAACGGGGTTGCGCTCGCGGCGTGAAACGGTGCTGACCTGGCCCGATGCGTCGACGTGCAGGACCAGATCGGCGCGGTGGTCCGGTGGTAGCTGATGTGTGACGACCACCACGTCGCGCCCGGGTTCGACCAGGCCGCTGCGCGCGTCCAGCAGGGCGCGCAGCAGATCCGCGCCGGCCGCAGCCTCGAGGTGCTCGGTCGGCTCGTCCAGCAGCAGCACCCGCGCCGGGGAGATCAGCGCCCGCGCGAGCAGAATCCGGCGACGCTGACCGCCCGACACGGCAGCCGCGCCGCCGACCAGATCGGTGTGGATGCCCTCGGGCAGCGAGTCGAGCCACGGGCCGGCGCCCACTGCTCGCAGAGCTCGTTCGCCCTCCTCGGCGGTGAGATCGCCGCGCGCGACCCGCAGGTTCTCCAACACGCTGGTGCCGAAGAGGTGGGCGTCTTCGGCGAAGAAGGTGACACCGGGGACCGGGGTTCCGAACAGTCCGGCCCACGCCATCAGCAGGGTGGTTTTGCCTGCGCCACTGGGGCCGATGACGGCGACGCGGCGGGCGTCCGGGCGTCCGGGGGATGCCCCGACAGGTCCGGGTAGTGCGGCCGTCGGGTGCGGTGACTCCGGCGAGTCGGTGCGAGAGGGGTCGGCGACGCTGCCGCCGGGAGGCGAAGCGCCGGTGGCGAGCACGCCTTGCCGTTCGCTGACCGGTCTCGCCGCGGAGCCGGCAGATACTCGGACAGGCAGGTCGGGCGGGCCGCCTGCGTTGCCGCGGCCTGTCTGTCCGCCGGTCGCGGGCGGCGTCACGTCGACGGAGACCGGCATGGCGTCCGTCGGGCCTCGATCGCTTTCGGGAGCCTTCGCCTCCTCCAGCCGGTGCAGTGCGGCGCGGGCGGTTGTGAGGGTCTGGGCGGCGGCAGGCAGTGGGCCGACAGCTTCGAATGCCGACAGCGGCAGCAGCACAAGGATCGTCAGGGCCATCGGAGTCATGGCGCCCGGTGCGCCGCCGTTCGGGCCGTAGAGGGTGATGCCGATGAGCAGGGCCCCGAGCACGCTCGCGCCGATGGACAGCGGGGTGGCGGCCGCCGCCCAGGCGCTGCGGGAGGCGGCGGCGTCCTCGGCGGCCACGGCGCGCTCGCTCGCGGCCGAAGCGGCGGCGAGGGCGTCGTCGAGACGGCCCGCTACGCGGAGTTCGGGGGCATGGTCCAGGACGGTCAGCGCCCGCGCTGTGAACTCGGCGCGGTCGGCGCGCACCGCACGTTCGGCCGCAGCCGCGGCACGAGCCGACAGCCAGGGCGCGAGGACACCCGACACGACCAGCGCCACCGCCAGAATCGCGGCGGCGGCGATCGAGATGAGCCCGAGCAACACCACGGCGGCGATGGACAGGATCGCCGCTACCGCGATCGGCACGAACGAGCGCACCACCACGGCACCCAGGTCGTCGATATCGCTGCCAACCCGCACCAGCAGATCGCCGCGACGCTGGTGCGTGGCCGACCGATCCTGCCGCGCCGGGACCGGATTCCGTCGCGGGATCCACAGGTCCGACCGAGCCAGCGCCCGGTAGGTGGTGGTCCGCGCCGTCGTCATCGCCCGCAGCGCCACGTCATGGGTGGCCAGCCGCTCCAGATACCGGCACAGCCCGCGCGAGATGCCGAGCGCGCGCACCGCGACGACCGCGACGGTCAGATCCAGCACCGGCGGCATCTGCCAGGCTCGCGCGATCAACCACGCCGCCAGCGCCGCCAGCGCGAGTCCGCTGCCCAACGCCAGCACACCCCAGCCGACGGCCACCGCCACTCGCCACGGCGACAACCGAAGCATCGACCACATACCGCGCACGTCCCGCATGAGCTCACCCATGACGCCAGGCCCCCTGACCCCATGGCCGAAGAACCACCCGAGTCGCGGCCGCCGTGCGATAACCGACCTGCCCCACCCGGACTTCCTGCCCGCCGCAGCGGCGCATCGACACGGACGCGGCACACCGCCGAGGTGAGCGTCGAGCCCGCATCGCGTGAGCAGCCAGTTCTGGACCCGGGCGCGGCTCGGCTGGTGGTGAGGTAAGCAGCGGCCGCGCGCGGGCAGCACTGCGGTCGAGCACACCGCCGTGGCGCACCGCGTGCGCGGCCCACAGCGCACAGCCGGTCGGCACGCGGCCCTGGTACTGCGTGGCCGGTGTGGACCGCAGCGGTGAAAGGCTCACAGCACAACCTCCTGCGGACGGGTGGTGGCCGGTACTTCGATGACGGTGTCGGCGACCGCCAGCAGGGGCGGGCGATGGGCGACGATGACGACCGTGGCACCGGCGCGGGCGCGGGCGGTGAGGGCGGCGAGCACCGCGGCTTCGCTGTCGGTGTCGAGGTGGGCGGTGGGTTCGTCGAGCAGCAGGATGGGCCGGTCGGCGGCGAGCACGCGGGTCAGGGCCATGCGTTGCCGCTGGCCGAGGGACAGTCCGGCGCCATCCGCGCCGACCCGGGTTTCCCAGCGGTCCGGCAGCTCGTCCAGCACGACGTCGAAACCGGTTGCCGCGCAGGCGGCCTCGAGTTCGTCGAGCACCCGGGCCGATTGCTTGCGCGGCGGCTCGGTGATCCGGGCGCCGAGCAGTTCCAGGTTCTCCCGCAGGGTGCCGGGCACCAGCACCGGTCGCTGCGGTAGCCACGCCACCCGCGACCACCACTGGGCCGAGTCGAGGTCGCGCACGTCGATCCCGTCGACTCGCACCGTGCCGCGCTCCGGGCTGATCAACCCGAGCACTGCTTGCAGCACAGTGGATTTCCCGCACCCGTTCGGTCCGGTCAGCACCGTCACCGTGCCCGGTTTCAGCACGGCCGACAGCCCGTCGGGTGCAAGACCGGCACGCGCGCGGACAGCGACATCACGTAATTCGATGAGTCCGGCCGAAGGGATCGGCTTCGCACCGGCTCCGCCGGAATGCGCCGCGACACCATTCTGCGCGAGATCGTGCCCGTCGGCGTTCCGAAATGGCGTCTCGCACGAGCCAGGCGTCTCAGCGGCTCGATCGGTGAGGTCTGTGGGTATGCCGTGCTGCGCGGGATGTTCGGACGAGGAGACCGTACCGACCCGGGTCCGACGACCATCCCCGGCCGTCGAGCCGGCGACTCCCCCACTCGCACCTCCCGGGTCCAGCACCGCGAACGCTTTGTCCGCGGCGGCCATACCGTCCTGCGCTGCGTGGAACCGCTCCCCCACGGTCCGCAATGGCAGGTACACCTCCGGCGCCAGCACCAGCGCGACGATGCCCGCGTACAGGCTCATCTCACCGAAGACCAGGCGCAGGCCGATGGAGACGGCGATCAGCGCGACCGACAGCGTAGCCAGCATCTCCAGCACCATCGAGGACAGGAAGGCGATGCGCAGGGCCGACACGGTGCGCTGACGGAGGGCGTCGCCGAGTTCCTGAACCCGGCCCGCCATGGTGCGCTGCGGCCCCTCCAGCCCATCCGTCGCCGGCGCGTCCGGCCCTCTTGCGCCGGCGCGCGACGACCCGCCGGCACCAGACGCGCTCCCAGCCTCCGCGACCGACGAACCGCCGGCACCAGACGCGTTCCCGTCCCTCGCGACCGACGAACCATCGACACCAGACGCGCTCCCAGCGCCCGGTTCGCTCGCCGCGCTCTCACGCCCCAGCGCCCGCAGCGTCGGCATGCCCGCGAACAGGTCGAGCAGCTGATCCGACAGCCGCGTGGTGGCGTCGAGCGTTGCCCGGGCCCGACCCTCGGTGAGCAGGCCGATCAGGATCATGAAGATCGGGATCAGCGGAAGCGTGATCACCACGATGATGCCGGAGGTCAGGTCGTGCATCGCGATGACGATCCACACCACCGGCGGCACCAGCGCGGCGAGCAGCAGCGCGGGCAGATATCCGACGAGGTAGCCACGCAGCCCGGACAGTCCGGTGCCGACCACCACGGCCAATTCGGTTCGGCGCGACTCCAGTTCGCGCGGCGACAACTGCGCCCCCGCCTTCAGCACCGACCGTTCCAGTTCGGCGACCACCGAGGCGCCCGCCCGGTGCGCGATCCTGGCCTGCACCCAAGTAGCGAATACCCGGCCGCCGACCGCCAGGGCGAGCACGACCAACTCGGCGCTCCACCTGCCGATCTCGCGGGCGCCGGGATCGGTGATCACCCCCGCCAGCACCCGCCCGATCATCACCGCGGCGACCACGATGGCGATGGTGGTGAGGACCGAGAGCCCGACGCTCAGGGCCAGGTAGCGCCGCGCCGAACGCGCATACCGCCATAGACGCGGGTCGACGGGCGGGCGGCGGGCCATGACCTACTCCTCGACGACGGGTTGGCGCGACAGACCGATACCGGGCGGGATCTGCTCAACGGTAATCCGCTTGCGGAACACCCAGTAGGTCCAGCCCTGGTAGAGCAGCACCACCGGCGTCACGATGACGGCCGCCCAGCTCATCACCTTCAGCGTGTACGGGGTGGATGAGGCGTTGTCGACGTTCAGGCTGAACGCGGGGTCGATGGTCGAGGGCAGCACGTCCGGGAACAGCGAGCCGAACAGCAACACCGTCGCGGCCACCACCACCAGCGCGGTGCCGGTGAACGCCCAGCCGTCGCGCTGGGCGAAGTGCGCTGCGCCCGCGCCGACCAGTCCGAGCACCGCGAGCCCGAGCGGGATCCAGGTCCAGTCGGCGCCGTAGGCGAGCTGGGTCCACAGCCCGAATCCGCCGACCACCAGCGCGGTGGGGGCCAGCAGCAGCCGGCCGGTGCGCATGGCGTCATCGCGGACTTCGCCGCCGGTTTTCAGGCTCAGGAACACCGCGCCGTGCAGGGCGAACAGCAAGCCGGTGGTGAGTGCGCCGAGCAGTGCGTACGGGCTGAGCAGGTCCAGGAAGGAGCCGGTCATCTGGTGGTCGGCGTCGAGCGCGACACCGCGCACGATATTGGCGAAGACCCAGCCCCAGGCCAGCGCGGGCACCCAGGATCCGATGCCGATGCCGAGGTCGCAGCGCGCCCGCCAGACCGGATCGTCGATCTTGCCGCGGTACTCGATGGCGCAGATCCGGAGGATCAACGCCACCAGCAGCAACAGCAACGGGAAATAGAACCCGGAGAACAGGCTGGCGTACCACTCGGGAAACGCCGCGAACATCGCGCCGCCTGCGGTGATCAGCCACACCTCGTTGCCATCCCAGACCGGGCCGATGGTGTTGAGCACCACGCGCCTTCTGGTGTCGGAAGAGCGTCCGAGCACCGGCATCAGCATGCCGACGCCGAAGTCGAAACCCTCCAGCACGAAGTAGCCGGTGAACAGCACGCCGATCAGAACGAACCAGAATTCTTGCAGATCCATCGTCGGCTCCTAGTAGGCGAACGAAAGCTGTTCGACGGCAGGTTCTTCGGTGCGTTTCGCACCGGGCTCGCCGGTACCGTCCGGCCCCTTCGCCGGCGCGGGGGCGGGCTTCTCGGGCCCCTCGATGACGTAGCGGCGCATCAGGTAGAACCACACCACCGCCAGCAGGCCGTACACGATCGTGAAGGTGATCAGCGAGACCCACACCGTGGTCGCGGAATGGTTCGACACACCGTCCTGCACCAGCAGCCGCAGGTTCGGGTCGCCGGTCGGGTTGGGCACCACCACCCAGGGCTGGCGGCCCATCTCGGTGAACACCCAGCCGGCGCTGTTGGCCAGGAACGGGGTGGGAATGGCCAGCAGGCTCAGCCAGGAGAACCAGCGCTGGTCCGGCACTCGGCCACGGCGCATCACCCAGAGCCCGGCGATGGCGAGCAGGGCCGAGCCGCCGGCCAGGCCGATCATGGCGCGGAAGGACCAGTAGGTGACGAACAGGTTGGGCCGGTAATCACCGACGCCATACTTCTCGTTGTAGGTCTTCTGCAGATCGACGACGCCGTCGAGAGTCACGCCGGTGAATTTGCCCTCGGCCAGCCACGGCAGCACATACGGCACCTCGATGACATGGGTGACGCTGTCGCAGTTGTTGTGCGTTCCGACGGTCAGCACCGAGAACTCCGGATTGGTCGCGGTGTGGCACAACGATTCCGCCGACGCCATCTTCATCGGCTGCTGCTCGAACATCAGCTTGCCCTGCACGTCGCCGGTGTAGATCAGCGCGACCCCGGACAGCGCGATCACCGCGAGCGAGACCCGGGCGGCCGGTCGCCACATGGTCTTGGCCTCGGCCAGCTTCCGCTCGTCGCCGCTGCGCGCGTTGCGCACCATCCACCAGCCCGAGATGCCCGCGACGAAGGTGGCGGCGGTCAGGAACGAACCCGCGACGACGTGCGGAAACGCCGCCAGCGCAGTGTTATTGGTGAGCAGCTCCACGATGCTGGTCAGCTCCGCGCGCCCGGTCTCCGGGTTGTAGCGCGCGCCGACGGGATGCTGCATGAACGAGTTGGCGGCGATGATGAAGTACGCCGAAGCGTTGACGCCGATGGCCACCATCCAGATGGTCGCCAGATGCAGCAGTTTCGGTAGCCGGGACCAGCCGAAGATCCAGAGTCCGATGAAGGTGGACTCCATGAAGAAGGCGACCAGGCCCTCCAGCGCGAGCGGCGCGCCGAAGACGTCGCCGACGAAGCGGGAGTATTCGCTCCAGTTCATGCCGAACTGGAATTCCTGCACGATGCCGGTGGCAACGCCGAGGGCGAAGTTGATCAGGAACAGCTTCCCGAAGAACTTGGTCAGCCGGTACCAGTGTTCCTTGCCGGTGATCACCCACGCGGTCTGCATGCCCGCGATGAGCGGGGCGAGTCCGATGGTGAGCGGCACGAACAGGAAGTGGTAGACGGTCGTGATGCCGAACTGCCACCGCGAGACGTCCAAGGCACTCACACTGACCTCCTGGCGATCTACGACGTGTCGTAGTAAAGACTACGCGGGAGGTCAGCCCGGTCAACGTGTCGCGCGACACGACACGCCGACCGCTCGCGGGCCGGTCAGGCCCGCGGTTCACCAGTCGCTGATCGCGCCCGCCCGCTCGATGCCACGCTCGACCAGTCCGACGATCTCCTCGGCATTGTCCGGCGCCGACATCCGCAGCCCGTCCAGCGAGTTCACCCGCGCGGCCAGCGTGATGCTCGACAGCATCCAGATCGAATCGCAGGTGAGCAGGTCAGCGGTGTAGAGCGATTCGTAGCGGCAGTCGTAGCCCGCCTTCTCCGCCTCGGCGTAGAACGCGCGCTGAGTGACACCCGGCAGCACACCGTTCTTCGCGGGCGGAGTGATCAACTGTTTGTCGCGCACGATCACCACCGTCGAACGCGGCCCTTCCAGCACCCGGTTCTCGGTGCTGGTGAAGATCACATCGTCGGCGCCCATGCGCGCGGCGAACCGCAGCGCGGCCATATTCGTCGCGTAGGACAGCGTTTTCGCGCCGAGCAGCTGCCACGGCGCGGCCTGCGCGAGATCGATCGAGATACCGCGCGCCAGCGTCACCACCGACACACCCTCGGTCCTGGCCTTCGCCACCCGCGCGGGCACCCCGACCACCAGGACATAGGAGGTCGGCACCGGCACCGTCTCCGACAGCTCACCGGAGGTCACCGAGGCCTTGACGCTGTCGAGGTCGGCATCGCGGCCGCGGGTCAGCACCAGCCGCATCAGCCCCTCCCGCTCGGAGCCCCATTCCTTGGCCGCCGTCTCGACCGCCTCACGCCAGCGACCGAGTTCGGGCTCCGGTAGGTCGAGAGCTTGGGCCGAGCGGCGCAGCCGCGCGAGATGGAATTCGAGGGCGCACGCATTGCCCTCGCGCACCAGAATCGTTTCGAAAACGCCATCACCACGCAATGCGCCGATATCGTCGGCAAACAACAACGGCGCGTCCGCATCCCGGACCTCACCGTCGAGTGTTACAAGAACTCGATCCACCATGCGATGAAGCGTAGGCCACACAGGCCCGCTACGACGGGCTACGGGCGCGCCGTTGTCACCTGGTGGACAATCCGGCCGCGACCGCGCGGGCCGGGAACGCTGTCAGAGCTTTCGCCTAGAGTGGGTTGCGTGTCCGTGGTCGCCGCACCCAGCCCTGTCCTCGCTGTTCCGGGAGCCGTCGCGGGAGCGCCGGGAACCCCCGACGCCGCCGTCGCGTGGCATTACGGCGATCCATTCGGCGAACAACGCGCCGCCGCGCAGCAGGTGGCGATCGTGGATCGCTCGCATCGTTTCGTGCTCGCCATCACCGGCGCCGAACGCCTGAGCTGGCTGCACACCATCTCCAGCCAGCATGTCGCCAACCTGGCCGACGGCCGTTCCGCCGAGAATCTTGACCTCGATCTCAACGGCCGCGTGCAGCACCATTTCGTGCTCACCGACCTCGACGGCACGGTCTGGATCGACACCGAGGCCGAACGCGGGCCCGCGCTGCTCGACTTCCTCACCAAGATGGTCTTCTGGGCCGACGCCAAACCCCGCGAGGCCACCGATCACGCGGTCCTGAGCCTGCTCGGCCCGCAGGCCCAGACCTTGACCGGCGCACTCGGAATCGAGCGCCTGCCCGAGGTGTACCAGGCGGTGCCACTGCCCGGCGGCGGCTTGCTGCGCCGCATGCCGTGGCCAACGGCCGACTCCTTCGACCTGGTGATCCCCCGTGAACGCCTCACCAGCTGGTGGACCACCCTCACCGAGGCCGGCGCCGCGCCGGCCGGCATGTGGGCCTTCGAGGCCCTGCGGGTGACGGCGCTGCGCCCCCGGATCGGGATCGACACCGACGAGCGCACCATCCCGCACGAGGCCCGCTGGATCGGCGGCGTCACCGAACACGGCGCCGTGCACCTGGACAAGGGCTGCTACCGCGGCCAGGAGACCGTCGCGCGGGTGCACAACCTCGGCAAGCCGCCACGTCAGCTGGTGCTGCTGCACCTGGACGGCTCGGCCGACGAGCGACCGGCCCCCGGAGACGCCGTGACCGCGGGCGGACGCTCCGTCGGCCGTATCGGCACCGTCGTCGACCACTACGAATACGGCCCGATCGCGCTCGCGCTGATCAAACGCGCGGTTCCGGTCGACGCGAAGCTCGAGGCGGGTCCGACCGCCGCCGCCATCGATCCGGACTCCGTGGTCGTCGACGACACTCCGCAGGCGGGCCGGGTCGCGGTCGATCGGCTCCGTGGCCGCTGAGCGCCGGCCCGCTGCCACCAGCCCCCGGGGAGAGGAGCTCGTCTATGCGCGCCGGTGATACCGGAGAAGTGCTCGCGGTGTGCGTGCTGCACGCCGAGATCGAGGTGCCGGGGCGCGTGGGACGCTCCGGCATCGACAAGCGGCCGAGGCCGGAGCGGGTCGGCGTGCGCGCGCTCGGCCTCGACGGTGATCACGTCTGCGATACCGCCCACCACGGCGGCCTGCACAAGGCCGTCTACGCCTACGCCGATGAGGACGCGCACCGGTGGGCCACCGAACTCGACCGTGACCTGCCCGCGGGCTGGTTCGGCGAGAATCTGCGCATCCGCGGCCTGCCGATCAGCGACGCCGTCATCGGTGCGCGCCTGGCCGTCGGGCCCGGACCGGTGGGCCCCGGCCACACCCTGCTCGAGGTGAGTGAGCCCCGCGTCCCGTGCGCGACCTTCCAGCACTGGTCCGGCGAACGGCAGTGGGTCAAGCGCTTCACGTCGCGCTCCGACACCGGCAGCTACCTGCGGGTGCTCACCGAGGGCACGATCGGCGCCGGCGACACCGTGCACGTGGTGCACGTCCCCGAACACGGCATCACCGTGCGCGACGTCTTCACCGGCGCCGATCCGGACAAGCTGGAGCTGCTTCTCGCCGCCGAGCCCACCGTCTCCGACGACGTCCGCATGCAGATCGACCGGCACAACCGCCGCCGCGCCAATGCCGAGCGCGCGGCGCAGCGACGTGACGACGGCGACCGTCTGAAGGCAGGAGTGCGAGCGTGAGCGTCGAACTGGTCGAGGTGGTGCGGTCCGGCTTCCGCGAATGCGTGCATCGCGGATCGGTGGTCGTCATCGGGGCCGACGGCGAACCCAGCTGCGAACTGGGCGAGATCCACGTGCCGATCTTCCCGCGCTCGACCAATAAGCCGCTGCAGGCGGTGACCCTGCTGCGCAACGGGTTCGAGCCGGTCGACGACGCCGAACTGGCCATCGCCACCGCCTCGCATTTCGGCGAATCCGATCACGTGAAGCTGGTCGAACGGCTGCTGGACCGCTTCGGCTTCGATGAGTCGGCCCTCGAATGCCCGCCGGATCTGCCGTTGGACGAACGCGCCCGCGCCTCGGTGCTGTGCCACGACCGGCCACCGAGCAAGCTGTACATGAACTGCTCGGGCAAACATGCGGCGATGCTGGCCACCTGCGCTGTCAACGGCTGGCCGACCACCGGGTACCTCGACATCGCACACCCGCTGCAGCAGGCGGTGCTGTCCGCCGTCATCGAGCTGACCGGCGAACCCGAGACCGACCTCGGCATCGATGGCTGCGGCCTGCCGATCATCCCGGTCTCGCTGATCAATCTGGCCCGCGCCTTCGCCGCCATGGCGACCGCCGCACCGGGAACGCCCGAACGCCGGGTCGCCGACGCCATCCGCACCCATCCGCGAGTGATTTCCGGCACCAACGCCCCCGATCTGCTGGCCATGAACGCCACCCCCGGCCTCGTGTGCAAGATCGGCGCGGACGGCGTGCACGCGGGTGCGCTGCCGGACGGAACCGCGTTCGCCTACAAGATCGATGACGGCGCCGACCGGGCCCGGATGCCGCTGACGCTGGCGATTCTGCAACGCATCGGCGCCCCGTGGTCGGATGCCCTCGCCGAATTGGCGGCACCGGCGGTACTGGGTGGCGGTGCGCGGGTCGGCGTCATCCGCGCGATCCCCGGCGTGCTGTAGTCAGGCGAGCATCGGGCAAACGGCTTCGGTTCGGCACCTGTTCGACCACTCCTGGAAGCGCGACCGCCGCACACGCGCTAGAGTGTCTGTCAGGAAGAGTATTAATTCGAACGGGGCCGCCACCAATCCCCAGGCCGCCCCGCTGTGACGCGAGGGGGTCAGCCATGGGCCGTGGCCGGGCTAAGGCAAAGCAGACCAAGGTTGCACGCGAGCTGAAGTACAGCTCGCCGTCGACCGACTTCGCGAGCCTTCAGCGCGAGCTGTCGGGTAGCCCCCACTCTCAGCGGAGTGGAGTGCTGTCCGATGAGCACGACGCGGATGATTCGTTGTCCCGCTGGAACAGCGACGACGACGACTACGACGATTGGCGCCGCTGACCAGGTGCGACGTGTGAAGGGGGAGGCCGAGGCGCCTCCCCCTTCAGTCGTTGCCATCCGGTCGGCCAGCCAGCCGCCGAGGTTCGCCCGACATCGGGTCTCGACCGCTGAGGTCGAGACCTGATCGAGAGCTCGGTTCGATCGTTCGCACCGGCTCTCGAGATACTCGATCAGCATCGGCGCCCGTTGCGCAGCACGGGCGATCCCGATGCCCCGCCGTCCGGACATCGTCCGAGATAGGCGAACTCGCCCCTCGGCGACCCTCCGGCATCCCCGACGCGCAGCACTTCGCCCCCTCGCTCAGCCGCCCCTACGCTGCGCGCCCCTGACGGACACAGCACGCGCATCGCCCTGGATTCAGGCGCGCTCGGCAGCGCGTCTCCCGAAACCCAGGCGAATCAGGCAGCGCATCTCATTCGAGGTATGCAGCGCGCCGGGCAGCGCATTTCCGGCGGACGCACACCCCCTACGCGGCGCATCCCCGATTCCTGCGACGCCGCGGCCAGGAATTCCGGACCCGCACCGCACCGGCGTCCACCCAGCATCCCGAGTTCGGGCACAGGTGCCGCCTGCTCCTCGCCCGGAACACCCCCAGAAAACCGTTCAGCCGGCCGACCCGTGGGCCGACCGGCTGACGAAGGTTTCGACGCTCAGAAGCGCGGGTGTTCGCCCACCATCATCGCGCGCGGCGCGCCCGCGTCCTTGGCCTTGGTCACCGTGCCGAGGGTCCAGCATTCGATATGCCGGGCGGTCAGCACCGCCAGCGCCCGGTCGACGTCCTCCGGCGCCACCACGGCCACCATGCCGACGCCCATATTGAACGTCTTCTCCATCTCCGGGCGCTCCACGCGACCGCGCTGGGCGATCATCTTGAACACCGGCGCCGGGTTCCAGGTTCCGCGGTCGAGCTCGGCGACCAGCCCCGCGGGCAGCACCCGGGCCAGGTTCGCGGCCAGACCGCCGCCGGTGACGTGGGCGAAGGTGCGCACATCGGTCTCGGCGATCAGCGCAAGGCAGTCCTTGGCGTAGATGCGCGTCGGCTCGAGCAGCTCCTCACCGAGCGTGCGGCCGAACTCCTCCACATGGCCGGTCAGCGACATGCGGTCGATATCGAGCAGCACCTTGCGGGCCAGGCTGTAGCCGTTGGAATGCAGGCCGGACGAGCCCATCGCGATGACCACGTCGCCCGGACGCACCCGCTCCGGGCCCAGCACCGCGTCCGCCTCGACCACGCCGACGCCGGTCGCGGACAGATCGTAATCGTCGGGATCCATCAGACCGGGATGTTCGGCCGTCTCACCGCCGAGCAGCGCACACCCGGCGCGCACACAGCCCTCGGCGATACCGGAGACGAGTTCGGCGACCCGCTCGGGAACGACCTTGCCGACCGCGATGTAGTCCTGCAGAAACAACGGCTCGGCACCGCAGACCACCAGATCGTCGACCACCATGGCGACCAGATCCAGACCGACGGTGTCGTGCTTGTCCATCGCCTGCGCGACGGCGATCTTGGTGCCGACGCCATCGGTGGACGCCGCCAGCAGCGGCTCCTTGTAGCCGCCCTTCAGCGCGAACAGACCGGCGAAACCGCCGAGGCCACCCTGCACCTCGGGGCGGCTGGCCTTGCGAGCCAGCGGTGCGAACAACTCGACTGCGCGGTCGCCGGCTTCGATGTCAACACCGGCCGCGGCATACGAGGCTCCGGCACCACTGGGGGTCTGTTCACTCATTTTCGGTGATTGCTCCAAACCGAATCGGCGGATAATTGCCTGATCACGCTACCGTCGCGCGTCGGCGGCGCGAGTTCAGGGCCTGCTCAACGCGCTGGCGTTGGCGTTCTGGCCGAGCAGCTCGGTCTCGGACTTGCCGCTGAGCATGCCCTCGAGCACGTTCTTGCCGATGGACGCCTCGGTCGGCAGCGGGATCGGGTAATCGCCGTCGAAGCAGGCGCAGCACAACCGCGAACGCGGCTGCTCGGTGGCCGCGATCATGCCCTCGGTGGAGATGTAGCCGAGGCTGTCGGCGCCGATCGAACGCCGCACGTTCTCGACCATGTCGGCATAGCTGTCGTCGGAGCCGGCGCCGTTGGCGATGAGCTCGGCGCGCGAGGCGAAGTCGATGCCGTAGAAGCACGGCCACTTGACCGGCGGTGAGGCGATGCGCACGTGGATCTCCAGCGCGCCCGCCTCCCGCAGCATCCGGATCAGCGCGCGCTGGGTGTTGCCGCGCACGATCGAATCGTCGACGACGATCAGCCGCTTACCGCGAATCACCTCGCGCAACGGGTTGAGCTTGAGCCGGATGCCGAGCTGGCGGATGGTCTGGCTGGGCTGGATGAAGGTGCGGCCCACATAGGCGTTCTTCATCAGGCCCTGCCCGTAGGGCACACCGGAGCCCTGCGCGTAGCCGACCGCGGCGGGGGTGCCGGATTCGGGCACCGGGATCACCAGATCGGCCTCGACCGGGTGTTCCTTGGCCAGCCTGCGACCGATGTCGACGCGGGTGGCGTGCACCGAGCGACCGGAGATGGTGCTGTCCGGGCGGGCGAGATAGACGTACTCGAAAACGCAGCCCTTGGGTTCGGGCGTGGCGAACCGCAGCGAACGCACGCCGTCGGCGTCGATGGCCAGCAGCTCGCCCGGCTCGATCTCGCGCACGAACGAGGCGCCGACGATATCGAGCGCGGAGGTCTCGCTGGCGACCACCCAGCCGCGGTCGAGCCTGCCGAGGCACAGCGGACGCACACCGTGCGGATCGCGGGCCGCGTAGAGGGTGTGCTCGTCCATGAAGGTCAGGCAGAAGGCGCCCTTCAGGGTGGGCAGCAGCTTCATCGCGGCCTGCTCGATGCTGGAGTCGGCGGCGGCATGGGCCAGCAGCGCCGTCATCACATCCGAGTCGGAGGTGGCGGCCACCGGACCGGGGCGGCCGCCGCGCGGCTGTCCGCCGAGCACACCGAGTTCCCGTGCCCGATCGGCCAATTCGGCGGTGTTCACCAGATTTCCGTTGTGCCCCAAGGCCAGTCCGGAACCGACCGCGGTGGTGCGGAAGATGGGCTGGGCGTTCTCCCAGGTGGTGGCACCGGTGGTGGAGTAGCGACAGTGCCCGACGGCGACATGGCCCGGCATCGCGGCCAGGGTCTGCTCGTCGAATACCTGGCTGACCAGGCCGAGATCCTTGAAGACCAGCACCTGCGATCCGTCCGCGACGGCGATGCCCGCCGCCTCCTGGCCACGGTGTTGCAGCGCATACAGGCCGTAATACGTGAGTTTGGCCACGTCTTCGCCGGGCGCCCAGACTCCGAAGACACCACACTCCTCGCGTGGTGGATTCTCGTCCTGATCCGCGGGGGCGGGATTGCTGACAACCGGCAGGTCGGCGTTGGTCACCGTGTGCTCCCTGTTCGGGCGGGCTGGGGGCACCGTCATTCTACGGGTCGAACCGACCCGTCGATGACCGCCGCCGGCGAAAGGGCGCACCCGTCGTCGGCCCGCGCGTGGCCGCAGCGAAGGCGGAGGTCCGCATACGGGCAGTTAATCGGTGCGGCGCAGTGCCCGATATCGGGCTCATCCGGCTGTTACCGTGCGATCCGTGACGACTTCCGACAGCGCAGCGGCGACGCGGACCGATCGCCGCCTCGGAATGCGAATCTTGCTGCCGATCGGCGTATTGGCCCTGCTCACGGCACTGCTCGGGGTGATGTACCTCGACTACGTCGCCGACCCGGAGGGCAACCTGCACGACTTCCCGATCGCGCTGGTGAATCAGGATGTCGGAGACGTCACAGGACCGCCCGACGCCCAGCAACATGTGAACTACGGCAAACAGATCACCGATGCGCTACAGCAGGGCATGCCCGAGGACAAGATCGATCTGCGGGTGGTCGGCATCAGCGAGGCCGAGCGGATGATGCAGCAGGGCCAGGTCTACGGCGCCATGGTCATCCCCAGCGACTTCAGTAAGCGACTCGGCATTCTCGGGGTCGGCAGCATCATTCCCGGCGATATCGAACGTCCGATCATCACCTTGCAGACCAACCCGCGCATGGGTGCCTTCGGTACCCAGATCGTGTTGCGGGTCGGTGATCAGGCCCTGACCCAGGTGCGTCAGCAGGTCGGGCAACAGCTCACCGACCAGGTGAACGCGCAGCTCGCACCGGAGCCGGGGGCACCGCCGAACCCGGAACCGAGCGGTGCGGCGCGGGTAGCGCTGGAAGACCCGGTGCAGATCGTGTACCAGCAGTACCGTCCACTGCCCGACGGCACCGGCCAGGGGCTGACCGCGTTCTTCTACGCACTGCTCATTCTGCTGGCCGGCGTGGTCGGGGCGATGGTCATTCACACCATGATCGACGCCGCGCTCGGCTTCGTGCCGACCGAATACGGGCCGTGGTACGTGCACTTCCCGCCGACACCGATCTCTCGTTTCCACACCCTGCTCATCAAGTGGGCTGTGATGGTGATCGCTGCATCCCTCGTCTCGGCCATCTATCTGGGTGTGGCGAAGCTGCTCGGCATGCCGATCGACCATCCGCTCGGCCTGTTCCTCTACAGCGCGCTGGCCTTGACCGCCGTCGGCATGACCGGCCTGTCCATCCTCGCCGCGATCGGTTCGGCCGGCCTGCTGGTGAACCTGATCCTGTTCATCATCCTGGGTCTGCCCTCCTCCGGCGGCACCGTGCCCATCGAGGCCACTCCCAAGTACTTCCACTGGCTAGCCGGCTGGGAACCGATGCATCAGGTCTTTCTCGGCGTGCGCTCGATCCTCTACTTCGACGGCAGCTTCTCCGCAGGCCTGAGCCGCGGTGTCTGGATGGCACTGCTCGGCCTTGCCATCGCGGTCGTGTTCGGCGCGGTGATCACCCGGTTCTACGACTACAAGGGTTTGCACAGAGAGAACCGGGTGGCTGCGGCGGGAGCGCCTGCGGTGGGGTCCGGTGTGGGCCCGTCGGGAGCCGAGGCCGTCGCCGATGACGCGGCCGGGGCCACCGATCCGAAGTCGGGCTCGGCGGGTTCCACTGCAACCCCTGACGCCGATGCCGATGCCGAACCGTCGGCCGATGGCGGCTCCGCCGGTACCGGCAAGGACTGACAAGCCCCGATTGCGGGCAGGCTGCTGCCCGGCGGGCAGACGAATCCGCCGACTGGTACGCACGGCCCACAGCGAGGAAGCCGGGATTTCGGCCGCGCGCGCAAGCCTGGTCGGGCCACGGTGGTCGAAGCCGTACGCGGACGCGTCGGTAGCCCGCAGTATCGTCGCCCCGTGGTTCGACGTGCGGCGGTGAAACCGGAAGAAATGCGTGCGGCGGTCGCGGCGGTGCGGCCGTGGCTGCTCGATGAGGCAGCGCCCGCCCCGGCGCGGGCCGAGCTGGGCGCAGCCGTGCGGATGACGGCGCGCGCACTGGCCGAATCGGCGCCAGGCCATTCGGTGGAGGTCCGGGTGCCGCCCTTCGTGGCCGTGCAGTGCATCGAGGGACCACGCCATACCCGCGGCACTCCGCCCAATGTGGTGGAAACCGATCCGCGCACCTGGCTGCTGCTGGCGACCGGTCTGGCGGATTTCGCGGCGGCCCGTGAGGATGGCAAACTCACCGCCTCCGGCAACCGAGCCGATGAAGTCTCCCGCTGGCTGCCGATCCTCCGGGTGAACGCCGACCCCACCGGGTGACACCTGCACCTCCACCGTTGATCGCCCAATGCAGCATGGCCGGGGCGGTGGCGCTGCCGGTGTGACGGCGGAGCAGGCCGAATAGCGCACCGGCGGCGGCGGTCACCGCGACGGTGACCGGCACGTTCTCACCGGTGGCGCGGGCGGGTGCGATATGCCAGAGCCCGAAGGTGGTTGCGCCGAGCAGGGTTGCCAGGCGCGGCCCGAAAGCCGTGTCCAGCACGGGGTCGAGGGTGGCGCGGAAGATCAGTTCTTCGCTGAAGACAGTGCCGAGCGGAATGTGGACACCCACCCATTCGGCGGTCGAGACTCCAGGCGCACGGTCCGGGCGCTCGGCCAGCTCACGGCGCACGGCCGGGATGGTCAGTGCCACACCGTAACCGGCAGCAACCAGTGCGGCACTGCCGAGTCCGGCACGCCACCCGCGCGCCGAGCACCAGTTCGGGCGTGCGCCGAAGGCCGTGGCATACCCGGTCGCGGCGCAGACATTGATCAGCGTGCGCGCCCGCATATCCTCCGGTAATCGCGGCACCACGGCATTGCTCCACAGCAAGGGCAGACCTACCGCCGCCGCCACCCGGATGCTCACTTGATCTGCCGTTCATAAGCTTCGGAGATCTCGATCTCGTACCGGATGCGTTCGGACAGCTCGGGATTCCAGCCGGGCGGTGCGGCGATGGCGGCCCAGCCGTCGAGCACCAGGCTGCCGTAGCGGTGCCCGTGCCCGTCGGTGACGCCCTGCGCGTTGGTGAGATCGGCGGTGACCTGCCAGAACGTGACGAACGGCGCCCACCGCATCCGGCCGGACACATCGGCTCCGCGTGGCTCGGACAGCCAATCCGGTTGCGAGAAGATCAGATCCGCCGACCACCAGACGATGGGGTCGGACGGATGTTGCAGGTAGGCGATGCGCGGTGCCCGCCATTCCGGGCCCGGCCGGGCGAAATCGGCGGCGTCGGCGGCGAAGCGGACCACCAGCCCGTCGGCGTAGACCGGTTCCACCTCGCGCGAACCGGGATCGCGGCGCGCGATGAACTGCTGCCACAGCCGATTCGAGTTCGGCGGCCCCACCCATAGTGCGCCGTCGACCTTCTCCCGCAGATCGGCCAGCCCATCGAAGGCCGCCTCCGAGCCCTGCGATCCGAGGCTCTCGCCGTAGACGAACAGTTTCGGGCGCTGCTGTTCCGGCCGCGCGGACCAGTGCTGATACACCGCGTCGA
Source organism: Nocardia cyriacigeorgica NBRC 100375 (assembly GCF_000308555.1). Taxonomy (GTDB): domain Bacteria; phylum Actinomycetota; class Actinomycetes; order Mycobacteriales; family Mycobacteriaceae; genus Nocardia; species Nocardia cyriacigeorgica. The sequence continues at coordinate 122,928 of NZ_BAFY01000031.1, read as the reverse complement.
AGACCTCACGTCCCGCCGCGGCGGCTTTGCTCTTGTCCGCGAGAAACGACAGCACACTGGGCAGATACGAGTACTGAGTGGCGACCAGCGCGGTGTCGCCGCCGTACATGTATTCGATCGCGCCCGCAGCCATCGAATTCACCCAGCCGGTGCCCGTGGTGGTGATCACCACGATCACCTGGCGCTCGAAGGCGCCCGCGCGTTCGAGTTCGGCGACGGCGAGTTCGGCCTGCGATTGGCCGTCCTCGGCCGATTCCAACCCGACGTAGGCCCGGATCGGTTCCTTGGCGGGCTTGCCGGTGACCTGGGCGATCCTGGCCGCGTTCGGGCCGTGCGAGACGAACCACCGGCCCTCGAAACCGAGGGTGTCCCATTTCGCCAGCGACATGGGACTGCCCGATTTCTCCGGTAGCTGCGGCTGCACCGCGTTTTCGGAGGTGTGGTCGTTGCGCACGCTGAACGCCTGATTCGCGACCGCGAAGAACGCCTGCGTCGCCACGCCGTTGAACAGGGTGACCGCCAGCACCACCAGCACCAGGAAGCCGACCGCGGGCGCCAGCTCGCGCGGCACCTTCACCCAGCGGTTGAGCTGACGAGCCAGGTACAGGATCAGCTCTCGCACCGTGCGGTACACCGCGACGACCAGCACGCCGACCGCGAGGCTCAGCAACCCCGTACGCAGATAGGCCGGCGTGGTGGTGCCCTCCATATCCATCAGCGCGGTGATCTCGCGCTGCCAACGCGCCGATTGCACCAGCATGTACGCGGCCAGCACCGCGGCCGTCAGCAGAATCGCCGACTTCACCCCGTAGCGCACCCATGTGGGTGGCGCCGGGATCTTCAACCGCGGGCGCACCCACAGCCGGAACAGCCATTCCAGCAGACAGCCGACGCCGTAACCGATGGCGGCATTGATTCCGCTGATCAGACCCTGGAACATCCAGTCGCGCGGCACCAGCGACGGGGTGACCGACAGCGCGAAGAACACCGTCGCGACCACCAGCCCGACATAGTTCAGGTCGATGACCACCTCGGCCCGGCGCACCGCGGCGACGCCGCGCGAGCGCAGCTTCGTGAGGGTGGACGCCGTTTCGAGCACCAAGACAGTATGGCGGCAGGCGCCGACAACGCCGGTGCGTTACCCGTTCACGGCGCGGCAACTACCCATCGCACTCGAGTAGTTGTACCCGGTCGCGGTGGCCGTGAACATCGCACACTCGTTAACCATGAGCACACCAAACGCAGCGCCGAAAACCACTTCGGCCTACATCGCCCAGGCCGCGATCGCGTTCGGCGTCAGCTTGTTCGGGGCGGGCGTCGGAATCTTCTATCTGCCGTTGGATCCGTGGCAGCGCGGATTCCTCGGCATGACAGTGCTGTTCCTGGTGACCAGCACCTTCACCCTGGCGAAAGTAGTCAGGGACAAGCACGAAGCCGATTCCCTGCGTGGGCGTATCGACGAGGCGCGGATGGAGAAGCTGATCGCCGAGCACGATCCGTTCAAGTCCGTCGCCTGACGCGGTCAAGGGCCAGAGGCGGCAGCGAAGCGTCACCACGCAGGCCCTCCGCGTCAGGCACATCCAACACCGCCTGACGCGGTCAAGGGCCGGAGGCGGCAGCGAAGCGTCACCACGCAGGCCCTCCGCGTCAGGCATATCCAATACCGCCTGACCCGCACGGATGTCACAGGTAGGCGGGCGGTTTCGTCCGGCACAGCAGAACGCTCACCCACCCGGGCCCGGTCATCGAGGGGTCCGGGCCCGGCGGGTGAGCGTTCGTGCGGTGTTCGGTGCCAGTGGGACTCGGCTCAGACCGCCGAGCCGAACAGCTTGGGCAGCGTGCCTTCGTGCGCCTCGCGCAGTTCGGCCAGCGGCACGGTGAACTGTCCCTGCACCTCGATCGAGTCCGAACCCTGGTCGACCACACCGATACGCACCCACGGCAGTTCGCGCGCGGTGCACATGCGGGTGAACCTGGTCTCCTCCGAGCGCGGCACGGCGACCAGCACGCGGCCCGCCGATTCGGAGAACAGCGTGACGAACGGATCGGCGTCCTCGGGAAGCAGGATGCGGCAACCGGTCTCGCCGGCCAGCGCCGCCTCGACCACCGCTTGGGCGAGACCGCCCTCGGAAAGGTCGTGAGCGGCACTGATCATGCCGTCGCGGGAACCGGCGGTCAGCACCTCCGACAGCAACCGTTCCCGGGCGAAGTCGACCTTCGGAGGGACGCCGCCGAGATGATCATGGGCGACCTGCGACCAGATCGAACCACCGAACTCGTCGCGGGTATCGCCGAGCAGGATCAGCGTCTCGCCGGGCTCGAGGCCGAGACCGGTGGGGATGCGGCGGTGCACATCGTCGATAACGCCGAGCACGCCGACCACCGGGGTCGGCAGGATCGCGTCCTGGCCGGTCTGGTTGTAGAAGCTGACATTGCCGCCGGTGACCGGGATGCCGAGTTCCACACAGCCGTCGGCCAGTCCGCGCACGGCCTGCTGGAACTGCCACATCACGCCCGGATCCTCCGGCGAACCGAAGTTGAGGCAGTTGGTGACGGCCTTCGGGGTGGCGCCGGTGGTGGCGACATTGCGGTAGGCCTCCGCCAGGGCGAGCTGGGCGCCGGCGTAGGGGTCCAGCTTGGTGTAGCGGCCGGAGGCGTCGGTGGCCAGTGCGATACCGCGACCGGTCTCCTCGTCGATGCGGATGACGCCCGCGTCGGCGTGTTCGGCCAGCACGGTGTTGCCGCGCACGTAGCGGTCGTACTGCTCGGTGATCCACTTGCGGCTGCACAGCTGCGGGCTCGACACCATCTGCAGCAGGGTCGCGCGCAGTTCGTCGGCGGTCTTGGGCCGGGTCAGGGTGTCGGGGGTGTCGGCGATCAGCGCGTCCTGGTAGTCGGGACGCTGCACCGGACGCTCGTAGACCGGGCCCTCATGGGCGACGGTGCGCGGCGGCACATCCACCACGGTCTCGCCGTGCCAGGTGACGACCAGCCGCTCACCGTCGGTGACCTCGCCGATCACCGTGGCCAGCACATCCCACTTGCGGCACACCGCCATGAAGGCGTCCACGTTCTCCGGCGTCACCACCGCGCACATGCGCTCCTGGGACTCGCTGGACAGCACCTCGGCCGGGGTCATGTCGGCCGCACGCAGCGGCACCTTGTCGAGCTCGATGTGCATGCCGCCGTCCCCGGCCGCCGCCAGCTCGGAGGTAGCACAGGACAGCCCGGCGCCGCCGAGGTCCTGGATGCCGACGACCAGCTTGGCCGCGTACAGCTCGAGACAGCACTCGATGAGTACCTTCTCGGTGAACGGGTCGCCGACCTGCACGCTGGGCAGCTTCTTGCGGCCGGCGCCGGATTCGTCGCCGGAGAAGGTGTCCGAGGCCAGCACCGACACGCCGCCGATGCCGTCGAGGCCGGTGCGGGCGCCGAACAGGATGATCTTGTTGCCGGTGCCGGAGGCGAAGGCCAGATGCAGATCTTCGACCCGCATCGCACCCGCGCACAGCGCGTTCACCAGTGGGTTGCCCTGGTAGGAGGCGTCGAAGACGGTCTCACCGCCGATGTTCGGCAGGCCGAGCGAGTTGCCGTAGCCGCCGATGCCGCGTACCACCCCGTCGACGACGCGGCGGGTGTCGGCGGCGTCCGCGGCGCCGAAACGCAGCTGATCCATCACCGCGATCGGGCGCGCGCCCATCGCCATGATGTCGCGCACGATGCCGCCGACGCCGGTCGCGGCGCCCTGGTAGGGCTCGACGTAGGAGGGGTGGTTGTGGCTTTCCACCTTGAAGGTGACCGCCCAGCCGTCGCCCACGTCCACCACGCCCGCGTTCTCGCCGATGCCGGCGAGCATGGAGGAGCGCATCTGCTCGGTGGTGGTCTCACCGAAGTAGCGCAGATGCACCTTCGACGACTTGTAGGAGCAGTGCTCGCTCCACATCACCGAGTACATCGCCAGCTCGGCGTCGGTGGGGCGGCGACCGAGAATCTCCTTGATCCGGGCGTATTCGTCATCCTTGAGCCCGAGCTCGAGATACGGCTGCGGAGTGTCCGGAGTGGCTGCGGCGGTTGCGACCGTGTCGACCTGCGGAGTCACGGGATTACCAGGGTCCTTTCGGCCAGGCATGCGGAGACAATCCAGGCAGACCCGGTCGAACACAGCTGCGACGCGCCGGGTTGCTGAATTGCCGCGAGATACGCCTGCGAGTCTACTGCCGGGGCAAACGCGACTACTGCCGGGGCAAACCCGGCCGGGGCTCGGCCATCGACCGACCGGCTAATCTGTCCCGGTGAACGATCGATCGGGGGTTGCGGAACCGGCCGAGCAGCCCGTCACCACCACCGGCGCGCGCCCCGGGTCGAACGGCGATGACGTAGCGACCGGGGATGACATCGCGCGCGGCAACGACGAGGCATCCAGAAACGACGCGCCGCCCGAGGATGTCGCAGCGTCCGCCCGTGGTCTGTCCTCGCACCGAATGCGCTGGCTGACCGGTGCGATCGCGCTGTTCGTGATCTACGCGATCATCGCCCCCATCGTGCACTGGTGGGATGGCTACATCGATCTCCAGGTCTATCGCAACGGCGCGCGGGTCTGGCTCGACGACGGTGATCTGTACGGTCCGATGCCCGAGGTGTTCGGCATCGGACTGCCGTTCACCTATCCCCCGCTGGCCGCGCTGTTCTTCGCCCCGCTCGCGCTCATGCCGCTGGGCCTCGCCGAGATCGTGGTGTTGGCCACATCCGTGCTGAGCCTCGGCATCACGCTGTGGCTGGTGCTGTCGCGGATCCGCCCCGAACTGGACCGGATGACGGTCCTGGCCGCCGTCATCGCGGCGGTCGCGGTGGCGGGGTTCTTCGAGCCGGTGCGCCAGACGTACTCGTTCGGCCAGATCAACCTGGTGCTGATGGCCGCGGTCGCGCTCGATTGCCTGGTGCGCAAGCCGTTCTGGCCGCGCGGCATGCTCATCGGCATCGCGGTCTCGGTGAAGCTGATCCCCGCCGGATACCTGCTGTATTTCCTGCTGCGCAAGGACTGGAAGGCGGCGGGCACGCTGATCGCCTCCGCCATCGGCGCGGTCGGGCTCGGGTTCCTGGTCTTCCCCAGCGATTCGGTGGAGTACTGGTTCCACACCCTCGCCGACACCGGCCGGATCGGCCCGCCCTATTACGCGGGCAACCAATCGTTGAAGGGGCTGGCCTTCCGGCTGGGCGTCTCCGATTCGCTGGCGACGGTGATCTGGATCTCGTTGTCGCTGGTCGCGATCGGCTTGGCGGCGCTGTGGATGCGCAGGCTGATCGAGGCCGGTGCCTCGGTGGCCGCGCTCATGGTGAACGCGGCCGCCATCCTGCTGGTCTCGCCGGTGTCCTGGTCGCATCACTGGGTGTGGGTCGCACCCGCGCTGCTGGTCACCGCCGACGCCATCGCCCGCGGCAGGCGCAACCCGCTGCTGATCGGCGCCGTCACCGCCATGACGGTGATGTTCCTGATCGGACCGCACTGGCTGCTCCCGCACGAGGCCGACCGCGAACTCGACTGGTCGTGGTGGCAGCAGATTCTCGGCAGTGGCTATGTGATCACCACGTTCGCGGTGTTCGTGGTCGCCGTGCTGACCTACCGGCCCGCGGTCTCCGGGGTCAAGAAGGCGGCCAGCGCCGCGGCGTAGGCACCCACATCGTCGGCGCCCATCAGTTCGCGCGCCGAATGCATGGCCAGCTGGGGTGCGCCGACGTCGACGGTCGGCATGCCGGTGCGCGCGGCCGTCATCGGGCCGATGGTCGACCCACAGGGCAGGTCGGCGCGATGCACATACCGTTGCAGCGGCACTCCGGCCTGATCGCAGGCCAGCGCGAACGCACCGGCGCCGGTGGCGTCGGTGGCGTAGCGCAGGTTCTGATTCACCTTGAGCACGGGACCGCCGTTGATCTCGATGCGATGCGCGGGCTCGTGCCGGTCCGGATAGTTCGGATGGGTCGCGTGGGCCATATCGCCGGACGCGCAGATCGAACCCGCCAGCGCCGCCAGGTATTCGGCCCGGCCACCGCCGCGGGTGAGCACGATCCGCTCCAGCACGGTCACCAGCAGATCCGATTGGGCGCCGCGATCGGACTGGCTGCCGACCTCCTCGTGATCGAACATGGCCAGCACCGGCACCGCCGCACCGGGCGTATCGGTGGCGGCGAGGAAGGCGCGCAGGCCGGCGTAGCAGGTGCCCTGATTGTCCAGGCGGGGCGCGCTCACCAGATCGCGGTCGCGGCCGACCAGTCGGCTCGGATCCAGGTCGTGGGTCATCAGTTCCCAGCCGAGCACGGCGTCCGGCGAGATACCGGCGTGCTCGGCGACATAGGCGATGAACGAGCGCGGCTCGGACCCGACGCCCCAGATGGCGTTCACATGCCGCTGCGGGTCGAGGGTCACCCCCCGCCGGTCCTCGGACAGGTGGATCGCCAGCTGCGGCACCCGCAGAATCGGCTCGTTGATCCGCACCAGCCGCTGGCCGACGGTATTGCCCTCGCGCACACTCAACCGCCCGGACAGGCCCAGCTCGCGATCCAGCCACGAATTCAGCCAGGCACCGCCGTACGGTTCCAGGCCGACCAGCTGCCAGCCCGCAGAACTCAGATCCGGATGCTGTTTGACCCGCAGATTGGGGCTGTCGGTATGCGCGCCGACCACTCGGAACGGTGCCGCCGCCCCGGGGTCGTGATCGGCCCACGCCACCAGCGAGCCGCCGCGCACCACGTAGTGCCTGCCACGTCCGCCCGCCGGCCAGGCCGACGCCTCGTCGAGCCGGGTGAACCCGTGCTCGTCGAGATCCTGTGCCACGGTATGGCACACGTGGAACGGTGACGGCGACTCATCGATGAAGGCACACAGGCCTGCGGCCGATGCCGCGGTGGAGGAAACCGGCATACCGCGATCCTAGGCGGGGCGGTGCCGGTCACCACGAATCCGCCGGTCGGCGAAAGTATGCGGGCCGACCAGCTCGCCGTACCGGTGAATCAGGCGGAGACGAGTGTGTCCAGCACCGACAGGAACAGGCCGAGGCCGTCGTCGCTCGGGCCGGTGAGCGGCTCGGTGGCGTGCTCGGGGTGCGGCATCAGGCCGACGACGCGCCGGTTGGCCGAGGTGATGCCGGCGATCCCGCGCTGCGAACCGTTCGGATTGTCGCCGGCGTAGCGGAACACCACGCGACCCTCACCCTCGAGCTCGTCGAGCACGGCCTCGGAAGCCTGGAAGCGGCCCTCACCCGACTTCAACGGCACCAGGATCTGCGCGCCCGGCTCATACCGCGAGGTCCAGGCGGTGTCCACGGCCTCGACGCGCAACCACTCGTCACGGCAGATGAAGTGCAGGCCCTCGTTACGGGTGAGCGCACCCGGCAGCAGACCGGCTTCGCACAGCACCTGGAAACCGTTGCAGATGCCGAGCACCGGCATGCCGTTGTCCGCGGCACGGACGACCTCGCCCATGACCGGTGCGAACCGGGCGATGGCACCGGCGCGCAGGTAATCGCCGTAGGAGAAGCCACCGGGCACGATGACGGCGTCGACCTGCTTCAGATCGGCGTCGGCATGCCACAGGTTGACCGCCTCGGCGCCGGCGAGCCGGACCGCGCGGGCGGCGTCGACGTCATCGAGCGTGCCGGGAAAGGTGATGACCCCGATCCGGGCAGTCATGAGACGCGGACCACCTTCCACTCCTCGATGACGGTGTTGGCCAGCAGCGATTCGGCGATCTGCGCGAGTTCGTCGTCGCTGACGTCATCGCCGACCTCGAGTTCGAATCGCTTGCCCTGCCGGACGTCCGAGACTCCCTGGAATCCCAGGCGCGGAAGTGCACCGACAATGGCCTGACCCTGCGGATCCAGGATCTCGGCCTTCGGCATCACCTCGACAACGACTCGTGCCACGCGTTGCTCCTCGAGTGGTGGTGGGGGGTACTTGAACAGCGTAGTTGGCGGGCGCGACCGGCGCGGTGCCGGGTTGGGTGTGCGCTGCCGGCTGTGGTGCGGCCCATAGCGCTCGCTTCGCCGCATCCGCATCCGCGGCGACCGGCACGCTTGCGCCGAAGCCCCGGGCCGGGTCGCCGCGATGCTGGAGTGGATGCGCGAGTGCGCCTAACGTAGCCGTATGCGCATTGCCCACTTCGGTCATTCCTGCATCCTCGTGGAGTTGCACGGCAGAAGGATCCTGTTCGATCCGGGCACCTTCGCTCACGGTTTCGAGGGCCTCACCGGCCTGGACGCCATCGCGGTCACCCATCAGCACCCCGACCACATCGACCCGAACCGGATCGATGCGCTCATCGACGCCAACCCGGATGCCCGGCTGTTCAGCGACCCGCAGACCGCGCAGCAGCGCGGCGGCCGGTGGGAGGCGGTGCACGCGGGCAACGTCATCGACCTCGACGGTCTGCGGATCACCGGCGGCGGCGGACGCCACGCCGTCATCCATCCCGAGCTCCCCGTCATCGACAACACCGTCTTCCAGCTCGGCACGCCCGACGACCCGGCCCAGCTCGTGCACCCCGGCGATTCCCTCTGGGTCCCGCCCACCCCCGTCGGCGTCCTCGCCCTCCCCGCCGTCGCCCCCTGGATGAAGATCAGCGAAGCCGTCGACTACCTCCGCTCGGTAGCCCCCCGTACCGCCATCCCCATCCACCACGGCATCATCGCCCCCGAAGCCCAGGGCATCTACTTCGGCCGGCTCGCCGAAATGGGCCCGGAGGGAACCGAATTCCGCGTCATCGAGCCGGAGGACTCCGCCGACCTGTGACGTCCGGCCGCTAGCGCGTGTAGGTCGCCAGGAACAGGGCCTCGGCCAGGGCCAGGTGTTCGATTTCGGTGGGGTCGACGCTTTCGTTGGGGGCGTGGATCAGGCACTGGGGTTCCTCGACGCCGAGGAGCATGATCTCTGCGTCGGGGTAGGTGTCGGCGAAGACGTTGCACAGCGGGATCGAGCCGCCCTGGCCCTGGGTGGTGGCCGGGCGGCCGTAGGCGGCGGCGAGGGCCGATTCCATGGCGGTGCGGGCGGGGCCGCCGCTGCCGGAGCGGAAGGGGGCGCCGGTGGCTTCCAGCTCGACGGTGAGTTTGGCCTGCCACGGGGTGTGCGCTTGCAGGTGCGCGACCAGCGCCTTGTGCGCCTGCTCCGGGTCGGTGCCCGGCGGGATGCGCAGGTTGAGCCGAGCGCGGGCGATGGGCTGGACGGCGGCCGAGGAGCCGACCACCTTCGGTGCGTCGATGCCGAGGACCGTGAGCGCCGGACGCGCCCACAGCATGTCGGCCACGGTGCCGTCACCGAGCAGACCGACACCGGACAGCACACCGGCGTCGGTGCGGAACTGGTCCTCGGGATACTGCACGCCGGACCAGGTTTCGTCATTGGACAGACCGTCGACGGTGGTGTTGCCGTGTTCGTCGCGCAGCGAGTTCAGCAACCTGATCAAGGCTGCGAGCGCGTCCGGCGCGGGCCCGCCGAACATTCCCGAATGCACCGGCCCGGCAAGGGTTTCCACCGTCACCACCACGTTGACGTTGCCGCGCAGCGTTTCGGTGAACGTCGGCACCCCGACCGCGAAATTCCCACTGTCGCACACCAGAATGGCGTCGGCCCGCAACAGCTCCGGATTCGCCTCCACGAATCGCTCCAGCCCGCCGGTCCCCTGCTCTTCCGAGCCCTCCGCGACCAGCGTGACCCCCACCGGCAGCTCCGTGCCCAGCGCCCGCAGCGCCGTCAGGTGCATGACGATATTGCCCTTGCAGTCGGCGGCTCCGCGCCCGTACCAGCGCCCGTCCTTCTCGGTGAGTTCCCACACCGGCGTGCGCCAGGCCGCATCGTCGAGCGGCGGCTGCACGTCGTAGTGGCAGTACAGCAGCACCGTCGGCGCACCGGGTGGCGCAGGCCGCGAGGCGATCACCGCTTTACTGCCGTCGGGTGTTTCGTGCAGACCGACCCGGGTCAAACCGACCGCGGCGAAGGCATCGGCCACCCAGTGCGCGGCGCGCTCGCATTCCTCGGCCGGGAACTGCCGCGGATCGGCCACCGATTTGAATGACACCAGTTGCGCGAGATCGGCCCGCGCCTGCGGCATCTGTTCGGCGACACGTTTGCGGAGGTCGGTGACGCGGGCGTCCTCGGAGGTCATGGCATTCTCACTTCGTCGTTTCGTCGAACTTCATGTCCCCCACCTGGTTTCGGTAGTCATCGAGATGCTCCGGGCAATAGGTGGCGATGGCGAGTTCGACTGCCTGCACCATATCGCCGGAGCCGATCACCGGCCGTTGACCGGGACCGCCGGCACCGGTGCTGATGGCCTGCTGGTACCTGGCCCGGATCAGCGGCGAGGACGGGTCCTGGCACACGTTGCCGCCGTCGGTCCCCAGCGAGTTCGCGATGACCTGCGGGTCCGGTGCGGGCAGGCCCGCGGCGACCAGCTGGTCGTGCAGCTGCCCGGCCAGCACATCGGCCCGGTGATCGTCGCGAATCCGATCGAATTGCGCCAGCCCGAACAGCGCGAACGTGCCCAGCAGCACCACTGCGGTGATGTAGATGACGCGCCGCTTGCGGTCGGGCGCGTCGCCGGTCTCCGGCCCGGTCATGCCGTCACCTCCGGTGCCGCGATCTTCCAGCTCTCCCGCCGGAATCGGTAGAACAGATACGGAATCAGCAGCCCGACGATCCCGAGTCCGCCGGCGACGATCAGCACGTAGACGGCAGTATTGCCGCCGCCGAACTGCGAGGGCGGCACGAATCCGATGACGAACGCCGCCACCGACGATGCCGCCCCGAGCGCGCACAGTCCCACCAGCCCCGGCGCGCGATATCCGCGCGGATGATCCGGCTGCGTGCGCCGCAAGCGCACCGCGGCCGCGAACATCAGCACGTACATGATCAGATACACCTGTGTGGTGATGACCGACAGGATCCAGTAGGCGCTCGACACATTCGGGATGAAGGCGTAGAGCAGCGCGATCAACGTGGTGAACACGCCTTGCGCGACAAGCATATTCTGTTGCACCCCATGGGCATTGGTTCTGGTGAGGACCGGCGGCAGATAGCCCTCGGACCGTCCGATCAGCAGCAGCCCCTTCGACGGTCCGGCCAGCCAGGTCAACATTCCGCCCAGCGCCGCGGCCACCAGCGCGATGCCGACGATCGGAGTCAGGAAGTCGATCCCGAAATGTCCGAAGAATCCGTCGAAGGCCTGCATCACACCGGCGGTCAGGCTCAGATTCGCGGCGGGCACCACCCAGCTGATCGCCAGGGCGGGCAGGATGAAGATCAGCAGCACCAGCCCCGACGCCAGGAACATCGCCCTCGGGAATTCCCGTCCGGGATTACGCAGGCTGGACACATGCACCGCGTTCATTTCCATCCCGGCATAGCTGAGGAAATTGTTCACGATCAGCACCAGGCTGGCCAGGCCGGCCCACGCGGGCAGGAGGTGATCGCCATCCATCGGCGCGGCGGAGGCATTGCCCTGCGCCAGGAACACCAATCCCAGCAGCATGAGCACGGTGCCGGGGATCAGCGTTCCGATCACCAGCCCCATACTCGACAGTCCCGCCACCGTTTTGGTGCCCTGCGAGGAGATGTACACCCCGGCCCAGTACACGGTGATGATGACGATAGCGACGTAGACGCCGTTGGACGCCAGCGACGGGTGGATGATGTAGGCGAATGTGCTTGCCACATAGGCCAGTAGGCTCGGGTAGTAGAAGATCGTCATCGCGAACTGGCACCACACCGCGAGGAAGCCCAGCGGTTTGGACAGTCCGTCGCCGACCCACCGGTACACCCCGCCCTGCCAGCCCGAGGCGAGTTCGGCCGCGACCAGCGAGGTCGGCAACAGGAACAGCAGCGCGGGAACGAGATAGAGGAAAACACAAGCCAGGCCGTAGACGGCCATGGTCGGCGCCGACCGCAGACTGGCCACCGAGCTGGTGGTCATCAGCGCCAGGGTCACCCAGGTGATGTATTTGGTGGTGGTAGCGCCTGTCGTGGTCGCGGTCACCGCTGTCTCCTGCCCGCTCGGTGCGATCCGATCCAGCAATCAAGAAGCGGCCGACAGCACGCCGCCGTGACCACTGTGGCACGAAACCAGGCGAGCATCCGGCGGATTCGGGCTATTGGCGCGCAACCATCACCCAAATCGTGATCAGGGGCGAAGACGTCGCCGCCCCTCGTTTCGCCAGGCCGGGGCGGCGACGTCTCATGCCGCCCGCGCCGCGGTGAACGGTTGCCAGCGATACACCTCGCTGACCGCACCGTGGTAGAGGGCGAGGTCGACGGCGTCGAGCACGGCCTGACGCGGGCCGGGGCGGCTCAACTGGGCGCCGGACACGGCCAGCCGCAGGACGCCGCCGCGGCGGGCGGTGCGGGCGGCACCCATCACCAGCGCGCGACACCACCAGGGTTCGGCCCGGAATCCCTCACCGATCCCGTACACCCTGGCCTTCTGCGCGATATCGCGTTCGAGGTCGAGCATGGTGGTCAGGCCGAGCGCGAGCCGGAAACCGACCTGCGGCAGGGCCGCGATGGCGCCGGCCGAGGCATCCCAGCGTGGCGCCGCGAACAGCCGGGTACGCAGGCCGACCTGTTCGAGCACCCGGTCGGCGGCGGTCAACCGCAGCAGGGCCTCGTGTTTGGGCAGGGTCGCGAATTCCGCGCGCCTGCGTTTGGTGGCGGCCTGGTCGTAGCCGTGCAGCACGATGGCATCGCCCTCGGCCCGGCGCCCACGCAGCCAGGCCTGCGTCGCCGGGTCGTCCACCAGGCGGTATTTGCCCTTCAACCGGGGCGCCACCAGCAGCGACAGCCGCACGTCACGCCGATCCATTTCCGCGGCGAACTCGATCGCCGCATCCCGGGTGGTGTCCCGGATACCGGAAACCGACACGATCAGCTCAGCGTTCATGAACCCACGGTGGCAGCCGCAGATGTATTCGGCGTGCTGTGCGGATGACCGCCCGACGAACTATCCACCTGGTCCTTCGGGCTGTGTCCGAGGGCACCTGATCCGAGCCCTCCGTGGTGACGCTGCGCTGTCTGCTCCGGGCCCGACCGATCAGGCGGCGAGGCCAACGGTGTCGAGCACCCAGGCGTACTCGAACGCCACTTCCTTCCACTTCTCGTAGCGCCCGCTGACGCCGCCGTGGCCCGCGCTCATCTCCGTCTTGAGCAGGATCGGCGCGTCTCCGGTCGCGGTGGCGCGCAGTTTGGCGACCCATTTCGCGGGCTCGACATAGAGCACCCGGGTGTCGTTGATGCTGGTGATCGCCAGGATGGCCGGGTAGTCCTTGGCCTCGACGTTCTCATACGGCGAGTAGGACTTCATGTAGTCGTAGACGTCCTTGTCGGCCAGCGGGTTGCCCCATTCGTCCCATTCGATGACGGTCAGCGGCAGCGACGGGTCCAGGATCGAGGTCAGCGGGTCGACGAAGGGCACGTTCGCGAGGATTCCAGCGAACAGTTCCGGCGCCAGGTTCGCCACCGCGCCGACCAGCAGCCCGCCCGCGCTGCCGCCGTCGGCGATCATCCGGTCGGCGGCGGTGGTGCCGTTGTCGATGAGGTGACGCGCGCAGGCCACGAAGTCGGTGAAGGTGTTCTTCTTGGTGAGCGTTTTGCCGTTCTCGTACCAGAGCCTGCCCATCTCGCCGCCGCCACGCACATGCGCGACCGCGAACACCATGCCCCGATCCAGCAGCGACAGCCGTGAGACCGAGAACGACGGATCCATGCTGGCCTCGTAGGAGCCGTAGCCGTACAGCAGCAGCGGCTTCGGCGTCGCGGTGTCGAGATCCTTGCGTTTGATCACCGAGATCGGAATGCGGGTGCCGTCCTCGGCCACGGCCCAATCCCGGTGCTGCTCATAGTCGTCGGGGTTGTAGCCGCCGAGCACCGGCTGCTCCTTGCGCAGCAGCAGCTCGCCGGTGGCGGGCACGTAATCGAACACCTGCATGGGAGTGATGAACGAGGTGACGCCCAGACGCAGCGTCGGCTGCGTCCATTCCGGACTGGCGCCGACGCCGGAGGCGAACAGTTCCAGCCCGAAGTCGAGTTCGCGCAGTTCGCCGTAACCGTCGGGACCCAGCGGCCAGACCGCGACGCGGGTCAGCGCTTCGCGACGGTAGCTGAGCACGAGGTGCCCGGCGAAGGCGTCGACGTCTTCCAGTCGCACGTCGTCGCGATGGTCGATGAGCACGGTCATCTCCGCCGGGTCGTCCACCGGGGCTTCGGCGAGAACGAAGTTCTCCGCCTTGCTGCCCGCGCCCGGCTTACCCTCCGGAATCACGTCGTTGTGCAGGATGAGGAACCGGTCGCGGCCCGCGATCACGGCGTGCTCGGCGGAGTACTCCACGCCCTCGCGACGCGGCAGCAGCACCCGGAATTCGCCCTCCGGGTTGTCCGATTCCAGCACCCAGCCCTCGGTGGTGATCTTGGAGCCGACCCAGATCATCAGGTATTTCTCCGAGCGGGTGGCGCCGACACTGACCCAGTAGCGCTCGTCGGGCTCGTGGAAGACCTTCACATCGGCGTCGGTGGCGGTGCCGAGGCGGTGGCGCCAGACGGTGTCGGGGCGCCAGGATTCGTCGACGGTCTGATAGAAGATGTGCGTGCCGTCCAGCGACCAGGTGGCGCCGGGAGCGGTGCGCGGGATCTCGTCGCCGAGCAGCTCGCCGGTACGCAGATCCTTGATCCGCAGGGTGTAGCGCTCGTCGCCCTGGGTGTCGACGGAGAACGCCAGCAGGTTGCCGTCGTAGCTGAGCGAGAAGGCACCGAGAGCGAAGAAGTCGTGGCCTTCGGCCAGGGCGTTGCTGTCGAGCAGGACCTGTTCGCCCTCGATCTCGGTGCCCGCCTCGAGCTGCGGCGGGGTCCAGGCGTCGATGCCCGTCGCGGCGGTATCGATCGGGCACCGGCAGTGCACGCCGTACTGCTTGCCTTCGAAGCTGCGCGAGTAGTACCAGTAGTCGCCGACCCGAGTCGGCACCGACAGATCGGTCTCCAGCGTCCTGGCCTTGATCTCGTCGAAGATCTTGTCCCGCAGCGGGCGCAGATGCGCCGTCTGCGCCTCGGTGTAGGCGTTCTCCGCCTCGAGATAGGCGATGACCTCGGGGTTGTCCTTGTCCCGCAGCCACTCGTAGTCGTCGACGAAGACGTCGCCGTGATGCACCCGCTCGGTGGGCACCGTCTTGGCGATCGGCGCCGCCACCGCCTGGTCGGTTGTCGATCCGCTACCACTGTCGAGAGCCATGCGCACCACCGTAGCCGGGACCGCCGGTGCGGCGCCCGCCCGGATTCGTCGCGGGCCGGGATGGCGGTGCCGAGCGCGTCGCGGGACGCGGCCCTGGTTCCGGAGCGGCGGCGCTTCCGGGTAGCCGCCGTCGGTCGGGGTCTGTAGCGGAAAGGACCGGCCCGCCACTCGTGAGTGGCGGGCCGGTCGCGGGTCGAGAAAGGTCAGGCGCCGAGAGCGGGCCCGATCGTCGACCACGACGCGTGCAGGGTGTCCTGCCAGTAGGACCAGGAGTGCGTACCGACCGGGCTGTAGTCGATGCGGGCCGGGATGCGGGCGGCACGCAACTTCTGCTCGAACGCCACCGTGCACAGGTTCACACCCAGCTCGACCGGGCCGCCGAGGAAGATGTTCTCCGCCAGCTGCGGCTTGATCTCGGCTTCGTGCGGGCCGGGGATGCCGGTGCCGGTGGACAGATAGAGCGTCTTGCCGCGCAGCCGTTCCAGCATCAGGGCGGGATCGTGTTCGGCCCAGGCCGGGCTGCCGGGCGGTCCCCACATGTTCAGCGGATTCCCGCCGCGATTGGCGATGGAGAACATCACCGCACCCTGGGCCATGGCAGTGTCGGGGCAGGCGCTGTAGCCGGCGACGGCGCGATAGAGCCCGGGATGACGGGCGGCGATGATGTAGGCCGCGTTACCGCCCATGGACAGGCCGCCGATGCCGTTGACGCCGTTGCCGTTGAACTGGGCGTCGATGATCGGCGGCAGCTCCTGGGTCAGGAAGGTCTCCCACTTGTACCGGCCGAACCGCGGGTCGTCGCTGATCCAGTCGGTGTAGTAGCTGGCCTGGCCGCCGACCGGAAGCACCACGTTGACGTTGCGGCCGGCGAAGAAGCGTTCGGCGTCGGTGGCATTGGTCCAGGTGCTCTGACCGACGCCGGGGTCGAGCCCGTCGAGCAGGTAGTACGAGCCGCGCGAACCGCCACCGGCCGGGTGCAGCACCTGCACCTGGATGGTGCGGCCCATCGCAGCGGAGTCGATGAAGATCGCCGATCGGGTGGGACTCAGCTCGTCGACGCGGACCAGTCGGGCCGCCGACGCCGGCGCGGGCTGCACCACCGCCGGGCCGATCAGTGCCGCCGCGAACGCCAGCACCACGGCAGCAATTCTTGCTCTACGCACTTCCCCTCCTGCATCAGCGCATGACAATGGGTTTCTAAACTAACCCAGGGGCGAGTTGCGAGTGATCATTTGAGGATTCGGCGTTTCGTCAGCAAACTGTCCGGTACGTAACAGCTTTCAGGGATTCCGCATGTCAGCGATCGAGCACACCCCTGATCGACGCCGCGAGATAGTCCAGATCCTCCCGGTGCGGGGAGGTGGGCCTGGCCTGCAAACCGAAGCCGTCGCCGATGGTGCGCGGGATGACGTGCAGATGCACATGAAACACCTCTTGACCAGCAGCGACACCGTCGGCGAGGAAGAAATTCACCCCTTCGCAGGCGACCTCGCTGGCTCGCAGCGCCGCAGCCAGCTTCTGCCCCACCTGGAACAGCTTGCCGCCGATCTCGGGGTCGAGTTCCTCCAGGCTGCGCGCCACCACCTTGGGCACCACCAGCAGATGCCCCGGCGTCAGCGGGCGGATATCCATGAAGGCGATGACGTCGTCGTCCTCGTAGACGCGGCTGGCGGGCTCGGTGCCCGCGATGATGTCGGCGAAGATCGTGTAAGGATTCACCCGCCCACTATCGCTGCCGCCTGCCACCGGAATCCACCGGGACGCCAGCGACAGGCGTCCCGCGCACGGTCAGCGAGATCTCAGAGAATCGGCGACGGCGTGTAGCGGGCGGCCTCGGGATAGGCGGCGACCAGCTTGTCGACCTGCGCCACCACATCGCCGACCTGCGCGCCGGCCGCCCCGATGAACGCCGACTTGTCCGCCAGCGCGGCCTCGAGCGCGGCCCGGTCCAGCGGCATGCGGGAATCGGCGGCGAGGCGGTCGAGCAGATCCGGTTCGCGGCCCTGTTCCCGCATGGCCAGCGCCACGGCCACCGCGTGTTCCTTGATGACCTCGTGCGCGGTCTCGCGGCCGACGCCGCTGCGCACGGCCGCCATCAGGATGCGAGTAGTGGCGAGGAACGGCAGGTAGCGGTCCAGTTCGCGGGAGATGACGGCCGGGTAGGCGCCGAACTCGGCGAGCACCGTCAGGAACGTCTCCATCATGCCGTCGATGGCGAAGAAGGCGTCGGGCAGCGCGACCCGGCGCACCACCGAGCAGAACACGTCACCCTCGTTCCACTGCGCCCCGGCCAGTTCGGCGGCCATCGATGCGTAACCGCGCAGCACCACCTGCAACCCGTTGACCCGCTCGCAGGAGCGGGTGTTCATCTTGTGCGGCATGGCCGAGGAGCCCACCTGGCCGGGCTGGAAGCCCTCGGTGACCAGCTCGTGGCCGGCCATCAGCCGGATGGTGTGCGCGAACGACGACGGCCCGGCACCCACCTGGACCAGCGCGGAGAGCACATCGTGGTCCAGCGAGCGCGGATACACCTGGCCGACGCTGGTCAGCACGTTCGCGAAGCCGAGATGGCGCGCCACCTGCTGTTCCAGGGTCGCCAGCTTGGCCGCGTCGCCGCCGAGCAGATCGAGCATGTCCTGCGCGGTGCCCATCGGGCCCTTGATCCCGCGCAGCGGGTAGCGGTCGATCAATTCACGCAGCCGGGTCAGCGCGATCAGCAGCTCGTCGGCGGCGGAGGCGAACCGCTTGCCGAGGGTGGTGGCCTGCGCGGCGACGTTGTGCGAACGGCCCGCCATCACCAGCACCTGGTATTCGGCGGCGCGCTCGGCCAGCCGGGCCGCGATGGCGACACCGTGGGCGTGCACATGCTCGAGCGAGAGCCGGATCTGCAACTGCTCGACGTTCTCGGTGAGGTCGCGGCTGGTCATGCCCTTGTGCACGTGCTCGTGCCCGGCCAGCGCGTTGAACTCCTCGATCCTGGCCTTCACGTCGTGGCGGGTGACGCGCTCGCGTTCGGCGATCGAGGCCAGGTTCACCTGGTCGATGACGCGCTCGTAATCGGCGAGCACGCCGTCGGGCACGTCGATGCCGAGCTCGGACTGCGCCCGCAGCACCTCCAGCCACAGCCGCCGCTCGAGCACGATCTTGTTCTCGGGTGACCACAGATGCACCAACTCGGGGCTGGCGTAGCGGGTGGCTAGGACGTTCGGGACGAGGCTCACGTCCGGTCAGTCTAGTGCTCGGAACCGGTCGACCTGCTGCGGCGTCGGCGGAGCGACGATGTCGATCACCTCCAGCAGCGCCCCGCGCGCCATCCGCCGCGGTTGCGGGTCGCGTTCGGTGAGCGCCGCGACCACCGCGCCGTCGACCACCGCGACGAGCCTGCGCAGCTGTTCGGACCGGACCACCCGGTCGGAGCGGCGCAGCACGTCGGCCAGCAGTTCGTCGAGCTGGGCGCGTAGCCGCTGTTGCACCTCGCGCAGCTCCGGGTGACGGGCCGAGGCGACGGTGCGTTCGTAGCGGGCGATCAACTGCCCGCGCGCGCCCTCGTCCTGACCGTCGGTGCCGATCAACAGATCGAGCACCAGTTCGACGGTGGCCTCGGCGCCACGTCTACGGTGGCTCACCTCGCCGATCCGCCGCCGCATCGCCTCCAGCTCGGCGTTACCGCTGAACTCGACCGCCCGCGCGATCAGATCTTCCAGCGATTCGAAGTAGTAGGTGGTGGACGCCAGCGGCAGCTCTGCCCGGGTCGCGACGGAGCGATGCCGCACTGCATCGAACCCACCTTCGAGTAGGAGCTCGGCAGCGGCCGCTACCAGAGCTTGGCGACGCCGTTCGCCTTTCGGGGTCGTCGCGGTTATCACCGTGCCATCGTGCCAGTCATCATCAGTTCATCCGTGCGGAATCGGAAGGAATTAGCAGCCATCGATGTTTTTACCGCATCCGCGCGGCGATGGTGTCGTACTGTGCAAAGTTGTTGCCGGACACTATGTTCGACCGCCCGGTTAGTGCTCAGCGTCGCAGGAATCGGCTCAGCCGTTCCAGCGCGGCTTCGATGTCGGCGGTCGCCCCCGCGAAGGAGAAGCGCACGGTGTGGTTGCCGGCGACGGTGTCGAAATCCAGCCCAGGCGCCAGCGCGACCCCCGTGTGCTCGAGCACCTGCGCGCACCAGGCACGGGAATCATCGGTGAGGTGGGCGATGTCGGCGTAGGCGTAGAAGGCGCCGTCGGCGGGGGCCAGATCGGTGATGCCCAGCTCGGCGAGGCCGTCCAGCAGCAGTTTTCGGTTGGTCGCGTAGCGGCGGACGTGGCCGTCGAGTTCGGCTTTGGCCTCGGCGCCGAACGCGTGCAGCGCCGCGTACTGCGAGATGGCGGGCGGGCAGACGGTCATATTCGAGGCCAGTCGCTGCAAGGCGGGCCGCATGCCGGTCGGGGCCAGCATCCAGCCGAGCCGCCAGCCGGTCATCGAGAAGTACTTCGAGACCGAGCCGATCACCACCGCCTCGCGCGAGGTCTCCCACGCCGACGCGGTGCGCTCTCCGCCGTAGGTGATGCCGTGGTAGATCTCGTCGGAGATCAGCACGGTGCCGTTGGTCTCGCACCAGCGCGCGAGGGCGGCCAGCTCGTCGGGGTCGATCATGGTGCCGGTCGGGTTGGCCGGACTGGCCACCACCAGCCCCTTCGGCGGCTGCGGCAGCGCCTCGAGCATGGCGACGGTCGGCTGGAAACGGGTCTCGTCGCCGCAGTCGAGCTCGACCACCCGGCAGCCGAGCGCGGTCAGGGTGTTGCGGTAGGCGGGGTAGCCGGGTCGGGCCACGACCACGGTGTCGCCCGGATCGAAAGCGGCCAGGAAAACGAGGGTGAACGCACCCGAGGAACCGGTCGTCACCACGACGTCATCGGGGTCGACCGGATAGCCGTAGGTGGCCCTGTGGTGTTCGGCGATCGCCGCACGCAGCGGCAGGATGCCGAAAGTCTCTGTATAACCGAGCAATTCGGCGTCGATGGCGATCTTGGTCGCGCGCAGCACCGGCGCGGGCGCGGGCGTGGAGGGTTGCCCGGCCGCGAGCACGAGCACGTCGCCGTGCGTCCTGGCTCGTTCCGCTGCGGCTTTCCAGACATCCATCACGTAGAAAGGTGGAATGGTCGACCGCCGAGATTCTGTGAACACCCGACAGACGGTAGAGCACACGCTCACCGGCGTCGGGCGCTATGGTCGCACCTGATGCTCGAGAAGGCCCCCCGGTCGCCCCTCGACCAGGACTCCGCCGAAGAGCCCGCCACCGACGGCACCGAAGCCGGCGGCGCCGGGCTCGATGAGCAGCGCCACCCGGACAGCGCGCGGGCCACCCCCGACGGCAAGCCCCGCTCCGGAACCCGCGCCCTCCGTCTCCCCCGATGGCGCCGACGGGCCGCGGCCGCCGACACCGTCATCGAAGGCGACGATTCCCCGAGTGTCGGCGCCGGCAACGAGACGCACTCGTACCCCGTCGACGATGACGACGTCGGCGCGGACCCCCTCGCCGCCGACAACACGCCGGCCGACACCGACCGGGCACCCGACGACGACCTGCCCGCCGACGAGCCGCACGCCCACTCGGTCGGCGACGGCGACGGACACACCAACGCGCCAACCACCGACACCACACCCCCCGAGCCACCCGACACGAACCAGGCACCCAGCGACGACCTGCCCGCCGACGAGCCGCACGCCCACTCGGTCGGCGACGGCGACGGACACGTAGACGTCCCCACCACCGACAACGCACTCACCGACGCACTCGACGGTGACGACGTGCCCACCGAACCGGCCGACAACGGCGTACCCGCTGACGAGGCGCCCGCCGACGAACCCGACGCCGGCAAGCGCCGCACCGGCGTACCCAACCGCTTACACGAAGTGACCATCGCCGGTGGTGTCGTGCTGGCATCGGATTGGCGGACCCGCAGTAAGGCGCCGCGACGTGATCTGCGCGGCGTGTTCGCGTCTCGCATGGCACAAGCCCGGCAGCTGGCCGCCCGTCGGCCGACCGGCGCGGACGTCACCGCATTGCTCGCCAAGCGCCCCACCCGCGAAGACCTGCGCGAACTGGCCGCGAAGCGACCGACCGGCGACGAGGTGCGCGCGACCCTGCGCAAGCATCGGGTGCTGATCGGCGGCGTCACCGTAGTCGCGTTGTTCGCCGCGGCCGATTCCGGCTTCGCCGACCTGGTCTCCGACCGCGGGCCCGCACCGGGACAGGTGCAGCGGATCGCGGTGGCCTATCCGTGGCAGATGCAGACGACCACGCCCTCGGTGCGGCGATACCTCGACGCCGTCGACCACGGCGAACGCCTGCGCGAAGCGGCCGTGGTGGCCGCGGCGGCCCGCGCCACTCTCGAACGCGCGCGCAACGAGGCGGCGGCGGCCGCGGCGGGCGAACGCCAACCGTGGATGGGCACCCCGCCGCCACCGGCCATCACGATGACGCCCGGCGAGGTGCTGCCCGGCGGTATCGCGCCCGGTGCGGGCGGTTTCGTGCTCCCGGCGATCGGCGTATTCACCTCGGGGTTCGGTCAGCGCTGGGGCACCTTCCACAACGGCATCGACGTGGCAGGGCCGATCGGCACGCCGATCTACGCCGTCGCCAATGGCACCGTCATCGACGCCGGTCCCGCGCAAGGCTTCGGCCTCTGGGTCCGCATCCGCCACGACGACGGCAGCATCTCCGTCTACGGCCACATGTACGACTTCTTCGTCTCGGTCGGCGAACGCGTCCCGGCGGGCATGCAGATCGCCCGCATGGGCAACCGCGGCGACTCCACCGGGCCCCACCTGCATTTCGAGGTCATCGTCGGCGGCCAGCACGTCGACCCGCAGCGCTGGCTGGCACTACACGGGCTCACCTACAGCTGAGCGCACGGGCCGTCCAGTGCCGCCTCACGACATCGCCCCAACCGGCGCACCCCACGCCGATGCGGGTCATGCTCGGCCAGGCATGGACCGCGGTGCCGACCCCTTCATGACCTCATCGACCCGCTGAACCGGCCACCCCGCCGTCGACCGCAGCGCCGACCGGCGCTACGCGGTCTCACCTCCAGCTGAGCGCACCTGGCGTGCACTCTCGCCTCATGACATCGCCCCAACCGGCGCACCCCACGCCGATGCGGGTCATGCTCGGCCAGGTATGGATCGCAGTGCCGACCCTTCATGAGCTCATCGCCCCGCTGAACCGGCCACCCCACACCCCCACGCCGATGCGGCCATGCTCGTCAGCACATCGCTGGGATGCCCCGCCGGACGGACCGGACCCGAACGGCAATCGGCCGATCACGCCCTCGCCGCAGCTAAACGCTGATGCGTTCCTCGACGGCGGCCAGCCCGATATCGGTGCGGTAGTGGCTTCCGGGGAGCTTGATGGCGGCGATCCGCTCATAGGCGGAGGTGCGGGCGGCGGCCAGATCGGGGCCGGTGCCCACGACGTTGAGCACCCGCCCACCGGCGGAGATCAGGGCGCCGTCCGCACGCTGCGCGGTGCCCGCGTGCAGCACCGTCGCGGTGTCATCGGAGGAGCTCTCGCCCGCACCGGTGATCACATCGCCGACGCGCGGCCGCCCCGGATAGTTCTCGGCCGCGAGCACCACGGTGATCGCCGACCCTTCCTTCCAGCGCGGCGGCTGCACCTGCGCGAGTGTGCCGGTGGCGGTGGCGTACAGCAGCTCGCCCAGCGGACTGTCCAGCAGCGCGAGCACCGCCTGGGTTTCCGGGTCGCCGAAGCGGCAGTTGAACTCGACCACGGCCGGGCCGTCGGCGCCGATAGCGAGGCCGGCGTAGAGCAGGCCGGAGAAACCGCAGCCGCGGCGCACCATTTCGGCGGCCACCGGCTCCACCACATCGGTGACGATCGCGCGCGCCGTCTCCTCCGGCAGCCAGGGCAGCGGGGTGTAGGCACCCATGCCGCCGGTGTTCGGGCCGGTGTCGCCGTCGCCGACGCGCTTGTGGTCCTGCGCGGGCAGCAGCGGCACCACGGTTTCCCCGTCGACCAGGCAGAACAGCGATACTTCCGGGCCATTCAGGAACGATTCGAACAGCACCGGATGCCCCTGTTCGAGCAGTTCCGCGCCGTGATCGCGGGCCGCGGACCGATCGGTGGTCACCACGACGCCTTTGCCCGCGGCCAGGCCGTCGTCCTTGACCACCCAGGTGGGGCCGAAGCGGTCCAGCGCCGCGTCGAGCTCGGCCGGGGTATCGACGACCTCGCTGTGCGCGGTGCGCACACCGGCGGCGGCCATCACATCTTTGGCGAACGCCTTGGAACCTTCGATCCTGGCCGCGGCCGCGGACGGACCGAAGCAGGCGATGCCGGCCGCGCGCACCGCGTCGGCCACGCCGAGCACCAGCGGCACCTCGGGGCCGATCACGACAAGATCGACGGCGAGCTCGGTGGCCAGTGCGACCAC
The DNA here is from genome assembly GCF_000308555.1 of Nocardia cyriacigeorgica NBRC 100375. GTDB lineage: Bacteria > Actinomycetota > Actinomycetes > Mycobacteriales > Mycobacteriaceae > Nocardia > Nocardia cyriacigeorgica. Next base: position 99,231 of record NZ_BAFY01000031.1, on the reverse strand, counting down.
GGCCTCGGCGGAACTGGGATCGACCGGGCGGATCTGCGCGTGCTGGGCAATGCCGGCATTGCCCGGTGCGGCCACCACGGCCTGCACCGCGGGGTCGCGACGCAGGGCGAGGACAAGGGCATGTTCACGGGCTCCGGAACCGATGACGAGTACGCGCACGGCAGACAGCTTATAGGGGTATCGGTCCCGCTCCGCGTGTCAGGTTCGTGGCTCGCGGAGCCCACCGCACGCACGCGCGAACCCACGTTCACGCTGAACACCGCAGGTCGGCCCCATCGCGGCGACCACACCCGACGAAGACATGGATGATGGTTGCTGACAACCGAAGTGGGGGCGCTCCCTCACCCGAGCACGCGGAGGATGTGCGGGCCATGGGTCTGATGGACGGAATCATGGGCAACGCCGGGCGGATCGACCCCGGCCAGGCCCAGCAGGAATACGCCAAACTCCTCGGCAACGGCGAACAGATCTATGCCGCCTTTCTCCTCATCCGCGATGCGATCCTGTTCACCAACCGGCGCCTGATCCTGGTCGACAAACAGGGCATGTCGGGCCGCAAGGTGAGCTACCACAGCATCCCCTACCGTTCGATCACGCATTTCTCGGTGGAGACCGCGGGCACCTTCGACCTCGACGCCGAACTCGCCATCTGGATATCCGGCAGCTCCACCCCGTTGCAGAAGAAGTTCAACCGGCAGGTCGACATCTACGAGGTACAGGGACTGCTGTCGCACTTCGTCGCGGTCTAGGCGATGGCGCGCCCGGTGCCGTCGCGGTCCGGTGCCGGGCGCGTAACCTGCGAGCATGGCTTCTGTTTTCAGTGCGATCATCGCTGGTCAGCTTCCCGGTCGATTCGTATGGGAGGACGACGAATTCGTCGGTTTCCTCACCATCGCGCCGGTCACCCAGGGCCACACCCTGGTGGTTCCGCGCGCGGAGATCGATCAGTGGCAAGACGTCGAACCGGAGACCTTCGCCCGCCTCAACGGCGTCGCGCAGAAGGTCGGCCAGGCCGTGCGCGCCGCTTTCGACGCGCCGCGTGCCGGTCTGCTGATCGCCGGTCTCGAGGTGCCGCACCTGCATGTGCACGTCTTCCCGGCGTTCACCATGGGTAACTTCGACATCTCCGGCGCCGACCCGAACCCCTCCCCCGAATCCCTCGACGAAGCCCAGGCCAAGATCAAGCAGGCGCTGCGCGAGCTCGGGTACGGCGCCAACGTCCCGGACTGAGGCGCTGCGACGTCGAGGTGGTGGCCGCCTCCTCGACGTCGCCCGCTACCACTCGATGAACCGATCCGCGGGCCCGCCCCGTAGTTCCTCACGCTGCCGCACTCGATGGTGACGGCATCCGGCCGCGAATCCTGCGGCGAGTCGACGAGGAGCGCATCATGACCACTGTCCATCCGGCCCCGACCGAAACCGCCACCGAAGAGTTCGCCGCCAGGACGGTCGGCGTACTCAATGACGGGTGTACCGCGATGATGACCAGCATCGGCCATCAGACCGGACTGTTCGACACCATGTCCACCCTGCCGGGCCCGGTGACCTGCGCCGAACTGGCCGCCACGGCGGGCCTCAACGAACGGTACGTACGGGAATGGCTGGGCGCGATGACCGTTTCCGGCATCGTCGAATTCGACGCTGCCGCACAGACTTACCGGCTTCCGGCCGCACACGCCGCGGTCCTGACCCGTGCGGCGGGCCCGAACAATCTCGCCCGTTTCATGCAGGTCGTGTCGATGCTCGGCGAAGTGGAACCCGCTATCACCGAATGCTTCCGGGCCGGCGGCGGCCTGTCCTACGACAACTATCCGCGATTCCACCAGTTCATGGCCGAGTTCAGCGCGGGCACACTGGACGCGGCGCTGATCGACAGCATCCTGCCGATGGTGCCCGGCCTGACCGAGCGCCTGCGTGAAGGTATCGACCTCGCCGATATCGGCTGCGGTCGCGGCCACGCGATCAACCTACTGGCGCAAGCGTTTCCGGACAGCCGCTTCATCGGGTACGACTTCTCGGTCGAAGCGATCGAGGCCGCACGCGCCGAAGCCACCCGACTCGGCCTGACCAACGCGAGCTTCGACGTGCTCGACGTGGCCGAACTCGACGCCACCGACGCCTTCGACGCGATCACCGTCTTCGACGCCATCCACGACCAGGCCCATCCCGCCACCGTGCTCGCGAATATCGCCCGCGCCCTACGCGACGACGGCGTCTTCCTCATGGTCGACATCCAGGCCTCCAGCCGCCTCGAAGACAACGCCGACCTCCCCTTCGGCCCCTTCCTCTACACCGTGTCGACCATGCACTGCATGACCGTCTCCCTCGGCCTCGACGGCGACGGCCTCGGCACCGTCTGGGGCGAACAGAAGGCCCTGTCGATGCTCGCCGACGCCGGCTTCACCGATGTGCGGATCCACCACGAGGAGGCGGATCCGCTGAACAGTTACTACGTCGCCCGGAAGGGGTGAGGGAGTTCCCCCGGCCGACCCTGGATAGACGAAACGAGCGCGACGTAATGTCGCGCTCGTTGTCTTCGAGCCCCCTGTCAGGATTGAACTCTCGGGTTGGTCCTGATCAGGGGGCTCATTCGCGCTCTACCTGCGAAAACACCTCAATCAAGGTCAACCCAGATATACCGGTCTCAAGCTACTTTGCGTCCAAAGTGAGGCCAGCGCGAGGCCACCGAATACCCCGCCTGACCTGGGCTCAGTGCGGTATGTCGGTCTCGCCGTCCGCCGCCCGTCTCCACTTCGCCGCCCATTCCGCGCGGCGGTGCTCCTCCGGCAGCGCGTCCACCGCTGCCCGGACTTCCTGCCGCGCCCGGTCGTCCTGCCCGAGCATCCGCAGCACGCGGGACCGCTGGAGGCCGAAGAACCCCGGCGTGTACCAGTACCCGGCTTCCGGTGGTTCGTGGCCGTCCGCCGCTTCCATCGCACGGTCGGCCAAGCACAATCGGCGCTGTGCTTCGGCGGGCTCTCCCTCCACGGCGTGGATTCGGGCGCGCTGGAAGTGCTCATAGACCCGGATCAACGGATGCGCTCCCTGCACAGCAAGCGCGGCGTCCGAAAGGGCGGCGGCCTCCGTTCGTTCTCCGCGCTCCAGGTCCACGTACGCCGTGAAGGACAGCCCGTGCACCAGGCGGTCCGGGTCGCCCGACACCTGGGCCAGGTCCACCGCCTTGCGGAGGCTGCGCCCCGATGCCTTGTCGGCCCCGGTCGCGTGCTCCAGCCATCCCCGGTACTGGTCGATCTCGGAGGCCATACCCGCCGCCTTGCGGGCCGCACAGCTGCGCGCCTGGTCGGCGAAGGTCTCGGCCATCGTCGCCATGCCCGCGACGGCTGGGAGCACCGCGAGCGGTCCCGTGGCGTCCTCTATTCGGCGGGTGGCCGACAGCATCACGGCCACGTCCGACAGGGCGGCGGTGTCCACGCTGGCCGGAGTCTTCGTCAACGACGTGAGCCGATCCAGGTTCGAGCCCAGCGCGGTTTCGTACGCGGCCACCACGTCCGCCGGGGCGGGCCGCTTCCCCCGCTCGATATCGGAGAGGTACGCCGGGGAGTAGTGGGTACGCCGGGCGATCTCGCGCAGCCCGACCCCCGCCGCCTCCCGCGCGGCCCGAAGCATCGCCCCAGGTTCCATTTCCCCAGCTCTCGACTGCGAACACCTGCGAACACCGATTGGGTATCAGCTCCAGTTTCACACGCTTAGCGTGCTTTTCGTGCCCCCGTCGCCGGGTCGAACCGGATTCCCCGGCGGCGGGTGCAAGCCAAGCGGACGACGAAGGGGAGCGCGATGCGATCGACCGCACTCGGATGGATCGACTTCGAAGTGAGCACTGCGCCGGAGTGGGACGCCGCGCAGCTCGCCCGGTTCGCGCGGCGTCTCGGCTACCGGATCGTCTGGCCGGATGAGCGCTCGCTGTTGCCCGTGGGCGACCAGGCGCGCGCCGCCGGGGTGGACGCGGTGCTCGTCCCCGGCCCGGACCACCTCGGCCCGTTGGAGTTGAACCGCGTCATGGATGTGGCCGACGTGGAGATGCTGCTACCCCGGTTGTCCTTCGCCCAGTGGCACGCGGAGATAGGGACGGCCCAGTGATCGCGGTGCTGTGGGCTGTCGTGGTCGGCGTCCCTCTCGGGGTCCTGATTTGGGCGGCGTGCTGGCCCGACGCGCGGCCATGACGCACGAGTCCCGTGCTGATGAACGCAGGTGCTTAGCTTGTCGGGTCCAGCTCCACTGGCCGAATGCAACGGAAGGGCTCTATCGGGCGATGGAGTAGCAACCCACCGAGCGCCCGGCGCCGGGAGCGACTGAGCTGTCCGTGCAATCGGGGAAGGAGTATGCGCAGCATGTCGACCGTTGAGAAGTACCTGAAATCCGTGACTCAAGAGCAGTTTCAGCACAAGTGGCTATCCGAGGAGTTCGCGGAGGAGTCGAGAAGGCAGGCGGAGACGGAGAATTCCAAGGAGCACCACTATGTACCCCGTTTCTATCTCGATAGATGGACAATCAACGGTCTCGTTCAACCGACACAAGTAGACGCTGGCGTCGCGTACTCCCCACAGCGTCCGAAGGACGTGGGCAAGAAGACCAACTTCTACAGCATTCCGCAGTCCGAAGACACGATGGACCTTCCCTTGAAGTGGGTCGAAAAGCACCTTTCGCGAATCGAGTCCGACTGCATCAAACACTTTGCGCGCATGGATGAAATGGGAGCCAGCAAGGTTATTGAGGACGAGCTGAAACGCGACATGGCGGTATTCCTTGCGTTGCAGCTTGCTCGCACGCCGTCTAATCGAGAGAGAAGCCTGGTAATCATCAACGGCCCGGAGGTCGCCAAACGGGAATGGCTCAAGCGCACGAACCCACAGGCCACAGCTGCACAGGTAAGGGAAAGCCTGAAGCCAAAGTACTCCGACCCCAAGCGTGAGGCACTTCACCTGATGCTTGCGGATGCTCGCAATGGAGGTGCTCAAGGTTTATACAAGCGCCGATGGGCGATCTATCAAAGCACCGAGCCTATCGCCACTTGCGATGATCCAGTCATAGCGATTGCAGGACCGACCGTACCGCGATCGATGTCGTTGGGTTTGCTCAGCGCGGCGATCATTTACCCGCTTGGGCCACATCAGCTTCTCGTAATGTTACGGCCGGATCATCACCACCGATCACCGCTCACGCTTACAGCTGACGAGGTGTCAAGCGTGAATCTCGAAATCGTCAGTACGGCCACAAAGACGGCATTCGAACGGCCGGGTGACGGCATAGCGGAGAGCTTCTCTGTTCCTGCGCGACCTGCTCCAGAACTCGATGATGAATCCGTGTCGAACCTTTCGCCGGAGCGCGCCTTGGCAATGCTGCTTCATGCGGCGACACGGCGTCGGAGGTGGCCCGACGATGCCACCGCGCCCGATTGGCCCGTTCCGCGCTGGTACAGGTGAGTATCGGAAGTTCATCGGCCAGCGACACACCCCCTCCGGTACAAAGCGGCCCCAATTGATGGGAATGACCTGGGGCCGCTTGTAGTACCGAGCAGTGCCTACCACCCGATGCCGGGGAACATCTCCGCCATGCGTTCCTCGGACTCAGCGCGCTTCGCCGCCCCGTGATCGGCGTGCTCGCGGCCCTCCAGGACAAGGCTCTTGTCGATCATCACACCGAAGACAACAGCCCACCCCTTCGCCTCCGTCGCGTCCGAAGCGACCTTGGCCTTGCTCAGCGCTTCCTCGGCGGTTGCCAATGCTTCGGCGGCCATCTTCGCCCGGCGCAGGCGCGCGCCACCGATCGCCGTTTCGGTCAGCTCTCGCGTGGAGGCGGCGTCGAACCGGATGCCGTGCTCTTTGGCGAGCCGCGACAGATCGCCCTTGTCACGCCCGAGCCGCTTGGCGATGGCGGTCAGGCTCAACCCCTCCGCTTCCCGTAGCCGTCGCACCTCATCGACCAGTTCGGCATCCGTTTTCGGCGGAACAACGTTGGTCATCCGTTCAACTCCTCCACCTCTGGCGGCAAGGCAATCCCGTGGCGTCGGGCGTACTCGCGCCCGGCGTCCAGGTCCAACCGTGCCACATGCTTGCGCAGCCGCGTCATGTTGGCCTTCGCCTTCCGGTTCCCCGCCGCCACAAGGGGGGTGAGCACCTTCACCATGTCGGCGACGATGTACAGCTGACGCACGATCACGGCTTCCCTGCTCACGGGGCGGCTCGCGAGTGCGTCGGACACTGCCCGGAACGCTTCGGATGCGTCGGCGTAACCCAACTGGGCCGCGATGTCGTAGTACGACCAGCCCGCCACCTTCAGCTCCGTTGCCTTCGCCCGGCGTTCGTCATCCGTCATGGTCAGGCTCCCGCTTCATCGGTCAGCAGTCCGGCGGCGGCGTAGTCGGCAACGCTTGCCCCGGCGTCCAGAGCATCGGCAAGCCTGTTCAACTTCGCCGCCATCTCGCGCAGCCGGATCGCCGCTACCCGTTCACGCCCGGACAACTCGTAAAGCTTTGCCACGCACGGTGATTCGGCCGCGTGGTCAGGGTTCGATGCGGTCATTTCGTACCTCTCCAATCGGTAGGTGATAGGTCCATGTGAGGGATCAATGTGAATGCGGTACTGGGCGGTGGGTCATGCGTCGAACTCGAGCGGGTCCTCTGCGGACCACACCCACCCGCTGCCCGTGCCTGCCTTGCGGCTGGTGATCTTGGGGGTGCAGCAACGGGATCGGGCGTGCTTGATTTCGTTCTCGGTGAATCCGGCGGCCACCCCCTTCTCGATGACTTCGGCCGCTGGGACTTCCCCGTTCTCGTCCTTGTTCTCAGCGATGTACTTCAGGACGAACCGCTGAGCGGGTGGGCGGTCGGCACCGGGTTCCCTGTCGGGTGCGGCGGCGTCGCGCAGGATGTCCCGCACGGACACGTCCGACTCACCGAGCCAGACGAGTACGCCCGTCACGGCGTCGCCCTTGCGGGTCGGTACCACGGCCTCATCGATCCGGTAGCTCAGTGACGGCAGATCATCGCGGCCCAGGCTGTTCTTGGTCTGCGACATCACCCGCTCGTCACCGTCGCGGGCGAAGCCGAACACCGAGCGCGGCACGTCCTTGAACGCTCCCGATCCGGTGATGAGCTGTGAGGCGTCGGTACCGGCGGACTTGTTGAAGTGCGCGATACCGAGCACCACGGCCCCGGTCTGGTCGGCGATCTTCACCAGAGGGTCCAGGGCGGTGCGAACTTCCCTCGTCCGGTGCGTGTCGATGGTTTCGCCGATCACCGACATGAGCGGGTCGATCACCACCAGGGCCACGCCGTTGCCGACGATCTCCGCCTGTAGCAAGTCGTTGTCGGACGGCAGCGACAGCATCACCGCGTCGTCGGTACTCATCACCACTTCGAACCGGCCGACCTTCGACAAGTCCGCCCCGGCGGCCATCAAGCGGGGCACAAGGGTGTGCTTCCACGAGTCCTCCACCGCGACGTAGAACACCGGGCGCGGCGCCCCGTAGAACGATCCGGGCAGAGTTCCGCGCGTGATCTGCGCGGCCAGCCAGATACCGAACGACGACTTTCCGGTGCCCTCACGCCCGGCGGCGATGGACAACGACCCGGCGGGGATGCGCCCGGAATTCCGCGAAGGTGCCGCCGAAGGTGCCGAAGGTGCCGAAGGTGCCAGGTTTCGAAGGTTGGCACCTTCGGCACCTTCGGTGGCACCTTGCGATTCGTCGACCCATGCCCACACCACCGGTTCGGGCTCGATATCGACGGCCCACGTCACTTTTGCGCGGCGCACCATGCGGTTCGCCGCTTCCTCGGCGCGCCGTCGGGCCTTCGTCTCTGCCTGCTCACGAGCGGCCTTGTTCTTCGCCGCCGTCCGTTCGTCACGCTCCCGCGCTGCCTCATGCTGCGCTTCCACCGTCGCGGCGCGCAGTGCGTCAGGGATTCCATGCTCCCGTTCCCACGCATCAACTTCAGCGGCCGTGATGACGCGCCCCAGGTACTTCACAAGGGACTCGGCCACCAGCAAGCCGTGATCCTGGTCGCCGAATTGCCGCGCAGATTCGATCACCAGCGCGGCCGGTGGGTTGACCGGATCGACCTTCAGCAGTTCCGCCGCCAACAGGTTCGGCACGTACTTCGCCGGAGTAGCGTCGCCGGTAGGATTGGCCGCAGGGTTCATGTGAATTGCCTTTCTCGGCCGCCCCGGTTTCGGTCACCGGGGCGGCCATCGCATTTCTCAGAGATGTTGCAATGCAACGGATTCCGTTCGTTGCGGCGAGATCAGTCGGCCTTGACCACGTTCGCCTCTAGGAAGGCGGCGATGTCACTGGCGCGGTAGCGGATGCGCCGCCCCACCCGCACATAGGGCAGGCCGCGCCCGAGATAGCGATCCTGCGCCAGGGTGTCCTCCGAGACGCCGATGTATTCGGCGGTCTGGCGACCCGTCAGCAGTTCGGGCAATTCGACAGTGGTGGAACGCATTTCGATTCCCCTCGCGGTGATCCAACTTGATGTGCCACCCCGAGTTTGCCGTCTTAATTGACCCCAGATCAAGCAAGAATTAGGGTGTTATTCATGCGAAGCCGACTGGACTTCACCGCCCCCGGAGCGCGCGCCGGTCAGGTGCGCGAGATACGCGACGACGGGACCGTGATCTTGGAGGGCCACCCGTTCGTCTACAGAGTTCGGGTTGCCGACACCGACGACGGGCCACAGGTGGTTGGACTCGAAATCCGTTCCCCCGAAGGTGAGGCCGTGCCGATCACGTCGAACGATCTGCGCCGTATCCCGTTGGACCGACTCGCTCATGCTGTCGCGGCGCTGCGCACCGGGGAGGCCATGTCATGGCTCAACGAACCCGGTATGAGGACATTCGCCGACCCTGAGCCGGGCGACCGCACACCATCGAAACGGCCGGGGCGGCGCGGCCACCGACCGGAGTTCTACGCACAGGTGGCCGCGCTATGGCGATCGGCCCGCGATCCCGCGCGGAACGTACGCGGCCTGTCCGTACACCGATTCATCTCCGCCGAGATGGCGAAGAGCACCGGGCAGCGGGCCAGCGAGAACACCGTCAAGAGCTGGCTGCGCCGCGCTCGCGATCTGGACCTACTGACCGACGAATCACCACGAGAGAAGGGATAGACCGATGGCGACAACCCACCGGTACACCAACAAGTCCGGCGTGCGCTGGGAAGTGCGATACCGCACCCCCGACCACCGCCCGACCCGCAAGCGCGGGTTCGTCACGAAACGCGACGCCGAGCGCTTCGCCAACAGTGTGGAGGTCAGCAAGCACACCGGTGCCTACGTCGATCCCAGCGCGGGCAAGGTCACCGTGGGCGACCTCGGCCCGAAGTGGCTGAGCAACCAGAGCGGCCACATGAAGCCCAGCGGCTACCGGTCCTACGATTCGGCCTGGCGCATCCATGTCGAACCGCACTGGGGCAAGACGCCGGTCAGCAACATCAAGCCCACGGCCGTCAAGGCGTGGGTGACCGAACTCGCGACGGCACCGAAGACGGGCCGGAAGACGGGTGTCGCCGACCCGGAGACCGGCCGGACGACAGGAAAGGGCCTGAGCGCGAGCACCATCGAGACGTGCTTGCGGGTGCTCGCCGGGGTGCTGGGCGATGCCGTATCGGACCGCCGAATCGTCAGCAATCCGGCGCGCGGGGTGAAGTTGCCCAGACGAAAGGACAAGCCGCACAAGTACCTGAGCCACGCTCAGGTGGCCGCGCTGGCCGACCAGGCACCGAAGCACCGCGCCATCGTGCTGCTGCTGAGCTACTGCGGGCTGCGCTGGGGTGAGCTGGCCGCGCTGCGGGTGCGCGATGTGGATTTCCTGCGCCGCCGGATCGCGCTCACTGAGAACGCGCCGATGGTCGGCATGAAAGTGGTCGTCGGCTCGCTGAAGGGCAACACCAACCGCCCCGTGCCGATCCCGAAGTTCGTGGCCGATGAACTCGCGAAGGTGTGCAGGGGCAAGGGCCGTGACGATCTGCTCTGGACGAACCGGAAGGGTGAACACCTCGGCCCGCCCGCGTCCAAGGACTCGTGGCTGTCCGGCGCGGTCGCCCGGTGCATGAAGGCCGACGAGACGTTCCCCCGCGTCACCGCGCACGATCTTCGGCACACCGCCGCCTCCCTGGCCGTGTCGGCCGGGGCGAACGTGAAGGCCGTTCAGAAGATGCTCGGCCACAAGTCGGCGGCGATGACGCTGGACGTCTACGCCGACTTGTTCGATGACGATTTGGACGCCGTGGCCGAACGGCTGGAGGAAAGTGCGTCCAAAGTGAGGCCAAACGCCGGTTTGAAGGCAGTGGCTAGCGCGTAAAAAAGGCTCTGACCTGGGCCAGAGCCTTTCTTTCGCATTGAGCCCCCTGTCAGGATTGAACTGACGACCTTTCGCTTACAAGGCGAGTGCTCTACCACTGAGCTAAGGAGGCGGAAAGCGGAGCAATCATAACCGGGTGTGCGCACCGCGTGACACCGGGTTTCACGGTGCCATGCGGTACGCAGTCCGGTCGACGGTGTCCCGAGGCGCAGTATCGACCGCGGTCAGGACTGGGCGCCCTGGCGGGCCGCCTCGTCGGCAGCCATGGCGTCGCGCAGGCTCTTGGGACGCATGTCGGTCCAGTTCTTCTCGACGTACTCGACGCAGGCGGCGCGGCTGTCCTCGCCGAACACCACTCGCCATCCGGCCGGGACCTCCGCGAAGGCCGGCCACAGGGAGTGCTGTTCCTCGTCGTTGACCAGAACGAAGAAGCGGCCGTCTTCGTCGTCGAAGGGATTGGTGCTCATTTCACCTCACTGGATACTGGCGCTGTGTACGGGATCGCTGCTGGGTCGACCGGCGCCGGGTTACGCGAACCGCTGGCATCGGAAACCCCGAGCGTTGTGTCGACCCTAGCAAGGGATACGTTACGGCTGGGCGGTTACCTCGCCGGACCTGCTCAGGAGGCGAAGAAATCGAGCAGGATCTTGTTCACCGCTTCCGGCCGCTCCAGGTAGCCGTAGTGCCCGGCGTCGGGAATCTCCTGGTAGCGGGCACCGGGGATAGCGTCGGCGACCTCACGCGACAGGTACGGCGGAATCATCCGGTCGTCGGCGAAACCGACCGCCAGGCATGGCACGGTGATCGCCCGGTAGGCCTGCACCCGATCGAAATCGTGGTCCATGCGCCGCTGGGCGCGGATGCCGGGGGTGACCGGTCCGCCGGTGAACTCGAACAGGTCGAGCCAGTCGCGGGCGGCATTGGGGTCGGCCATCGTGGCCGGCGACAGATTCATCACCGCGGTCACCGCCGCCTCGTACTTGGGCGGCAGCGCGATGGCGCTCGCGTCCAGCTCGTGTTCGCCGAGCGAGAGCGTCTTCTGGAACTGGTCCAGGCGCCCGTGTCCGGCGAGGAAGACCGCCTTGCGCACCAGCTCGGGACGGGCCAGCGCCAGCTCCTGCGCGACCCGCGCGCCCATCGAGGTGCCCACGACCAGGGCCGGGCCCTCGTCGAGCAGTTCGATCAGGCCCGCGGTGTCGGCGACCAACTGGTCGATGGTCATCCCGTCGGCGGCCTCGAACGACGGCGCGATACCGCGATTGTCGAAGGTGCACACCCGGTAACCGGCCGCCACCAGGGCGGGCACCTGATGCAGCTCCCAGACCCGGCCGGGGCTGCCGGTGCCCATGATCATCACGACCAGCGGGCCGCCGCCCTTGACGTCGGTGCCCTTGGCTCGGTCGCCCTTGACCTGGTAGTTGAGTGAAATTCCGTTCACCGTGGCCAGTGGCATCCGCATACCCTTTCGTAAGGTTTGGTACTGCGCTGCCCACGGTATCGGTACCGCGAAGGCCGGTACACCGGGTGGGCTCCAGCACCGGGTATGTCCGGGCCGCGCGCCAGATACCATTGACTACTCGCACGTACGAGCGCAATTTCGCCGGGAGGACTGAAGATGGCCACGAAGAGCAGCGCGAACGGAATCGCCGACGAGGATCTGGAGCCGCTGGCCGACGAAACCGCTCGTCAGGCCCAACGCGTCGTGGCCGCCTACGCGGCCGACGCGGACGAATGCCGGATGCTGCTGTCGATGCTCGGCATCGGCCCCGGCGCACGCGGCGAATAAGACGCCGCACCGGATCGGCGGCACGTCCGGCGATCCTTTCGACAACTGAAACCGGGAACAGCGAAGCGCAGCGCGGCGTGAGCGACGGCCCGAAGGCGACAGCCGACCCATGACGGGCAGTCGCACGCCGCCCTCAGACAAGGATGCGTGAGTGGACCAGATGACCGACCAGCCGTCCAACGACAACGACTCCTCCGACTACGCCCTGCCGGATCCGTCCGGGCCCGCTCCGGCGCCCAACGGTTCCGCGCCCAACGGTTCGGTAGCCAACGGTGCCGGGCCGATCGACACCGAGGTCGCCGAGCCCGAACCGATCCAGGCGCAGCCCATCGGCGCAGGGGGCGGTAACTCCGGGTTCGTCGTGGTCGCCAACCGGCTCCCGGTCGATCTGGAAAAACTGCCCGACGGCAGCACGCGCTGGAAGCGCAGTCCCGGCGGACTGGTCACCGCGCTGGAACCGGTGCTGCGGTCCAACAAGGGCGCCTGGGTGGGTTGGGCCGGTGTTCCCGACGTCGACGTCGACCCGATCATCGAGGACGGTCTCGAACTGCATCCGGTGCCGCTGACGGCGCAGGAGGTCGAGGACTACTACGAAGGTTTCTCCAACGGCACACTGTGGCCGCTCTACCACGACGTCATCGTGCGCCCGGTCTACGACCGCAAATGGTGGGCCGCCTATGTGCAGGTCAATCGCCGTTTCGCCGAGGCGACCGCGAAGGTCGCCGCCGAGGGCGCCACGGTCTGGGTACAGGATTATCAGCTGCAGCTGGTGCCGAAGATGCTGCGGATGCTTCGCCCCGATCTGACCATCGGGTTCTTCCTGCACATCCCGTTCCCGCCGGTGGAACTGTTCATGCAGATGCCCTGGCGTACCGAGATCATCGAGGGGCTGCTCGGCGCCGACCTGATCGGCTTTCATCTGCCAGGCGGCGCGCAGAACTTCCTGTACCTGGCCCGCAGGCTGGCCGGCCAGCCCACCTCACGCGGCAACGTCGGCGTGCGGTCGAAGCTGGGTGTGGTGCAGGTCGGGTTCCGGAATGTGCGTGTCGGCGCCTTCCCGATCTCGATCGCCTCGGCCGAACTCGATGAGCATTCCCGCCGCCGCTCGGTGCGCGAACGCGCCGCCAAGATCCGCGCGGAACTGGGCAATCCGAAGAACATCCTGCTCGGCGTCGACCGGCTCGACTACACCAAGGGCATCGACATCCGGCTCAACGCGCTGGAAGAACTGCTGATGGAGGGCAGGGTCGACCCGTCCGACACGGTCATGGTGCAGCTGGCCACCCCCAGCCGCGAGCGGGTGCAGAGCTACATCAAGATGCGCGGCGATATCGAACGTCAGGTCGGCCGGATCAACGGCGAGTTCGCCCGGGTCGGCTACCCGGTGGTGCATTATCTGCACCGGCCCATTCCGCGTGAGGAACTGATCGCTTTCTTCGTCGCCGCCGACGCCATGCTGGTGACGCCGCTGCGCGACGGCATGAACCTGGTGGCCAAGGAGTACGTTGCCTGCCACAGCGGACTCAACGGTGCCCTTGTGCTGAGCGAATTCACCGGTGCGGCAGCGGAATTGCGGCAGGCCTATCTGTGCAATCCGCATGATCTCGACTCGGTGAAGGACGCCATCGCCTCCGCGCTGACCGACGATCGCGATACCAAACGGCGCCGGATGCGGTCGCTGCGCAGGCAGGTGCTCACCCACGACGTCGACCGCTGGGCGCGCGCGTTCCTGGACGCGCTGGCCCACGATCAGGTCGCGGGCAGCGCCTTGCTCTCCGACGAGGAGGACATGTACTCCGAACCGCATCGCTGACGGCGGTTCACAGCAACCACACAGCCAGTCCGCAGCCGGATCCCAGCGCCACCGGCCAGCATGGTAGCATGACCGGTACGCCGCAACAGACGCCCGAGGCCAGGGTGCTGGTGGTCGACGATGAGCCGATGATCGTCGAACTGCTCGATGTCAGCCTGCGCTTTCAGGGCTTCGAGGTGGCCACCGCCGCCGACGGCGCGCAAGCGCTGGATCTGGCGCGGACGTTCCGGCCACAGGCCCTCATCGTCGACGTGATGATGCCCGGTATGGACGGGTTCGGCCTGCTGCGCCGGCTGCGGGCCGACGGTTTCGACGCGCCGGTGCTGTTTCTCACCGCCCGCGACGAGGTGCACGACAAGGTGACCGGCCTGACCCTCGGCGCCGATGACTACGTCACCAAACCGTTCAGCCTCGAAGAGGTGGTGGCGCGGCTGCGGGTGATCCTGCGCCGCGCCGGTCAGGTGAACCCGGCACCGCCGCGTGCCCGCTTGCGGTTCGCCGATATCGAACTCGACGACGACACGCACGAGGTGTGGAAATCCGGCGCGCCGGTGTCGTTGTCGCCCACCGAATTCACCCTGCTGCGGTACTTCATCGTCAACGCGGGCACGGTACTGAGTAAGCCACGCATCCTGGATCACGTGTGGCGCTACGACTTCGGCGGTGAGGTCGGAGTGGTGGAGACCTATGTGTCGTATCTGCGCAAGAAGGTCGACACCGGTGAGCAGCGGCTGATTCATACGTTGCGTGGGGTGGGATATGTGCTGCGCGAACCCGATAGCGGGCGGCGGTGAAAATCTCCACGGACGCCGAGACGCGAGCCGAGAAAACGTCCGGTGGAGGCGCGCAGGCCGCCACCTGGCTGGGTTCGGCCAAGCAGGCGATATCGGATCGACTCGCCGCCATTCCGCTCCGCATCACCTTGGTGCTGGCGCTGGTCATGCTGGCGGCGGGCGGACTGCTGGCCTCGGGGGTGGCGGTCACCTCCGCGCTGCGCACGGTGCTGGTCGACCGTCTCGACCAACAGCTGGTCGAAGCAGCGCACACCTGGGCGAGTCCAGGCGGGCCCGCATTACACCGGTTGCCCGGGCGTCCCGGCTTCGAACGCCCACCGGTGCTGTTCTACGCGCGGGTTCAGGATTCGTCCGGCCGGGTGCTGCAACTCGACGACCGGGCGGCCGGAGCACCGGATGTCCCCGCCGACGCCGGGACCGGCCCCTTCACCACCGGATCCACCGACGGCGATTCGTCGAACTGGCGGGTCCTGAATCTCGAGACCCCGCAGGGCTCGAGCCTGGTCGCGTTGCGGATGGACGAAACCGAGGCCATCATCGACCGGCTCATCATGCTGGAACTCGTCATCGGCGCGTTGGTGCTGGCGGCGATGGCGGTGGCGGCGTACTTCGTCATCCGGCGCAGTCTGCGGCGGCTGGTCGAGGTCGAGGAGATCGCCGCCGAGATCGCCGCCGGTGATCTGCATCGGCGGGTTCCGGTGCGCGGCAATAATACCGAGGTCGACAGCCTTGCTACCTCGCTCAACGCCATGCTCACCCAGATCCAGGCCGGTTTCGCGGCGACGGAGGCCTCCGAAGAGGCGGCGCGCCGATCCGAGGCCAAGATGCGCCGGTTCGTCGCCGACGCCAGCCACGAACTGCGCACCCCGCTCACCACTATCCGCGGTTTCGCCGAGCTGCACCGCCAGGGCGCGGCCACTGATGCGGGCCTGTTCATGGAACGGATCGAGAGCGAAGCCAATCGAATGAGCGTGCTGGTGGGCGATCTGCTGATGCTGGCCCGGCTCGACGCCCAGCGTCCCCTCGAACGGGAACCGGTCGATCTGCTGGCCCTGGCCAGCGACGCCGTGCACAGCGCCCGCGCCGCGGCCGCGGCCCGCCATCCCGACCTGCCGTCGCGCCCCATCGATCTCGACGCGCGGCCGGGAACCGGGACCTACGAGGTCGCCGGCGACGCCGCCCGGCTCCGCCAGGTGCTGGCCAACCTGCTGAACAACGCTCTCGTCCACACCCCGCCCGACGCGGCGATCACCGTCGCACTGACCCCGGGCGACGACGAGGTCGGGCTCGAAGTCGCAGATACCGGCCCCGGCCTACCCGCCGAGGAAGCCGCCCGCATCTTCGAACGCTTCTACCGCACCGACACCTCACGCAGCCGCGACAGCGGCGGGACCGGACTCGGGCTGTCGATCGTGCAAGCCCTGGTCACCGCACACGGCGGAAGCGTGGACGTGCACAGCGCTGTCGGCGAGGGAACCACCTTCACCGTCCGATTGCCGCGCGGGCAGTCGACGCCGAGGTGAACCTGCGCGCCTCGAGGCCGGTCGCGTAAGCGATGAGTCGGGGCTCGTCCGCTCAGCTCAGATCGGTGTCACCGACGCGACCAGCCACCGGTCGTCGGACTTGTCCATCTCCACCCGCACCCGGCTGCCCGAGGTGGTGCCCTGGGGGCTGTCTTTGCTGGTGGTGACCTGGTTCAGGTACAGCATGACGACGGCGTGGGCGCGGTCGGCGGAGACTACGCCTGCGGCTTGGGTGGTGGCGGCTACGGTGAGTTGTTTTTCCTTGGCGCCGGGGACGATGGCCTTCTCGATCAGCGTCAGGTAGTCCTTGCGGAACGGGTCGGCGAGGTTGTCGGCGGCCTTCGGCAGTTCGGTTTCGACCGTGGTGTGTTCGTAGCTGAACATGGCCGAGACGGTGCGGCTGGCGGCTTCGACCGCGGCGGCGCGGGAATCCTCGGATCGCTGGTCGTCCCAGTAGCGGTAGCCGTTGATGCCGAGGATGATCGCCGACGCGGTGACCACGACCGCCGTCACACCGAGCAAGATCTTGGTACGCAAACCCAAAGCACTCATGCCACGAACTCCACATCAGAAGCGGTCATACCGGAATCGCTGTTGGTGACGGTGATCCGGAATCGGTAGTACCGCAGTTGCGGACCTTCCTGGCCCGCATTGGTCACGGTCTGTTTGGCGGCCACCAGTACGCGCGCGGAGTCGTCGTCCGAGCTTTCCAGTGCGGCCTCGACGACCTCGCCGGTGGACTGCACCTTGGCCTGCTTGACCACCTCGGTGAAGGGGTCGACCCGGCCGTTGAACTCGTCCTTGAATTCACCGGAGGCCATGGTGAGGATGCGGTCGATGTCCTCCTTGGCCGTGTCCGCGCGGATGGTGGTCAGATTCAGCACGGTCTGGCGGGCGGTCTGGATGTACTCGGCACGCAGGGCGTCGCGTTCTTCGGTGGAACGCATCGCGAACACCGAGATCACCGCACCGGCCACCAGAGCGAGGGCGAGGATGGTCGAGGCGGCGACGGCGAGTATGCGGGCAGCGGAACGACGGGGGCGCTTGTCGTCGGCGGAGCCCGAGTCGGCCGGGCCCGAGGTCGCCTTGTCCAGCTTCACGGTGTCGGCGTCGGTCTGTGCCGAAGCCATGCTCAGCTTCACCGTGTCGGCCTCGGCGGTGCCGGCATCCGTCTTCGCCATGCCGGTGCTCAGCTTGACGGTGTCGGCATCGGCGTTCGCCGTGTCGGAGCTCAGCTTGACCGTGTCAGCATCTGCCTTGGCCGTGTCGGAGCTCGGCTCGACCGTGTCCGCGGCCGACCCGGTCGCGCCCGCCCCCACCTTCACCGTGTCCGCAGCAGCACCTCCGGCCCCGGCCCCCGCAACCGAACGCGTGTCCGTCTTGTCCGATTCCTCCCCCCGAACACGGGCAGAGCCCGGTACGGCGGTACCGGGCTCGACCGCATCGCTGCGGTCCGTATCCGAGGCCGATAGCGCCTCGGTGCGCAGGTCGTCGATCGGCGGGCCCGCGGAACGGCTCGCGCGCCGACGAGTCCGGCTGTTGTTCTTTTCGCTCATCGTTGCTGCTCCTCGAACATCGCTTGCCAACTCGACGGGACCGTGCCCGATCCGCCAGGTTCGATATTTCCCTGCCGGTAGGTGCGGCCATCGGTGCCGATATAGACGCCCGTGCCCGGATCGTAGGACCTGGCGGCGGCGGGCGTGGTCATTGCGCCCGATCCCACCGACGGCGCACCGGCCGGGGCCGAGCCCGGGATCAGCGGCGCGGAGGCGGGGGCGACGGGCTGCGGCGGGCCGAAGGGCGGGTTGTTGCCCTCCGGAACGTACCCGGTGCGGCACAGCTCCGGTGAGGGCGCTCGCCGTCCGGGGAACTCCGCGCAGGGGGTGTTGCGGATGCCGCGCACGGCGACCGGCGAATCCTGCGGAACCTTGCAGTACAGGCCGGACGGCGTGTCGATCGGGGTGAGGTCGGCCGGCGAACGCCGCTGATCCGGCGGCAGGAATCCGGTGGTGCACGGCGGCGGATCGTTGAGGGTGGTCATGAAGTCGACCATCGCGCCGTACTCCAGCGGCCCGCGAATCGAGGTCAGCAGCGCCGCGACCAGCGGCGGGTAGACGACCAGGATCTGTTCGACGCCCGCGTGGTAGGTGACCGCGACCTGGCCGAGGCTCACCAGATTGGCCAGCAGCAGCGGCAGGGTCGGGCGCAGCGAGTCGAACTGGTTGGTGACGGTTTCCAGCGCGGCCGGTCCGTCGCGCAGGATATTGCGCAGCGCCGGATCGTGTTCGCGCAGTTGATCGGTCACCGTTGCCAGGTCGGCGGTCCAGGAGCGGATGGCGTCCTCGGAGCGAACCTGGGTGTCCAGCAGCGGGCCGATCTGCTCGATCAGCTGTTTGGTCGGCTCGGCACTGTCCTTGGCCTCCTGCACCAGCAGGGCCGCCGAGTCGATGAAGCGCTGCAGGTCCGGGCCCGCGCCGTTGAATGCGCGGAACGCCTCGTCGATCACCTGACGCAGCCGGGTGTCGGCGACACTGGACAGCAGCCGGTCGGTCTGGTCCAGCAGGGCGCCGACATCCTGCGGCAGCTTGGTCCGCTCCACCGGAATCACGCTGCCGTCGTAGAGGTTTCCGTCGCCGCCGCCTTCGATCGGCACCAGGTCGACGTACTGTTCGCCGATCGCCGACACGCTGCGCACCCACGCTTCGGAGTCGCTGGGGATCTTGTAGTCGCTGTCGATGGACAGATCCGCCTCCACCCCTTCGGGTGTCAGCCGGACCTCGGTCACCTTGCCGACGTTCGTGCCGCGGAAGGCCACGTTCGCCTGCTGGTACAGCCCGCCGGTCGCCTCGAGTTGCACGGTGACCTTGTAGCGGCCGATACCGAGCATCGCGGGCACACCGATGTAGGTGCCGCCCATGACGACCAGGCCGATCACGGTGAGTACGGAGAAGATCGCCAGCTGGATCTTGACGAATTTGGTGAGCGTCACCGCCCCTGTCCCCCTTCCGGCGCGGGTGCCGGTGCGGCCGCGCCTGGCAGCGGCACGGTCAGCCCGGGAATGGCGGGCAGGCCCGGAATCGGCGGCAGCCCGGGGATCGTGGGTGCGGGCGCACCGGGTTGACCGGCCGGTGGCTGCATCGGTGTGGTCAGCGGATTACCTTGCTGCCCGGCGGTATCCGGCGCGAAGGTACCGAGCACGCCTTCCACGCCGCCGAACCGGCCGCCGAGCGGGGTTCCGGTGAGGAAGTTGGAGTCCAGGCGCTTGCCGGTCATATCCACCGTCATGAACAGGTTGAGGTAATCGCCCTTGATGGCGTTGCCGAGGTTCTTCATCGGGAACGGGAACGTCAACGCGATCTTCAACGCCTCGGTGAGGTTGTTGCCGGTGTCGGCCAGGGTTTGCAGGACCGGGCCGAGGGCGGCGAGATTCGCCTTCAGGTTGTCGCCGGCGTTGTCGATGATCCGCTGGGTGACGTCGCTGAGGTCGCCGAGCGCGGTGAGCGTATGGGTGATGTTCTCGCGGCGATCGGCCAGCACGGTCAGTGCCGGGTGGATCTGCTCGATGGCGTCGGCCACCAGGTCCTTCTGCTGATTCAGCTGACCGCCGAGCCGGTCCAGCCCGGCCATCGCGGCGATGATGTCGTTGGTCTGCGATTGCAGGTTGGTGGTCAGGTCGTTGAGCTGCGGCAGCAGATCGCGGATCTCGTCCTCGTTGCCGACGAAGGCCGCGTTCAGTTCGCGTGTGATGGTCTCGAGCTGCGAGATACCGCCGCCGTTGAGCACCACCGACAGCGACGACAGCACCTGTTCGGTGGTCGGGTAGGCGCCGGCGCGGTCGAGCGGGATCAGGTCGCCGTCGCTCAGCCTGCCCTGCGGCTCCACGTTCTGCGGCGGCGCCAGCTCCACGTGGTTGCTGCCGAGCAGACTGGTCTGCCCGATCTTGGCCACCGCGTTGGCGGGCAGCACCACATCGGGATTGAGCGAGACGGTGACCAGCGCGTGCCAGCCCTCCACCTCGATCCCGGTGACGGTGCCGACCGCGACGTCATCGACGCGGACCGGCGAATTACGGGTCAGCGTGGTGACATTCGGCATCTGAATCCGCACCTGATACGCGCCCTCGCCGGTGCCCTCGTTACCGGGCATCGGTAGCGAGTTCAGCCCGTCCCACTGACACCCGGTGACGCCGAGCGCCAGGGTGAGTCCGACCGCGACGGCCGCGGTGCGGCGCATCGCACGCTTACGCGATGGCATCGACCGGCCACCGAGCACCGTTGGTTTGCGCATCATCGCCCTCCTCCCGGCGCCGGCGGCGCGGGCAATCCCGGAATGGCAAGCCCGGCGATCCCGCTCGGCACCGTCACCGGCGCGGCACCGCGAGCCGGAGCCGGAGCCGGAGCATGGGTCTGCTGGGTACCCGCCAGCGATTCCGGGCTGAACACCAACTGGTCCGGGAACGCGGTGACACCGGTGGCCGGATTGGCCAGCAGCGGTGGGTAGTTCATCGCCAGCGACTTCAGCACCGGCGCCAGGAACTCCGCGCACAGGGCCGCACTCTGATCGGAGTTGTAGCCGTCGCGCGCCTGCACCGATCCACACAGGAAGCTGAGCGGGTCCGCGGCGTTGTTCAACCCGATGGCACCGGTCAGCGTGCCCTGTGCGGGCTTGTAGATCTGATAGAAGTTCACCAGCGCGGTCGGGCCGGAGTGCAGCACCTGTTCCAGCTCCGGCCGCTTGTCGACCAGGATCTGGGTGGCGTCGGCGAGCTTCAGCACGCCCTCGGTGAGCTCGGCGCCGCTGCTGTCGAGGAAGCGTTTGACGTCGGCGACGGCGATATCCAGGTTGTCCAGGCCCGCGCCGAGATCATTGGACACACCCGCCAGCACCGACGAGACCGACGCGAGCCTGCCGCCGAACTGCACGATCTGCTCATTGCTCGCCGAGAGCACCTCGACGAAATGCTGCAGGTTGCGGATGGTGCCGAACAGGTCGGTGCGGCCATCGGAGAGCGTGGTCAGCGTCGCCGACAGCTCCCGCAGCGTTTCCCGGAACCGGTCGCCGTTGCCGTCGAGGTTCTCGGCGGCGGTGTCGACGAAGCGGCCGAACGAACCCTGCTGGTCCTCGCCGACCGGGCCCAGAGCCGTTGCCAGCTTGGACAATTCGGCCTTGATGTCATCCCACTCGACCGGGACGGCGGTGCGTTCGATGCCGATCGTCGCACCGTCTTCCAGCTTCGGGCCCTCGGTGTAGGCGGGGGCGATCTGGATGAAGCGGGCCGAGACCAGCGACGGCGCGATGATCACCGCGCGAGAGTCGGCGGGCAGGTCGACGCCGCGGTCGATGGTCATCTCGACCTTCACCTGATCGGCGCTCGGTTCGATCGAGTCGATGCTGCCGACCTTGACCCCGAGCACCCGCACGTCGTCACCGGCGTAGAGGCCGCTGGTGGAGGTGAAGTAGGCGGTGATGTTCGTCTTGCCGATCCGGTTCAGCGCGGTGTAGCCGGCGAACACCGCCAGCGCGGCGACCAGCACCGCGGCGGCGATGAACACCCATCGGGGCAGACGGCGAATTCTCGATGTCATCGCGGCGGCTCCTGGATAGCGGGTCCGATGGACGGCATCGGGTCGAAGTACCCGCGCAGCGATTCGGGCAGGTTCTGCGGCCAGACCAGCGAATCCACCAGGATCTGCAAGCCGGGGCTGGTCGCGTTGACGACGTAGGCCTGGAAGTACGGTCCGCTGCCGACCTGCTCACCGAGCGCGGCCGCGAACGGGCCGAGACCGTCGAGCGCCTGGGAGATGTTGTCCCGGTTGCGCTGGAGCAGGTCGAGTACCGAGTTCAGCTTGTCCAGCGCCGGTTGCAGCTGGGCCTCGTTGTCGGCCACCAGACCGGACAGCTGCTGGGCCAGCCCGTTGACGTAGACGATCAGCTGACTGATCGCGGTGCGCCGCCGGTCCAGCTCGCCGAGCAGCTCGTTGCCGTCCAGCAGCAGCGCGTTGAGCTGGGTCGCGCGGTCGGACAGGATCTTGGTGACGTTCTGCGCCCGCCTCAGCAGATCCGACAGCGCCTGGTCGCGGGTGTTGATGGTGCGCGAGAGCGCGGTGATGCCGTCGAGGGCGTTGCGCAGCGGCTCCGGGGTGTCGGCGAAGGTGGCCGACAGTGCGTCGAGGGTCTGGTCGACCCGGTCCATGTCCAGGCCGCCGACGGTGTCGGCCAGATCGCCGAGCGCCTCGTTGAGCGAGTACGGCGAGGTGGTCCGGTCCAGCGGGATGGTGTCGTCGACGCGCAGCGCGCCGGGGCCGTCCGGGGTGACCTTGAGCGATTTGCGGCCGAGCACGGTGTTGGTCTTGATCGCCGCGGAGGTCTTGTCGCCGAGCACGATGGATTCGTTCAGGGAGAAGGTGACCAGCACCTTCGCACCGTCCAGCTCGACATCCTCGACCTGTCCGGAGCGCACGCCGGCCACCTGGACGTCGTCGCCGGGGACCAGCCCGCCGGCATCGGCGAAGTATGCGGTGAAGGTGGCGCCGGAGCGGATGAACGGCAACCGGTCGAACTGCAGCGCCGACAAGGCGACCGCCACCGCGAGCACCAGACCGACGACGCCGACCGTTGTTGCGGGCGTTGACTTCTCACTCATTCGCTCGCACACCTTCCGGTATCTTGCCCGCCGGGGAAGACCACCTTCATGGGCTTGCCGTCCGGACCGTCGACGAGGAAGTTGGTCTCGCAGACATACAGCTGCAGGAACGATCCGTAGGAACCGATGCGGATCAACTGCTTATAGGTCTCGGGCAGCCGCTCCAGCACCCACTGCACGGTGTCGGAACCGTTGTTGACATTGGTGGCGACCCGGTCGATCTGCGCGACGGTGTTCTTCAGGTCCGGGCGTGCCTGGGCGAGCAGATCGGTGAGGTCACCGGTGGCGCCGGCGATCCGCGGCAGCGCGGCACCGATCGGATCGCGGTCGGCGGCCAATCCGCTGACCAGCCGCTGCAATTCGTTGATCGTGGTGGTGAACTGCTCGTCGCGCTCGTCGATGGTGGCCAGTACGGCGTTGAGGTTGTCGATCACGCTGCCGATCAGGGCATCGCGGTCGGCGAGCGTCTTGGCGAAGGAGCCGCCGCTGTTGAGCAGCGACACCAGCGTCCCGCCCTGCCCCTGGAACACCTGGAGCAGCGCGTTGGTCAGATCGTTGACCTGCGCCGGATCGAGGCCGCGCAGCAGCGGCTTGAATCCGCCGAGCAGCATGTCCAGGTCGAGCGCGGGTGCGGTCTGCTCGAGGCCGATGGTGCTGCCTTCGGGCAGGATGTCCGCCGAACCCGGGCCCTCGAGCAGTTCCAGGTAGCGGTCGCCGACCAGGTTCTCGTACCGGATGGTGGCGCGAGTACTGCTGTACAGCTTGAACTTCCGGTCGACGTCGAACTCGACATGGGCCAGGTGATCCTTGCCGACCTCCACCGAGGTCACCGAACCCACCGGGACGCCCGCGATGCGCACCTTGTCGCCGGGCAGCATGCCCGAGGCGCTGGTGAACACGGCGTTGTAGCCGTATTCCCTGGAGAAGCGCACCTCACTGAACACGATCACCAGACCGGTGAAGATCAGCGCCATCACCAGCGTGAAAATGCCCAGCTTGACTTTCGTTGCGGTATTCCTCATGGCTGGCGCACCCCCGGAAGCCCGGCGAACAGAATCTGGAAAACCTTGGGCGCGTTGATCGTCAGCTGCGTCGACGGCGCGTACGGCGCGCCCTCGGAGGTATCGGTGACGACGTAGTCGGCGTGGCTACCCGGCTCGCGGTCCACGGTGCCCGCACAATGCGGTCCGCCGGTGGCATTCACCTTCGGCAAATCCTCAGGGTAGGTGTAGGCGGGGTGGCCGTACATGAAGCTCGAGTTCAGCGCGACGCCCGGCTGGAGTCCGCCGAAGACCGCCTCACCCAGCGGCAGCGCCTTGCCGAGGCCGAGGATCAGGCACGACAGCGCGGGCCGGTACTCGTAGAGCAGTTCGCTCGTCGGCCGCAACAGGTCCATTGCGGTGACCAGCGGCTGCTCGTTCTCGCGCAGCACCGAGCCCGCGGTATCGGCCAGGCCGGTCAGATTCGCCAGCAGTGCGTCCACCCCCGCGGTCTCGTCGACGATGGTGCCGCTGGTGACGATCGCGTTGTCGACCGTGCGCAGCAGATCGCCGACGGTATCGGCGTAGATATTGGTGACCTGCGCGGTGGTGGCCAGATCCCGTTGCAGCGTCGGCAGGCTCGGGTTGATGTCGCGCAGGTAGGCCTCGCTGTTGACCAGCAGATCGCCGAGCTTCGCACCACGGCCCTGCAACGCGGTGCCGAGGGCGGCCAGGGTGGCATTGAGCTTTTCCGGCTCGACCTGGGCCAGCACATCGGACAGATGCTGGAACAGCGTGTTGAATTCGACGGTCACCTGGCTCGCCGCCACCGTCGCACCGGGTTTCAGCGACTCGGCCGACGGCTCCTCGGGGACAGTGAAGTTCACGTATTTCGCGCCGAACACCGTCGTCGAGCGGATGTCGACGCCTGCGTTGGCGGGCACCAGCTTCAGCTGATCCGGGTTCAACGCCAGGTTGATGGTCGCGCCGTCGTCATCGAGTTCGATATCGGAGACCCGGCCGATCTCGACGCCGCGCACCTTGACCTTCGCGTCCGGGTCGAGCACCAGGCCGCTGCGCGGCGCCTTGACGGCCACCGCGACGGTCTGGGTGAACCCGCCGACGAACATGATCATCGACACGGTCACCACAGCGACCATGAACAGCACGAGCCCGAGCCCGGCCAGTTTCAGTCCGAGCGGGCCGCGCAGCCGTGCTGCCAGACCCGAGGACCGCCCCGAAGTTTTCGTGTTCACCATGCCGCTATCCGGAGAGGTTGAAGTTGCCGGAAGTGCCGTAGATGGCCAGCGAGACCAGCAGCGTCACCGTGACCACCGCGACCAGGGAGGCGCGCACCGCATTACCCACCGCGACACCGACGCCCACCGGACCGCCCGCGGCGTGGAAGCCGTAGTAGGTGTGGATCATCATCACCGCGACCGCCATCAAGATCGCCTGCACGAACGACCACAGGATGTCGCTCGGGATCAAGAAGGTGGAGAAGTAGTGGTCGTAGACGCCGGCGGACTGCCCGTAGATCACCACCGTCGCGAACCGGCTGGCGACGAACGAGGCGATCACGGCCAGTGAGTACAGCGGGATGATCGCGATCATCCCGGCCAGCACCCGCGTGCCCACCAGATACGGCACCGGCCGGATACCCATCGATTCGAGCGCGTCGATCTCCTCGGCCACCCGCATCGCACCCAGCTGCGCGGTCGAACCGGCGCCGATGGTGGCGGCCAGGCCGATACCGGAGATCACCGGCGCCGCGATGCGCACATTGATGAAGGCGGCGAAGAAGCCGGTGAGCGCCTCGACGCCGATATTGCCGAGCGAGCTGTAGCCCTGCACGGCGATGGTGCCGCCGGTGAACAGCGTCAGGAACCCGACGATCACCACGGTGCCGCCGATGACGGCGAGCGCGCCGGTGCCCATGCTGATCTCGGCGATGAGCCGGATGGTCTCGGTACGGTAGTGCACCAGCGCCTTCGGCATAGAACCGATCGCGCGACCGTAGAAGACCGCCTGTTTGCCGAGCTCATCCATCGAGTTCGACATCCGGCGGACCCGGCGCACCGTGCGCGGAAACTTGGACTGGATTACGAACGCCATCGGATCACCGCACCGCGAACTTGATGCCGACGGCGGTGACGACGACGTTCACCACGAACAGGGCCATGAACGCGAACACCACGGTCTGGTTCACCGCATCACCGACACTCTTGGGTCCGCCTTTGACGTTGAGGCCGAGGTAGCAGGCCACCAGGCCGGCGATCAGGCCGAACAGGCCCGCCTTGACCTCGGAGATGATCAGCTCGGGCAGGTTGGTGAGCAGGGTGATCCCGTTGACGAAGGCACCCGGATTCACATCCTGGAGCAGCACCGAGAACAGGAACCCACCCAGGATGCCGATGGTGCACACCAGGCCGTTGAGCAGCAGCGCGACGAACATCGATGCCAGCACCCGCGGGACCACCAGGCGCTGGATCGGATCGATGCCGAGCACCTTCATCGCGTCGATTTCCTCGCGAATGGTGCGGGCGCCGAGGTCGGCGCAGATGGCGGTGGCGCCCGCGCCTGCCACGATGAGCACCGTGACGATCGGGCCGACCTGGGTCACCGCGCCGAAGGCCGCGCCCGCGCCGCTGAGGTCGGCCGCGCCGATCTCACGCAACAGGATGTTCAGCGTGAAGCTGACCAGCACGGTGAAAGGAATGGCTACCAGCAGGGTCGGCACGATCGAGACTCGCGCGATGAACCATGACTGGTCGACGAACTCCCGCGCCTGGAAGGGCCGGCGCATGCTGGCACGCGCCACCTCCGCCGTGAGGTCGAAGAACCCGCCGACCGCCCGCAATGGCACGGCAAGGACCTCGTTCATCGGCGATCCTCCTTGCCTGACTACTGGTCCCGCTGACGGACGCGACGGCCGTAGCCGTCCCGCGCCCCGGACAAGTAGAACACGTTCACTAAGTTTCTGGTGGGCTTTTGGCCCTATTTGAACTGCTATTTCGATCCAATCTCAGACAGTAAGATTGGAACCTAGTTCATACGTGTTGAGCATCACTGTTGTGAGTCCTGGCACATACGATCCCCATGTCTACCAACTGCTGGACGACCGATCAACTCTTGGACGGCCGTTCAGAAAGCGGTCGAGCGGACGGACGGGCAACGGGGCTGGTCAGCCCAGTTCGTGTAGTGACGTTGCAGAAAAGGTACGACCTTCGGGCCGCTGGGCGAAGTACCCGCTCAGCGTGACGGCCAGATCACCGGTCGACCACTGTTCGCCCGTCGCATCGAAGCGCTGCTCGACTTCCGGCGCCGCCATCAGCGCGACCATCGGCCCGTACACCACGAACACCTGCCCGTTGACCACTTCGGCCGCGGGCGAGGACAGATAAGCCACCAGTCGCGCGACATGGTCGGGCGAGAGCGGATCGACCGCACCCTCGGGCGCGTCCTTGAACACAGCCTCCGTCATCGCGGTCCTGGCCCGCGGGCAGATCGCGTTGGCCCGCACGCCGAAGCGCGAGAGCGCGCGCGACGCCGACAAAGTCAGCGCGGTGATGCCCGCCTTGGCCGCGCCGTAATTCGCCTGCCCCTCCGGACCGAGCAGGCCGGCCTCGGAGGAGGTGTTGACAATACGGCCGTACACCGGCGCGCCCGCTTCTTTGGACTTGCCGCGCCAGTACGCGCCCGCATTGCGGCAGAGCAGGAAATGGCCGCGCAGATGAACGGCGATCACCGCGTCCCAGTCCTCGTCGGACATATTGAACAGCATCCGGTCACGCGTGATGCCCGCATTGTTGACCACGATGTCGAGCCCGCCGAAGGCTTCGGTGGCGGTGCGGATCAGCTCGTCGGCGGTGGACCGCTCGGCGACGCTACCCGCGACGAACTCCGCTTTCGCACCCAGTGCGCGAATCTCGGCCATGGTCTGGGCCACGGCTTCCGAATCGGCCAGGTCGTTGACGACGACCGAGGCGCCGGCGCCGGCGAGGGCCAGCGCCTCGGCGCGACCGAGGCCGGCACCCGCCCCGGTCACGATCGCAACACGTCCGGCAAGGCTCACATCGTTATCGTTCACCGGGCCGACTTTAGAACGTGTTCCAGTTCACGGCAAGAGCCGATTACAACAATTTCAGCGCCGCTTTCGGGCATTGCGCGACCGCGTCCTCCACCTCGGCGACGCGATCTGCGGGCACTTCACCCTCGGCAATGTGCAGCACGTCTTCATCATCGAGTTCGAACACGTCGGGGGCGATTCCGACGCAGATTCCGTTCGCTTCGCACTGGTCGAGATCAACAACGACCTTCATCAGAACTCCTTCACCGCGGCTATCGCCGAAGAGTAACAAGCCGATGCCGCCGCGCGGGCGAACATCGAGTGGATCAACCATCAATACTGGAACATGTTTCACTCGATATGCAATGATCGGAGCGCCGGTTTCCTATCCGGGTGTCCCTATTCGATGAATGAAGGCCCGAGGTAACGCCCATGCGCATCGCCTATACGCCGCAGCAGCAACAGCTACGAGCGGAGCTGCGCGACTACTTCGCCACGCTGATCACCCCCGAACGCCGCGCCGCGCTCAGCGCGCAGACCGGTGAATACGGGCAGGGCAACGTCTACCGCGAGGTCGTGCGGGAGATGGGCCGCGACGGCTGGCTGGCGCTGGGCTGGCCCAAGGAGTTCGGCGGCCAGGACCGGCCGATGCTCGATCAGCTGATCTTCACCGACGAGGCCGCCATCGCGGGCGCGCCGGTGCCGTTCCTGACCATCAACTCCGTCGCGCCGACCATCATGCATTACGGCAGCGAGGAACAGAAGAAATTCTTCCTGCCCAAGATCGCCGCCGGCGAACTGCACTTCTCCATCGGCTACAGCGAACCCGGCGCGGGTACCGACCTGGCCTCGCTGCGCACCACCGCGGTGCGCGACAGCGACGAATACGTCATCAACGGCCAGAAGATGTGGACCAGCCTCATCGCCTACGCCGATTACGTCTGGCTGGCCTGCCGCACCGACCCGACGGCCAAGAAGCACAAGGGCATCAGCATGCTGATCGTGCCCACCAACGCGGAAGGCTTCTCCTGGACGCCGGTGCACACCATGGCCGGCCCCGACACCAGCGCCACCTACTACCAAGACGTGCGGGTACCGGTGACCGCGCTGGTCGGCCAGGAGAACGGCGGCTGGCCGCTGGTCACCAACCAGCTCAACCACGAGCGGGTCGCACTCACCTCCTCCGCGCCGCTGGCGCTCGCGCTGCGCCAGACCGTCGAGTGGGCGCGCGAGACCAAGTCCTCGGACGGCTCGCGGGTGATCGACCGCGAATGGGTGCGGTTGAACCTGGCCAAGGTGCACGCGAAGGTCGAATACCTGAAGTTGCTGAACTGGGAGATCGCCAGCCGCGCCGACGCCGGCGGTGACGCCGCGCCGCGTCCGTGGGACGCCTCGGCCTGCAAGGTGTACGGCACCGAATTGGCCACCGAGGCCTACCGGCTGCTGATGGAGGTGCTCGGACCGCAGGCCTACCTGCGCCAGGACTCCCCCGGTTCGGTGCTGCGTGGTCGGCTCGAGCGGATGCACCGGGCCGCGCTGATCCTCACCTTCGGTGGCGGCACCAACGAAGTCCAGCGCGACATCATCGCCATGACCGCGCTGAAGCAGCCCGCCGCCGCCCGCTGAGACCGGATTTCGAAAGCAGGAACTCACCATGGATTTCACCCCTACCGAGGCCCAGGGCGATCTGGCCCGGCTGACCGGCGAGGTATGCGCCAAGCTGGTCACCGACGACCGGCTGCGCGAACTCGACACCGCCGACGTGCGCTTCGATGAACCGCTGTGGCAGTCGCTGGCCGAGACCGGCGTGCTTGCCGCCGCCCTGCCGGAGGCCGTTGGCGGCAATGACTTCGGCGTGCTGGAACAGACCTCGATCCTGCGCGAACTCGGCCGGTACGTGGCCGCCGTCCCGTACCTGTCCTCGATCGTGCTCGGGGCCGCGCGCTGGCCCGGTACGGCGATGCCGAGCAGCAGGAGCTCGCCAGGCGGGCCGGTGCGGGCGAGCTGATCCTCACCGTCGCGCTGACCGAGGAACACAACTGGGACACCGCGACCCCCGACGCCACAGCCACCGAAACCGCCGACGGCTGGCAGCTCACCGGCACCAAGACCACCGTCCCGGTCGCCGACCGGGCGCACCGGATCCTGGTGCCCGCCACCGTCTCCGGGCAGACCGCGGTGTTCCTGGTCGATCCGTCGCATTCCTCGGTGCGGGTGAGCGCCCAGCAGGTGGTCGACCGTAGCGCCGAATTCCTGGTGGAGTTCACCGAGTCCCCGGCCCAGCTGCTCGGCACCGTGGACACCGGCGCGGAGATCCTGGACTGGCTGCTGCTGCGTGCCTGGCTCGGGCTCAGCGCCCAGCAACTCGGCACCCTCGAACGCGCCCTCGAACTGGTGGCCGACTACGCCCGCGAGCGCGAGCAGTTCGGCAAGGCCATCGGCAGCTTCCAGGCCGTGGCCCAGCGCCTCGCCGACGCCTACATCGATCTCGGCGGCCTGCGCCTGACCGTCACCCAGGCCGCCTGGCAGCTCTCCGAGGACCTGCCCGCCGCGCCCGCCGTGCACACCGCCAAGTTCTGGGCCGCCGAAGCCGGCCACCGCATCGCGCACACCGTCGTCCACGTGCACGGCGGCGTCGGCATCGACCGCGACCACATCGTGCAGAACTACTTCACCGCCGCCAAACACAACGAATTCGCCCTCGGCCCGGCCCCCGACCACCTGCTCCCCATCGCCGAGCACCTGGCCGACTCGGCCTGAGCCACCGAGAAACGAGATCGGCCCGCCGGACATCATCCGGCGGGCCGATCTCGTGCGATCCACTGCTCACCTCAGGCGAGGATTCAGTTATCGGCCGAGGACATACGTCGCAGTCTCGTCGAACAGCCGCTACCGCTCGGCGATGGCTGTCGTCGCGTCCTCATCATCGAATTCCGTCATAACCGCCGACAGCCGGCGAATGGCACGGGGCGCACCGCTGGTTTGCGATGCGCCCTCACCGTCGGTCATCGGGAAACTACTTGCTGCTCGCCTCGGCGTGCTCGTCGGCGGGACGGGCTTCGGTCTGCGCCTTGGCCCAGCGGTAGTCGGGCTTGCCCGCCGGCGAACGCTTGATCTCGTCGACGAACCAGAGGCTGCGCGGCATCTTGTAGGAGGAGACCTCCTTGGTCAGGATCGGGCGCAGCTCCTCGAGGGTGGGACGCTTGCCCCCGCGACACTGGACCACCGCGGCGACGCGCTGGCCCCAGCGCTCGTCAGGGACACCGACGACGAGGGCGTCGAAGATCTCCGGATGGGTCTTGAGGGCGCCTTCGACCTCCTCCGGGTAGATCTTCTCGCCGCCGCTGTTGATGCTCACCGAACCACGGCCGAGCATGGTGACGGTGCCGTCCTCCTCGACACGGGCGTAGTCACCCGGGATCGAATAGCGGACCCCGTTGAACTCCTTGAACGTCGCGGCCGTCTTGACCGGGTCGTTGTAGTAGCCGAGCGGGATATGGCCCTTGCGAGCGAGCATGCCGACCTTGCCCGATCCCGGTTCGACCGGGTTGCCGTCCTCGTCGAGCACCTCGGTGGAGGCGTCGATCTTCACCCGCGGACCGCCGGTGTGCGTCGCGCCCTTGGCCGCGACGGCCAAACCGCCGAACCCGGTCTCCGAGGAGCCGATCGAGTCGGTGATCATGGTGGTCGGCAGCAGTTCCAGGTACTGATCCTTGAGCGTCGGCGAGAACAACGCGGCGCTGCTGGCCATCGCCCACAGATTCGAATGTTTGTACGGCTCACCGGTTTCCGGGTTGCCCTCGCGCAGCGCGTCCAGCATCGGGCGGGCCATGGCGTCGCCGGTGATGAAGATCATGTTCACGCCGTGGCGGTCGATCGCCTGCCACACGCTGTGCCCGCTGAACTCCGGCAGCATCACGGTCTTACCGCCGTCGAACAGACCGTGGAAGGTGGCGGCCTGCGAGCCGCCGTGGATCATCGGCGGGATCGGGTAGCGCACCATCGCCG
Organism: Nocardia cyriacigeorgica NBRC 100375; assembly: GCF_000308555.1. Taxonomy (GTDB): domain Bacteria; phylum Actinomycetota; class Actinomycetes; order Mycobacteriales; family Mycobacteriaceae; genus Nocardia; species Nocardia cyriacigeorgica. The sequence goes on along the minus strand of NZ_BAFY01000031.1, from coordinate 67,299 downwards.
CGCCGGCGGCACCGTTCTTGGCCTGCGTCCATTCGTCTTCGATCTTCTCACCGGTGCCGAAGTTGGTGCCGCCGCCGAGCACGCGCCACCAATCCTCCTGGCGCCACATCACGCCCTTGGGCATGCCGGTGGTGCCGCCGGTGTAGAGCATGAAGATGTCGTCGGGGGAACGCTCACCGAAGTCCCGCTCGCCCGAGGAACCGGCAAGGGCGGCCTCGTATTCCACCGAATCCGCCGCGAGCGGCACCTGTTCGACGGTATCGTCGTCGACCACGATCACGGTCTTCAGCTTCGGCGCATTCGGCCGCACGGCGGTCACCTTGTCGGTGTAGCGACGCTCGTGGATCAACGCCACCATGTCCGAATCATCGAAGATATATTGCAACTCGTTCTCGACGTAACGGAAGTTCACGTTGACCATCACCGCGCGCGCTTTGAACACCGCGACCATCGACTCGACGGCCTCGATCGTGTTGCGCGAGTAGATGCCCACCTTGTCACCCGGCTGGACACCCTGTTCTCGCAGGTAATGGGCTAGCTTGTTGGTCCGCTCCTCCAACTGCGCATAGGTGACCTCGCGAACGTCGTCGACCAGTGCGACGCGATCGGGCATGAGGTCGATGGTGTGCTCGATGAGGTCCGCTATGTTGTAGCTCACAGACCTAAAAATAGAACGTGTTACTGTTCCTGACAAGGGTGCCTTTTCACACCACGTCCTCGAGCCAGGAGATTTCCGCGATGCCGCACTGCCTCGTCGAGAAGCGCGATCACGTTCTCATCGTCACCATGAACCGCCCGGAAGCGAAGAACGCCCTCTCGGGCGAGATGATGGCGATCATGCGCGACGCCTGGGATCAGGTCGACAACGATCCCGATATCCGGGTCGCGATCCTCACCGGCGCGGGCGGCGCCTTCTGCGCCGGCGCGGACCTGAAGGCGATGACCTCCCAGCATCCCGGCGATTCGTTCTCCGGCGGCGGCTGGGATCTGTCGAAGATCGAGGCACTGCTCAAGGGCCGCAGGCTCACCAAACCGCTGATCGCCGCCGTCGAGGGCCCGGCCATCGCGGGCGGCACCGAGATCTTGCAGGGCACCGACATCCGGGTCGCCGGTGAGAGCGCGAAATTCGGTGTGTCCGAAGCGCGTTGGGGCCTGTTCCCCCTCGGCGGCTCGGCCGTGCGGCTGGTACGCCAGATTCCCTACACCGTCGCCGCCGACATCCTGCTCACCGGACGGCACGTCACCGCGGCCGAGGCCAAGGAGATCGGCCTGATCGGGCATGTGGTGCCGGACGGCACCGCGCTCGACAAGGCGCTGGAGCTGGCCGGGCTGATCGCCGCCAACGGCCCGCTGGCGGTGCAGGCCATCCTGAAGACCATCCGTGATACCGAGGCCATGCCGGAGAACGACGCGTTCAAGATCGATGCCGAACTCGGTATGGCGGTGTTCAAGTCGGCCGATGCCAAGGAGGGCCCGAAGGCCTTCGCCGAGAAGCGTAAGCCCACTTTCACCGGCAAATAGCGGCTCACGAAACGACAAACGTCCCCGGCGGGCTCGACGCGCCGGGGACGTTTCGCTGTCTGCGCTCGGTGGCGTCCGCTCAGTTGGCGCCGGGGTAGTCCATCCAGAACGGCTCCCACTGGTGGCCGTCGGGATCGAGGAAGGTGCGGCCGTGCATGCCGACCTCGGCTTCCTGGGCGCGCTTGTCCTCGTTGACCTCTTCCCGGCCGCCGGCCGCCACGGCGGCGTCGGTCAGCTGGTCGACTTCCTGCGCGCTGCCCAGCGAGAGCGCGTAGCCGGCGGCGGCGGTCGCCGCGGTGTCGGCGATCGGCCGCTTGGTGAAGGTAGCGAAGTATTCCCGGGTCAGCAGCATCAGGCAGATGTTGTCGTCGATCACGATGCAGGCGGCGTTCTGATCGGTGAAGTCCTGGTTGACCTTCCAGCCGAGCGCCTCATAGAAGCTCTTGGACCGATCGAGGTCGGTCACGGGGAGGTTGATGAAGATCATCTTGCTGCTCATTGTCTTTTCGGCCTCTCGGTCGGTGTGTGCTCGCTTCACAGATAGAGACGGGGCCGGTTCCGGAAAGTCATCGCCGCCGCCGAATCCGATGACAGCCGCCGTACCCGTTACCTGCGGTACTGGTGCGGTTCCTGTGGCTGACGTGGTCTTTTCGTCGGCAAACGATCACCGCGACGTCTGTTTGTTGTCGGTGGCGTGTGCCACAGTGGCATCCATGAGCGAGATGACGGGCACCGCCACCGCGGAAGTCATGGATTCCTTCGAGGTACACCGCCGCGAGTTGTGCGCCTACGCCTACCGCATGCTCGGTTCCTCGTTCGAGGCCGAAGACGCGGTCCAAGAAACATTCACCCGCGCCTGGTAGGCCTACGACAGCTTCGAAGGCCGCGCCAGCCTGCGATCGTGGCTGTACCGGATCGCCACCAACGTCTGCCTGGACATGCTCGACGGTCCGCAGCGCCGGGCCCGGCCGATGGATCTGTCCGGGCCGTCGAGCCCGGAGTCACCGCTGTCGGCGCCGCAGCCGGATTACGTGTGGGTCGAGCCGATCCCCAACGCGCTCGCCTTCGGGGCGGACCCGGCCGAGCACGCCACCGCCAAGGACACGCTGCGGCTGGCCTTCGTCGCGGCCTGTCAGCACCTGCCCGCCACCCAGCGCGCCATCCTGATCATGCGCGAGGTGCTGCGCTTTTCCGCCAGCGAGACCGCCGAGGCGCTCACCATGTCGCCGGCCTCGGTCAACAGCGCACTGCAACGCGCCCGCGCCACCATGTCCAAGGTCCAGCCCGCGGTCACCGACACCTACGACGAGACCGACGAGCAGCAGCGCCGGCTCGTCGACGATTTCGTCAAGGCCTTCGAGTCCTACGATATGGACACCCTCACCACTTTGCTGAAAACCGATGTGGCGCTGTCCATGCCGCCGCTCGAGTTCTGGGTGTCCGGCCCGGCGAATGTCGCGGAGTTCATGCTCGGCCACGGCGCGGCCTGCCGCGATTCGCGGCTGGTCCGGCTCGAAGGCGCCAATGGCCTGCCCGCCTTCGGCCACTACAAGCCCAGCGGCGAGCCGGGCGTCTGGGTGCCCTGGTCGATCACCGTCCTGGAGTTCACCGACGGTGAGATCTCCGGGCTCAACTTCTTCCTCGATACCGAGAAGTTGTTCCCGCTGTTCGGCCTGGAGCCGGAGCTGCGCGAAGCCGTCTGAGTCCGGCTCAGCCGGGAATCAGATCCGACTGGCGGTCACGGTCGCCGGCGTCGTCGAGGACGGCGCCGGCGACCGGTCCGCCCGCGGTCGCATCCCGGTAATCGGTGAAGACCGGACCCCACCAGGCGGCCATCCGCTGTTCGAGCTCCGGCGAGCACGGCTCGGGTCCGTACACGATTCGGCGCAGGGACGACAGGTCGTAGCGGGACCGGATCGCTTCCGGCAGTGCGAGGAGCCGGTCGAACAGGGCCGCTGACAATCGGCTGTGGGTCACTCGATGCCGTTCGATCAGCCGCAGCGCCTCGGCCGCGTCCCAACCGTCCATCAGCACCACCCGGTGCCCCAATTGCACGGAAACCGTGAGGAAATCGAGCGCCTCGAACCGGTACAGCGGCAGGCCGGCCAGATGCACATGGGCACCGTGCGGCGCGAGCCCGAACAGGCCGAAGAAGCCGGAGGTATGCGCTGCCGCCGCATCGGGATCGGTGCCGGCGAGCGCGCTCCGGACGCCGAGGTGCGGCCCGCCCGACAACGAGCCGGAGGCCGATTCGACCCCGGCCGTGCGATCACCCGGCCGCCGGATGCCCGCCGCACCGAGCCAGGCCACCGATCTGAAGCCCTCGATCTCGCCCACCGAAAACCGCGCGGCGGCAGGCAGATCCGCGGCGTCGGCGGCGAGCCGAGCCGACTCGGCGAATCGCAGGCCCGCCACGAAAGCCTTGGCCTCGCTGTCGATGAGCACATGGGCGATGTCCGGCACCGTCAGATGCCAGTCCACTGTGACCAGGTACAGCCCACTCCGATAGGCCGCGAAGGAGAACGCCACCGCCTCCACGCAATTCGGCAGCAGGCTCACCACGGCGTCGCCGGGCCGCAGCCCGAGCGCCCGCAGCCCACCGGCATACCGGTCGGCGAGAGCGGCCAGTTCCCGGTAGCTCACCTCCCGGCCGGACGGTGCGATCAGCGCAATGCGCCCCGGCTGGGCCGCGGCGATATTCCACAGCCCGAGAACTTCGGCCGACTCCTGCGTCACCCCATCGAATTTAGAACGCGTTCTACGTACCGACAAGGGGTGCGAGTTTACCCATTTGCTCGGTGTCGGCCACCGACACCAGCAGCATGGTCACCCCGGCCGCCTCCCAGACGCCGATCTGCCGACGCACCTCGTCCTCGTTGCCGATGATCGTGGTGTCGAGCACCATCTCGTCGGGTACCGCAGCGGCGGCTTCGGCCTTACGGCCGGCCTGGAAGAGCTTGCCGATCTCCTCGACTTCCTTCTCGTAGCCCATCCGGCGGTAGACCTGGGCGTGGAAGTTGAGCTCGGGGGCGCCCATGCCGCCGATGTAGAGCGACATCACCCAGCGCAGCCGTTCGATCTCGGTGGCCGGATCGTCGGTGACGATCACCTGGGCGCTGGCGGCGATCTCGAAGGTCTCCCTGGTGCGGCGGGCACCGGCACGGGCAAAGCCCTCGTCGAGCCATTCGTTGTACATACCGGCCAACCGCGGGGCGTAGTAGATGGCCAGCCAGCCGTCGGCGATCTCGGCGGTCAGCGCGACGTTCTTCGGACCCTCCGCCCCCAGCCAGATCGGCAAATCCGCACGTAGCGGGTGCACGATCGGCTTGAGCGGTTTACCGAGCCCGGTGGCGCCCGGCCCGGCGTAGGGCAGCGTGTAGTGCGGTCCCTGGCTGACGACCGGCGCCTCGCGCGCGAGCACCTTGCGGACGATGTCGACGTACTCCCTGGTGCGCTGCAACGGCTTGGCGAACGGCTGCCCGTACCAGCCCTCCACCACCTGCGGGCCGGAGACGCCGAGCCCGAGAATGGCGCGGCCACCGCTGAGGTGGTCGAGGGTCAGCGCGTGCATCGCGGTGGCGGCGGGCGTGCGCGCCGACAGCTGCGCGACCGAAGTGCCCAGCCGCACCCTGCTGGTCGATGAACCCCACCAGGCCAGTGGACCGAAGGCGTCCGAGCCCCACGACTCGGCCGCGAACACCGCGTCGAAGCCCGCCGCCTCCGCGGCCGTCACGAGTTCACCGACATGCGGCGGCGGCGCCGCACCCCAATATCCGAGCTGCAATCCGAACCGCATATCGGTCCCCTTTCACATTCACTGCTTGCCAGCAGAATAAGAACCTGTTCTACTCGATATCGTGACTCATGGGAATACTGCACCCACGGCAATCACGCAGGATCGCCCGCCGGGATTGAAACCGAGCGACGTACTCAGCGCGCCGCTGCGAATGAAGTTCGACTACACCCGATCGGTGGGACCGACCATCGGAAAGTTCCTGACCGGGCTGCGCGAGCGCCGCGTCGTCGGCGTGCGCGGTAGCGACGGCCGGGTCCTGGTGCCGCCGGCCGAATACGACCCGGTGACCGCCGACCCGCTCAGCGAGTTCGTCGACGTCGCCGACGTCGGCACGGTCGTCTCCTGGAGCTGGGTGCGTGATCCACTGCCGGGTCAGCCCTTCGACCGGCCGTTCGCCTACGCGTTGATCAAGCTCGACGGTGCCGACACCACCCTGCTGCACGCGGTGGACGTGGCGAGCCCCGACGAGATCAGCACCGGCATGCGGGTTCGCGCCCGCTGGGCCGCCGAGACCACCGGCACCATCCACGACATCGCCTGCTTCGAACCCGGCGAAACCTCCACCGCCGGTGAGCGAACCGGGGATTCGGACGCCGAGCCGGTCACCATGCTGGTGACGCCGGTGGACATGAGCTACAAGCACACGGCCTCCCCGCAGGAGACGGTGTATCTGCGCGGGCTCAAGGAAGGCAAGCTGATCGGCGGCCGCACCGACGCGGGCGGCAAGGTCTACTTCCCGCCGCGTGGCGCCAACCCCACCGACGGCAGGCCCACCGACGACATGGTGGAGCTGGCCGACACCGGAACCGTCACCACCTTCTGCATCGTCAATGTGCCGTTCCTCGGGCAGCGGATCAAGCCGCCCTATGTGGCCGCCTACGTGCTGCTCGACGGCGCCGACATCCCGGTGCTGCACCTGGTTCTCGGCTGCGCGGCCGAGGAGGTCCGGATGGGCATGCGGGTGCGCGCGGTGTGGAAGCCGCGCGAGGAGTGGGGTTACGGCCTGGAGAACGTCGACCACTTCGAGCCCTCCGGCGAGCCGGATGCCGATTACGACACCTACAAGCATCACCTGTGAGAGGGCTCCCGAGTGACCATCACCGAGCGTTCGACCGATAACGCCACCGACATCGCCGTCGTCGGCTTCGCGCACGCGCCCCATGTGCGGGAGACCTTCGGCACCACCAACGGCGTGGAGATGCTGCAACCGTGTTTCCAGCAGCTCTACGACCAGCTCGGCATCACCAAGTCCGATATCGACTTCTGGTGCTCGGGCTCCTCCGATTACCTTGCCGGGCGGGCTTTCTCGTTCATCTCGGCGGTCGACTCGATCGGTGCCGTGCCGCCGATCAACGAATCGCATGTCGAGATGGACGCGGCCTGGGCCCTGTACGAGGCGTGGGTCAAGCTGCGTTCCGGGCAGGCCCGCACCGCGCTGGTGTACGGCTTCGGCAAGTCCTCCGCCGGTACCTTGCGCCAGGTCCTGACCATGCAGCTGGATCCCTATCTGGTGACGCCACTGTGGCCGGATTCGCTGTCCATCGCGGGCTTGCAGGCCAGGGCCGGTCTGGACGCAGGCCGCTGGAGCGAACGGGATATGGCCGCGGTCTCGCAGGCGCACCGCGCCGACGGCGCCTCCATCGACGACCTGCTGGCCGCGCCGTATGTCGCCGATCCGCTGCGCGAACACGACTGCGCCCCCATCACCGACGGTGCCGCGGCCATCGTGCTCGCGGTGGGTGACCGGGCCCGCGAGCTGTGCGAGCGTCCGGCCTGGATCACCGGCATGGCGCATCGGATCGACTCGTCGATGCTCGGCGGGCGTGATCTGACCGTCTCGCCCTCGACGCGGGCCGCCGCCGAGGCGGTGACCGGCGGCGACACCAGCGGTTTCGATATCGCCGAGCTGCACGCTCCGTTCAGCCATCAGGAGTTGATCCTCGCCGAGGCGATCGGCCTGGACAAGCGCACCAGGATCAATCCCTCCGGCGGCGCGCTGGCAGGCAATCCCATGTTCGCGGCCGGGCTCGAACGCATCGGCTTCGCGGCACGCGAAATCATGGCCGGCTCCGCCGAGCGCGCGCTGGCGCACGCCACCAGCGGGCCCGCGCTGCAACAAAACCTTGTGACCGTTCTGGATTCGGAGGCTGGCCGATGAGTTTCCCGGCTGCGGTGCTCGGCACCGGACAAACGCATCATGTGACGAAACGCAGCGATGTGTCGATGTCCGGCATGGTCCGCGAAGCCATCGACCGTGCGCTGGCCGACGCCGACCTCACCATGGCCGATATCGACGCGATCGTGATCGGTAAGGCGCCGGACCTGTTCGAGGGCGTCATGATGCCCGAGCTCTACATGGCCGACGCTCTCGGCGCACCGGGCAAACCACTGCTGCGCGTGCATACCGCGGGTTCGGTGGGCGGCTCGACCGGCGTCGTCGCGGCCAACCTGGTCCAGGCAGGCGTGCACGAGCGGGTGCTCGCGGTGGCGTGGGAGAAGCAGTCGGAGTCGAATGCCATGTGGGCGTTGTCGATTCCGGTGCCGTTCACCATGCCGGTCGGCGCCGGCGCGGGCGGTTACTTCGCTCCGCACGTGCGCTCCTACATCCGCCGTTCCAACGCGCCCGGCCATATCGGCGCGATGGTCGCGGCCAAGGACCGGCGCAATGGCGCCAAGAACCCGTACGCGCACCTGAAGCAGCCCGATATCACCATGGAGTCGGTGCTGGCCTCCCAGATGCTGTGGGATCCGATCCGCTTCGACGAGACCTGCCCCTCCTCCGACGGCGCCTGCGCGGTGGTCATCGGTGGCGAGAGTTCGGCCGCCGCGGTGGAAGCCGCGGGCAAGAAGGTGGCGTGGGTGCACGCGACCGCTATGCGCACCGAGCCGACCACCTATGCCGGTCGCGATCAGGTGAACCCGCAGGCCGGTCGCGATGCGGCCGCCGCACTGTGGAAGCAGGCGGGGGTCACCGATCCGCTCAGCGAGATCGATGCCGCCGAGATCTACGTCCCGTTCTCCTGGTTCGAGCCGATGTGGCTGGAAAACCTCGGCTTCGCCGCCCCCGGTGACGGCTGGAAGCTCACCGACAAGGGCGAAACCGAGATCGGTGGCACCCTGCCGGTGAATCCGTCCGGCGGCGTGCTCTCGTCCAATCCGATCGGCGCCTCCGGCATGATCCGCTTCGCCGAGGCCGCCAAGCAGGTGATGGGGCGGGCCGGCGCCTACCAGGTGGAGAATGCGCGCAAGGCGCTCGGCCATGCCTACGGTGGTGGCTCGCAGTACTTCTCGATGTGGGTGGTCGGGTCGGAGCGTCCGGCATGAAGTTCACCCTCGGCATCGCACTGAGCCCGCTCGAGCAACTGCCCGAGCTGGCCAAGACCGCGGAGGAATGCGGGTTTGCCTCCATCGCCCTGCCCGATTCGCTGTTCTACATGAAGACGGCCGAGGCGAAATACCCCTACACTCCCGACGGCAGTCGCTTCTGGGGCCCTGAGACGCCATGGGTGGATCCGCTGATCGGCGCCACCGCCATGGCCGCGGTGACCAGCCGCATCCGCTTCTACACCAATGTGCTCAAACTCGGTTCCCGTAACCCGCTGCTGCTGGCCCGCCAGGTCGGGTCGGTGGCGAACATGTCGGGTAACCGCTTCGGCTTCGGCGTCGGCATCGGCTGGGCGCCCGAGGAATTCGAATGGTGCGGGGTGCCGTTCAAGCGGCGCGGTGCCAGGGTGGACGAGATGATCGAGGTCATCAAGCTGGTGCTCGGCGGCGGGATGGTCGAGTACCACGGCGAGTTCTTCGACTTCGACCCGTTGCAGATGAGTCCGGCGCCGACCGAGCCGGTGCCGTTCTATATCGGCGGCCACACCGACGCCGCGCTGCGCCGGGCGGCCCGGGTCGGCGACGGCTGGACCTCGGCCATGATGAAGTTCGACCAGCTGTGCGAGACCATCGAGACGCTGGGGCAGTTGCGCGCCGAGTACGGCCGGGCCGAGGAACCGTTCGAGATCCAGGCGGTGTGCATCGACAAGTTCGGCCGCTCCGGCTATCAGGATCTGGCCGACGCCGGCGTCACCGATGCGATCGTGGTGCCCTGGCTGATAGACGGCATCGGGTTCGACGGGGAGCTGTCGGCCAAACAGGAGTCGCTGCGCAAGTTCGCGGCGGCCAATATCGATGATCCGATCGTCTGAGCCGGAAGGGCAACCATGACCGTCGAGTCCTCCCCCATCACCGATCATCCGGCGCGCGCCGCGGGCCTGGCCTCCCAGGCGGCGGTGCGGGCTCGCGACAAGAACGCCTGGTTGGAGCTGTTCGCCGAGGACGGCATCGTCGAGGACCCGATCGGGCCCTCGGGTTTCGATCCGGAGGGCCGCGGTCACCGCGGTCGCGATGCCATCGCAGCCTTCTGGGACAAGGCGATCGCCGCCACCGAATCGATCGAGTTCCTGTTCGGTGACTCGTTCGCCTGCGGTTCGGAGGTCGCGTTCACCGGCCTCATCCGCAGCACCCTCGGCGGGCACGTGATCGATGCCGAGGGCGTGTTCACCTATCGGGTCGACGAGGCGGGCAAGATCGCCGCTTTGCGCGCATATTGGGAGGTCGACCGGGCCATGAAAACGGCGCGACCGGCCTGAAGCCCGGATAACGACGATGCCCCCTCGATCCACTGATCGAGGGGGCATTCTCGTGCCCGGCGGGGTTCAGCCGCTGGTTCAGCCGGTGACCGGGCAGGTCTTGTAATCGACCGGGAATTCCTTGATGCCGTTGAGCCAGCCCGAACGCAGCCGCTTGGCGTCACCGAGCTTGCTGATATCCGGCAGATGATCGGCGATCGCATTGAAGATCAGATCGACCTCGAGGCGGGCCAGGTTCGCGCCGATACAGAAATGCGCGCCGGTGCCGCCGAAGGACAGGTGCTGATTGTCCTCGCGCATGATGTCGAACTTCTCCGGATTTTCGAAGACGTCTTCATCGAAGTTCGCCGAGCGGTACAGCATGACCACCCGCTGTCCCTTTTTGATCTGCACGCCGCCGAGCTCAACGTCTTCCAATGCGGTGCGCTGGAATGAGGTCACCGGTGTGGCCCAGCGGATGATCTCGTCGGCGGCGGTGGCCGGGCGCTCTTTTTTGAACAGCTCCCACTGATCGGGGTGATCGAGGAAGGCCATCATGCCGTGGGTGATGGCATTGCGGGTGGTCTCGTTACCGGCCACCGCCAGCATGATGACGAAGAAGCCGAATTCCTCTTCCGAGAGCTTGTCGCCGTCGATATCGGCCTCGATCAATGTGGTCACGATGTCGTCGGCCGGGCATTTCTTGCGATCGGCGGCCATCTGGTAGGCGTAGCCGAGAATTTCCGCCGAGGCCACCACCGGATCGGCATCGTTGTCGGGATCGTCGTAGCCGGTCATCTCGTTGGACCACCGGAAGACCTTCATCCGGTCCTCCTGCGGCACCCCGATCAGCTCGGCGATGGCCTGCAGCGGCAGCTCGCACGCGATCTGGGTGACGAAATCACCGGAACCGGCCTCGGCGGCCGCCTTCACAATGCCCTCCGCGCGCGCCGACAGCTCGGCGCGCAGGCTGTTGATCGCCCGCGGGGTGAAGCCACGAGAGATGATCTTGCGCAGTTTGGTGTGTTCGGGCGCGTCCTTGTTGATCAGGACGAACCGCTGCAGCTCGATCTGTTCGCGGGTGATGTCGTCGTTGAACCGCGGGATCGCGGTGTTCTCGTAGGTGGAGAACACGTCGCTGCGCCGCGAGACCTCCTTGACATCGGCGTGCTTGCTGACGACCCAGAACCCGTCGTCGTGGAAGCCGCCCACCTCCGGTGGCTGTGGATTCCACCAGATCGGCGCGGCCCGGCGCAGCTCGGCGAATTCCTCGACCGGGACGCGGTGGGCATAGATTTCGGGATCGGTGACGTCGAATCCGTCCGGCAGATCGGGCCGGACCGTTCGAGGGGCTACCACCAGTGGCCTCCTTAAGAGAGTGCGCAACCAAGCCGAGCCGAGCACCAGGTGCATCCGTCGACAACACTGGAACACGTTCTACAATTATTGAAGCACAGGCGGGAAAACTAGGAAAGAAACCGGACAGATCCGCCGGTGACAAGTGTCAAGAACACGTTTCAATTCTGTCCTCGAGGAAAGGTTGGAGATGGGTACACCCGTCATCGTCGAAGCCGCCCGCACCCCCATCGGCAAGCGCCGCGGCTGGCTGTCCGGCCTGCACGCGGCCGAACTCATCGGCCTCGCCCAGCGCGGCCTGCTCGAGCGCGCCCATCTGGACCCCGCCCTCGTCGAGCAGGTCATCGGCGGCTGCGTCACCCAGGCCGGCGAGCAGTCCAACAACGTCACCCGGGTCGGCTGGCTGCACGCCGGGCTGCCCTGGCAGACCGGCTGCACCACCATCGACGCCCAGTGCGGCTCGGCCCAGCAGGCCAACCACCTGATCGCCGGCCTCATCGCCACCGATGCCATCGAGATCGGCATGGCCTGCGGCGTGGAGGCGATGAGCCGGGTTCCGCTCGGCGCCAACGTCGGTGAGCACGCGGGCCCGCGCCGGCCCGCCTCCTGGGATATCGATATGCCCAATCAATTCGAGGCCGCCGAGCGAATCGCCAAGCGGCGCGGCATCACCCGCGAGGACGTCGACGCGTTCGGTGTGCGCTCGCAGCGCCTGGCCGCCCAGGCCTGGGCCGAGGGCCGCTTCGACCGCGAGGTGCTCACCGTGACCGCACCGGTGGCCGACAAGGAAGGCAACCTCACCGGCGAGAAGATGGAGGTCAACCGGGACCAGGGCCTGCGCGAGACCACCGCCGAGAGCCTGGCCGCGCTGAAGCCGGTGCTCGACGGCGGCATCCACACCGCGGGCACCTCCTCGCAGATCTCCGATGGCGCCGCCGCGGTGCTGCTGATGGACGAAAAGGCCGCGCGCCGTGCAGGTTTGACCCCGCGGGCCCGAATCGTCACCCAGTGCCTGGTCGGCTCGGAGCCGGAGTTCCACCTCGACGGTCCGGTGCAGGCCACCACCCGCCTGCTGGAGCGTTCGGGCATGAGCATGAGCGATATCGATCTGTTCGAGATCAATGAGGCCTTCGCCTCGGTGCCACTGTCGTGGGCGTCGGTCCACAAGCCGGATATGGACAAGGTGAACGTCAACGGTGGCGCCATCGCCCTGGGCCATCCGGTCGGTTCCACCGGATCCCGCCTCATCACAACGGCTTTGCACGAGCTGGAGCGCTCCGACAAGAGCCTCGCGATGGTGCTCATGTGTGCCGGTGGCGCACTAGCGACAGGCACCATCATCGAGCGGTTGTAAGGCTTTCAACCAATTCCCCGGTGTAACTTGAACGTTCATCTCGGAGGCGGCAAAACGTGTCGTACGCCACACAAAGTCCGGTACAGAGGACTAGATGAGATGTCAGCTAACTTGCGGCTACCGCAGGTCCGACGGGCAAGACCCCCGCGACGGGCTAGAACTTGCTGGCCGGACGGCTCCACAAGAGCCGTTGGTGGAACCCGCAAACGCCACGCTCGGAGCCTCTGCACTGGACACCGACCTGGAAGCTTCAAGGAAATTCGGAATCAGGCGTAGGTTTTCAGTTACTGAGCCGCTAATATCAATGATACGTATCCGAGATAACGACTGTTAGTACAGCGAAGGGAATTGGGCGGCTCACAATGGCTGATTTCGCGGCGCGGCTGAACAAGCTGTTCGAAACCGTGCATCCCCCGGGGCGTAAGCCGCACACCAACGCGGAGGTCGCAGCCGCGCTGACGGCTTCAGGGCATCCGATCTCCAAACCGTACCTGTCGCAGTTGCGGTCCGGGCAGCGGACCAATCCGTCGGACGAGACGGTGGCCGCGTTGGCGAAGTTCTTCAAGGTCAAGCCCGACTACTTCTTCAACGACATCTACGCCGCCAAGATCGACCACGATCTGGAACTGCTGTCTCAGTTGCAGGGTTACGGGCTGCGCCGATTGTCCAGCCGGGCTTTCGACCTCTCCGAAGAATCACAGAATCTACTCACCTCCATGGCGGAGAAACTCCGGGCAAGTGAAGGCCTGCCCGAAGTTCCTCCGGATGGGACCGAATAGGCTCTCGCACACCACAACACAGTGCGGCCCAGTGGGCCGCACTGTGTTGTGTTATGTGATCGGCGCCATCTCATAGCGGATACCGGCCTGCGAGCATGGCTGAGACCGGTTGCCCCGGAGCGTGAGCCGCGCCAGGGCAACGCCGAGTCTCGAGTGGATCGCCGAATCAGGGCCGCGGCTGGGCGGCGGCCGGCTTCCGCTGCTGCTCGCGCGCCGTGGTTTCGAAGGCCTGCGCGATCGCACTGACCCAGCCACGCGGGCTCACACCCTCGGGCGGCGCGATCCAGCGGGCATCGACCACCACATCGCCGAGCGGGTTGCGGGCCCACCGCGCGACGCGATCGGCGCGCTGGGTCACCGAGTCCGGTGGGTCACCGGCCGAGACGATCTGCACACCGCCGCCGGACTGGAGATAGAGCGCGTCCATGATCTGCGCCACCCGGTCGGACGCCTTCAACTGCGTGGAGGTGCCACCCTGCTCGTGCGCCACCACCTCCGGGAAGCGCTTCACCATCACCCGGTGCAGCAGCTCGATGCGCCGCAACAGCAGCCGCGCGCGCACCCACAATTCGATGACGATCCACACCGCACCGAACGCGATGAACAGGCTCGCGATCTGCCAGGCCGGCCAACCCCAGTCCGCCTCACCGGGTTTCGCGCGCGGGGCGTCGATGGCTGCCCGCCGGATCTCGAGCACGGCTAGCAAGGCCACCAGCGCGGTGCCTGCGGTGTAGATCGCGATACCGCGCCCGAGCGCGGTCCAGTCCAGATTGCGCAGACCGGTGACGACGATGAAAAGCCCACCGAGCGCGACGATCACCCAGCCGAACACATGCGTCCAGGCCAGCGTCGCCGCGGCCGCGGCCGCACCGACCGCGTAGATCACCCACGCGATCTGGCGCAGGTTGCGCCGCGACACCACCGGCCAGGCCGCCGACGCCACCACCGAGGTGGCGGTGGTGAACAGCAGCCAGGCCGCGACGACGACACCGTCGGACAGCATGCCCGAGCGCAGGCCCTCCGGTAACAGGTTGTCGACCGCGACCCCGACATCGGGAATCGCGACCGTGGCGGCGAGCGCGACCGCGGCGACCGCGATCACGATGGCCACCCGCGCGGTGGTCGCGGGCTTGACCAGCACCCGCCCCACCCGCGCACCGGCTGCCACCCAGACCAGCATGGCCGTCAACCAGAAGGTCATCCGAGAGCCTCATCGAATCGAAGGACCGAGACGCCCGCGCCCCGGTTGTTGAATACGCGCAGCCGCGTCATCAGCATCGCGGCGAAGGTCTCGGCCTCCCATTCGGCCTGTTCGTCTTCGCCGTCGTCGACGATCTGCTGATGCGCGCGCTGGCTGAGCATGTAGGCGATCAGATCGTCGCTGGCCTCGAGCGTCACCTCCGGTGCGGGCGCACCCTCGTGGTCGAACACGATGTGCCCGAGTTCGTGGGCGAGGGTGTGCTCACGGCTGGGCAGCGCGGTGGCCAGCACGATCACGTCTTTGTCCGGATAGAACCGGCGCTGACCGCAGACGCCGGGGCCGAGGTCGGCGTCGGCGATCTCGATCATCCGTTTGCGCTCGGCGGCGATGGCGAGCACCACCTCGTCGAGGGTGGTCGCGTCGAAATCGGCGGCAACCGCGCAGACCGCGTCCACGGCCGCGGCCACCCGGCGGTAGGACCGCGAACCGCTCTGCGCCTTACTCTGTGTCATCGCCGATCACCGACCCGTTCCGAAGAATTCGGCGCGCGCGGCATCGATACGTGCCTGTGCCGCCGAGGCACTCTGGAAACTCACCGCACCCGACCCGGCACCGGCGAGGGTGAGGGCGATCAGTCCGCCGATCACCGTCAGCACCTTCGGCTCGGGCAGGCCGTCCTCGGCGCTGGTGTTGCGCACATCCGGGTCCGACGGTGCGGCCAGGGCGGGCGATGCGGCCGGAGAGGGAGCCGCGGCGGGCGGCGCGGGCGCGGCCGGGGCGGGCGGCGCGACGACCGGAAGAGCGGGGACACCTGGCACGACCGGTGCGATGGCGGGCGGTGCGATCGCCGGCGGCGCGGGCACCGGGGGGATGGCCAGCGGCGGCAGCGCGGGCGCCGGTGGCACCGGCGGAATGGGAAGCAGCAATAACAGCAGCGGGGAGGCGGAGCCGACCGCGGCCGAGCCAACGGCCGCCGAACCGACCGCAGCCGAACCCGTTGCCGCGGAACCGAGTCCGGCCGCACCGAGCGCGGCCGAGCCGACGGCAGCCGAGCCGGTGGCGAGAGCACCGACACCTGCCGAGCCCACGGCAGCCGAACCGGTACCGAGCGCGGCGGAGCCGGTGCCGAGGGCACCGATACCGGCCGAACCCACTGCGGCAGAGCCGGTTCCGAGCGCACCGACCCCGGCCGAGCCGACGGCCGCGGAACCGGTGCCGAGGGCAGCGCCGAGACCGGCCGAGCCGGTGCCGAGAATGACGCCGAGAGCGGAGGATCCGCCGCCGAGCACCGCGCCGAGTCCCGCCGAGCCTGCGGCGGCAGAGCCCGCGGCGGCCGAACCGGCTCCGGCCGAGCCGGTTCCTGGACCGGCGACATCGGTGGGTTCGAGGCCCGCCTCGACGGACGTCGACCGGCCGGGGATGGTCAGTGGCTGCCATTCACCGGCTTCGTCGACCGGGGACGTGGAGTTCGTGGCATCCGCACCGGGCGAACCGTTCGACGCCGCACCACGCCCTGGACTCGAGCCCGGATCGGTATTCGCTGCGTGCCCTTGATTCGCCCCGCCCTGGCCGGCGTTCGGGCCGGCACCGGCATTCGGGGCACCACCACTGCCCGAGTTGGGCAGTAAGCCACCGCCGATCGGCGGTACGGGTCCGCCGTTGCCCGGGTTCGGGGCACTGTTTCCGCCCTGCCCGGAACCATTGTCCGGCTGGGCCTCGGCCGCGACCGGCCCGAGTAGTCCGAGGCAGCCGACGGCCCCCGCTACCGCGAGCACACGGGTGAAGCGACCACTGGCCATGCGACGGCCTTCCCCTCATAGCGACTGCGCAAATCCTCGCCCGGCCACACGCACAACCCGGACTCCAACAACGGTTGCCCATAGTAAACCGTCGGCTTCCGACCGCGCAGCCGTACCACCCGCTCAGGGGCGGCGAACGACCGGGCATTCGGATCACCTGGACGGCGTAAACCGCGTCCACCGAGGTCTGCGCCCCGCCCGCACACAGGCGGACCTGGGTGACCTGACGGTCGGTTTGCTGGCAAACCCTCACTCGGCCATGGATCCGGCGTGAAGTGAAGTCGGCCACATCAGCGGCAGGAGTGCCCGCATCCGGCCGATGCATCGACCCGCTCGGTAGTGGATCCGCCGAACGGTCAGGCGACGTCGAGGCCGAGTGCCGCGCGACAACCACCGGGACACAGTTGGCGACCGCCGCCACCTTCACGCCGATCTCGAAAGCGATGCGCCCGGGAGCGCGCACCGGCTGTCAACTGCCCGCGCGCCGAGAAGACCACGATGTGCGGTGTTCGGAGCGACTGCTCGTGCCGTGCCCTCGGGCAAACGTGACGGCGGCGCGAGTCGCCTGACTCGCGCCGCCGCGTGGTTGTCGATGGGCCGGTTCGTCTTTACGCCCCGTAGACGGGCTCCGGAGTGTTCGCCTTCGCCAACAGGTCCGCCACCACCGGGCCGAGTTCGGCCGGGTCCCAGCGGGCGCCGCGGTCGACCGGGATGCCGTGCCGCCAGCCCTCGGCGACGGCGATCTTGCCGCCTTCGACCTCGAACATGCGGCCGGTCACGCCCGCCGACTCGGCGCTGCCCAGCCAGACGACCAGCGGCGAGACGTTCTCCGGGGCCATCGCGTCGAAGCCCTCCTCGGGCGCGGCCATGTCCTCGGCGAAGACGGTCTCGGTCATCCGGGTGCGGGCGGCCGGCGCGATCGCGTTGACGGTGACGCCGTAGCGGGCGAACTCGGCCGACGCGGTCAGGGTCAGGCCCGCGATACCCGCTTTGGCGGCGCCGTAGTTGCCCTGGCCGACGCTGCCCTGCAGGCCGGCGCCGGAGCTGGTGTTGATGACGCGCGCGTCCACCGGACGCCCGGCCTTGGACTCCCCGCGCCAGTACTCGATGGCATGGCGCATGGTGGCGAAATGGCCCTTGAGGTGGACCCGGATCACCGCGTCCCATTCCTCTTCGGACAGGTTGACCAGCATCCGGTCACGCACGAAGCCGGCATTGTTGACCAGCACGTCGAGCCCGCCGAAGGTGTCGATCGCCTGGCGGATGAGCCGGCGTGCGCCCTCCCAGTCGGCGACGTCGTCGCCGTTGGCCACGGCCTCGCCGCCCTGGGCGCGGATCTCGGCGACGACCTGCTCGGCGGGGGTCTCGCCGGTATCGGCGCCGTTGAGCGCGGAGCCCAGATCGTTGACGACCACCTTCGCGCCCGCCGCGGCGAACGCCAGCGCGTGCGCGCGGCCGATGCCGCGGCCGGCGCCGGTGATGATCACGGTACGTCCGGCACAGATCCCATCGGTTTCCATCGTGTTCCTATCGTCTTGCTCAGCGGTCGGGGTGGGCGATCAGGCCGGTCGCGGCGCTGATCGGGTCTGGTCGGTCAGGGCTTGGGCGCGCCGTTCGGTGCGGCGGTGTTGACGGTGGCGGCATCGAGGAAGGCCGGGCGTTCGCCGCCGCCGTGCACCTCGAGCGTCGCCCCGCTGACGTAGCCGGCCAGCGGTGAGGCGAGGAAGGCCACGCAGCGGCCGACGTCTTCGGGCCGGGCCAGCCGCCCCAGCGGGATGGTGGCACCGACCGCGGCCACCCCGTCGGCGTCGCCGTAGTGCAGCAGGCTGAGTTCGGTCTCCACCGGGCCGACGACCACCGAGTTCACCCGGACCTTCGGTGCCCATTCCACCGCCAGCGAGCCGGTGAGGCTGTCGACGCCGGCTTTGGCCGCTCCGTAGGCCGCGGTGCCCGGCGAGGGGCGATGCGCGCTGACGCTGGAGATGTTGATGATCGAGCCGCCGTCGGGCTGGGCCTGCATCACCGCGTTGGCCGTCTGCGAAACCAGCAGCGGCGCGAGCAGATTCAGCTCGACGATCTTGGCGTGGAAGTTCTTGCTGGCATCGGCGGCCAGGGCGTAGGGGGCGCCGCCGGCGTTGTTGACCAGGTGGTCGAGGCGGCCGTGCCGGGCGACGACGGTGTCGATCAGTTCGCGGACCGCGTCACCGTCGCGCACATCGCATGGCAGGAATTCGGCCTGCCGTCCCTCGTACTCCACCGGGGCGTCGCCGGGGCGGCGTGCGCAGGCCAGCACGGTCGCGCCCGCGGCGAGCAAGGCCCGGCTGACGCCCGCGCCCACACCGCGGACACCGCCGGTTACCAGAACGACGCGTCCGGACAGATCGATTTCGAGTGCCACCGTGCTAACCTACCAAGCAATTGCTTGCTTAGCCAAGGTTCGCTCACGATGGGAACTGCGATGGGGATCAACCGTCACACCGAATCAACCGGCATCACCGTCATCACGGTCGACTATCCGCCGGTCAACGCCATACCCTCGGACGGCTGGTTCGCTCTCGCCGACGCACTGCGCGAGGCAGGCCGCGATCCGGAGACCAAGGTGGTGGTGCTGCGCGCGGAGGGCCGCGGGTTCAACGCCGGCGTGGACATCAAGGAGATGAACGCCGACACCGGGCACACCGCCCTGATCCGCGCCAACCACGGCTGCTTCGAGGCCTTCGCCGCCGTCTACGACTGCCAGGTGCCGGTGATCTCCGCGGTCAACGGCTTCTGCCTGGGCGGCGGCATCGGCCTGGTCGGCAATTCCGATATCGTCGTCGCCTCCGACGACGCCACCTTCGGCCTGCCCGAAGTCGACCGCGGCGCACTCGGCGCGGCCACCCACCTCGCCCGGCTGATCCCCCAGCACCTGATGCGGGCCATGTTCTACACCGCCGGCACCCTCACCGCGCAGCAGCTGCACCACTACGGCTCGGTGCTGCACGTGGTGCCGCGCGCCGAGCTCGACGCCACCGCGTTGGATGTCGCCAAGAACATCGCGAACAAGGACGGCCGGGTGATCCGCGCCGCCAAACGCGCCCTCAACGGCATCGACGTGCAGGACGTGCACCGCTCCTACCGCTACGAGCAGGGCTTCACCATGGAGCTCAACCTCGCCGGTGTGGCCGATGAGATCCGCGCGCGTTTCGACGACGATCTGGCCGCACAGAAGAAAGGGAAGTAGAAACCCATGCGCGACAAGCACATGACGCTCGACGAGGTCGTCGGCGAACTGCGCAGCGGAATGACCATCGGCCTGGGCGGCTGGGGTTCACGGCGTAAGCCGATGGCCCTGGTCCGGGCGCTGCTGCGGTCCGATATCACCGACCTGACCGTGGTCACCTACGGCGGCCCCGATCTCGGCCTGCTGTGCTCGGCGGGCAAGGTGCGCAAGGCGTACTACGGCTTCGTCTCGCTGGATTCGGCGCCGTTCTACGATCCCTGGTTCGCCAAGGCGCGCACCGAGGGCGCGATCACCGTGCGTGAGATGGACGAGGGCATGGTCAAGTGCGGCCTGCAAGCCGCGGCCGCCCGGCTGCCGTTCCTGCCGATCCGCGCCGGGTTGGGTTCGGCCGTCCTCGATTTCTGGGAGGGCGAACTGAAGACGGTGCAGTCGCCCTACCCGACCGACGGCAAGACCGAGACCCTGATCGCCATGCCCGCGCTGAACCTGGACGCCGCGTTCGTGCACCTGGATCTGGGCGACAAGCACGGCAATGCCGCCTACACCGGCGTCGATCCGTACTTCGACGACCTGTACTGCCTGTCGGCGCAGCGCCGCTATCTGACAGTGGACCGGCTGGTGGAAACCGCGGAACTGGTGAAAGCCGTTCCCCAGCAGTCGATCATCCTCAACCGGATGATGGTCGACGGCGTGGTCGAGGCCCCCGGTGGCGCGCACTTCACCTTCTCCGGCAGCTACGGCCGCGACGAGAAGTTCCAGCGCCACTATGTGGATGCCGCCAAGACGCCCGAATCGTGGGCCGAGTTCAAGGCGCGCTACCTGGATGTGTCCGAGGACGAATACCAGGCCGCTGTCCGCGCTTTCGCCGAGGAGCAGAAATGAGCGAAACGACCACCATCACTCGGGCCGAGGTCTGCGTCGTCGCCGCGGCCGAGATCTTCCGCGGCGCCGGCGAGATCATGGCCAGCCCGATGTCCACCATCACCACCATCGGCGCGCGGCTGGCGCGGCTGACCTTCGCACCGGATCTGCTGCTGTCCGACGGTGAGGCGCTGCTGTTCGCCGAGGTCCCCGCGATCGGCGGCAAGGCGCCCATCGAGGGCTGGATTCCGTTCTCCCGGGTCTTCGATGTGGTCGCCTCCGGGCGCCGGCACGTGGTGATGGGCGCCAATCAGCTGGACCGGTACGGCAATCAGAATCTGTCGGCGTTCGGTCCGCTGCAACAGCCGACCCGGCAGATGTTCGGTGTGCGCGGCGCGCCTGGCAACACCATCAACCACGCCACCAGCTACTTCGTACCGCGGCACAACAAGCGGGTGTTCTGCGAGACCGTCGACATCGTGTCCGGCATCGGCTACGACAAGATCGATCCGGACAATCCGGCCTTCCGGTTCCATCACCTGCACCGGGTGGTCAGCAACCTCGGCGTCTTCGACTTCGGCGGTCCCGGCCACACGATGCGCGCGCTGTCGCTGCATCCCGGGGTCAGCGCCGATGAGGTCGCCGAGAACACCTCGTTCGAGATCGCGGAGCTGGGCGAGGCGGGCGAAACCAGGCTGCCGACCGAGGAGGAGCTGCGGATCATCCGCACCGTGCTCGACCCGAAGGGGATTCGCGAGAAGGAGGTCTCGGCATGACGCCTCGGCTGCGGACTCCGCTGACCGAACTGGTCGGCATCGAGCATCCGATCGTGCAGACCGGCATGGGCTGGGTGGCCGGGCCGCGGCTGGTCGCGGCCACCGCAGAAGCCGGCGGGCTCGGCATTCTGGCCTCGGCCACCATGACCTACGACGAGCTCGAGGCCGCGATCGCGAAGACCAAATCACATACCACGAAGCCGTTCGGCGTGAATATCCGCGCCGACGCCTCCGATGCCGGTGAGCGCATCGACCTGCTGATCCGGGAGAAGGTGGCGGTGGCGTCGTTCGCGCTGGCGCCCAAGCAGGAGCTGATCGCCAAGCTCAAAGAAGCTGGTGTGGTGGTGATTCCGTCCATCGGCGCGGCCAAGCACGCGGTGAAGGTGGCGTCCTGGGGCGCCGACGCGGTGATCGTGCAGGGTGGTGAGGGCGGTGGGCACACCGGTCCGGTCGCGACCACGCTGCTGTTGCCGTCGGTGCTCGACGCCGTCGATATCCCGGTGGTCGCCGCCGGCGGCTTCTTCGACGGCCGTGGCCTCGCCGCCGCGCTCGCCTATGGTGCGGCCGGTATCGCCATGGGCACCCGCTTCCTGCTGACCCAGGAAAGCCAGGTCCCCGACGCGGTGAAGCAGGAATACCTGAACCGGCACCTGCAGGACACCGTGGTCTCGCTCAAGGTCGACGGCATGCCGCATCGCGTGCTGAACACCGAACTCGTGCAGCGGCTCGAGCATTCGGGCAATTGGCGCGGCCTGACCGCCGCGGTCGCCAATGCCGCGAAGTTCAAGTCCATGACGGGCATGAAGTGGTCGACCATGGTCCGCGACGGCCTGGCCATGCGTAAGGCCAAGGACCTCACCTGGTCGCAGGTCATCATGGCCGCCAACACCCCGATGCTGCTCAAAGCCGGTCTGGTAGAAGGTAATACCGAGGCGGGCGTGCTCGCCGCGGGCCAGGTCACCGGCATCATCGACGACCTGCCCACCTGTCAGGAACTCATCGACCGCATCGTGCGCGATGCGGTCGCGCGGATAGACACGATCGCCGCGCTCACCCACGACGCCCGGGCGACCCCCGGCGCGTCGGCATAACCGAGCCCGCTCGGTCATCGGTCAGGCGGACTCCCCTCGTGGAGGCCGCCTGACCTCGTTTCTCAGGCAGTCAATTCGCACTGACCAGGTAGTCCCGCAGTAGCTCTTCGAGCAGGCCGTCGCTGCCGTCGTCCAGCAGTTGGTCCAATACCTCCGCGCCATCTAGTGTCGGCCGATACCACAGCTCCCGGGCACTCGTGATCACCCTTTGGAGCACGGCTGCGTAGATGAGCGACCGTGGCACCACAACCTGCCGGCCCTGGCATTCGTATGCCCGCAGTCGTCGCTCGACTGTGTCGATGACGTCCTGGATGATGCCGATCTCCACAGCAATCCGATCGTCGCCGACGTCCATGATCAGTACCCGAACTTCGGATGCTCCGAGGGTACAAAACGGCCTGACTCGATCAGCACCGCCTTCGCCCGACGCTTGATGGGACAAACCGTAATCGGGCAATCGATATGACGCTGCATCACGTCATGCGCTGCATCCACTGTCAGACCACCGAGTGGCACGCCGTGATCGATCGGCGGGAGCGGAGTTTCCATGAGCTCATCGTCGCAACGTCTCCGCGGGTCCGGCTGTGACAATTTGTCACACGATCAGACAGCTGCACCCGCGCTTCCAGGGCCTACCTGCGCCAGCCAAGCGTGCCGAACGATGGCATCGATATCGGAGCGCTCGGGCCGCCATCCCAGCCCTGAATGCGCTGCGGCCGAGCTGCTCACAAGACTTCCCGGCTCCGGCACCGCTGAGCGGTGTTCCACCCGGACGTGCCGGCCGGTCACCCGTTCCACCGCCCGGACCACATCCATGACGCTGGTTCCACGCCCACTACCGATGTTGAACCGCACGGCGTCTCCGAGCGTTGGCATGTGTTCGACTGCTGCGACGAATGCCGCTGCGGCATCGTCGATATGCAGGTAGTCGCGCACGGCGCTGCCGTCGCCGTTGACCGGCAGCACCGTTCGGTTGGCAGCGGCCGCCAAGACCCTTGGTATCAAACGGGTCGTGTCCGGGTCTGCGCCCCCGGCCACGTTCAGCAGTCGCAGAATGACCACAGACGCCATCCCGCCTTGCGCGTGCCCCTGAATCGCGAGCTCAGCCGCCAGCTTGCTGGCGGCGTAGGGATGTGGTGGAACGTCCGGAAGATCCTCCGTCATCGGCTGTCGCGCCGACGTCCCGTAGATCGATCCGGTCGAGGCGAAGACGATCCGCTGCACACCGGCAGCAGCCATGGCAGCGAGAAGCGTTATCGTCCCGACGGTGTTCACCCGAAAGTATCGGATCGGGTCGCCGACGGACTCCCGGGCACGGGTGAGGCCAGCGAGATGGCATACGGCATCCACTCCGTCGAGCGCCGTTCGCAGGGCGGACTCATCGAGCAGATCAGCGACCCTGACGGCCGCTTCCACAGCGCCCGGTCTGCGGACCATCGAGACCGGCTGATGTCCAGCGGTCTCGAGGGCCTCGACGACGGCCCGGCCGAGGTAGCCGTTCGCACCTGTTACGAGTACGCGCACGTCCTCATCATGGCAGCAGGACGCCTCGGTGCCGCCAGGTCAGGGCGATACAGGCGGCGGCCGCGGCCGCGAGCGGCTCGTGGTTGAGCACCCGGCGAACGTTGCCCGCATTCCACCGGATGCCGATCGTCCCGCTGTCGGACGGGTAGATGTCACCTTCGGAATTCCGCGAGACGAGGCCGGCGAACACTTCATCGAACACGGAGGCGTCGATGACGACGGTGGTCAGGATTTCCCCGGCAGGCGCCAGCGGATCGAACCCCACGCCAAAGCACCACGCTCGAACTCGATCCGTCTCCCGGGCGGCCGTCAGGGCCCGGAACGGCTCGCAGTCATAGTCGACCGATGTTCCCCGGCTTCCGTCATGTTCCGGAGCGTCGAGCAATTCCTCGAAGAACTCGCGCAGCATATTGCGCCACAGGCTGAAGTCTCGACGCACGTTCCACGGCCCGATCGCTGCCGGTTGGAAGACACCGGCCGGGACGATGTGAGTCAGCCCGGAGGCGAGTGTGACGGTGTTCGAATCCCTGCGATGCAGAAAGAAGGTGTCCCCGCCGGGGGCACGGCGAATGGTCAACGTGTTGATACTCGGCAGAACGGCTCGTCGACGTGTATCGAAGAGGTCGCCGACCAGCTGCCGAAAAGGTAGATCCTCCATGTAGATCCGCTGACCATTACCGCGCCGTACCCACTGATGCGCGGTCTCATGAGCCATTGCTTCGCATACGTCGACCATGTCGAAGTATGTGGTCAGGCCGAACGTCATCTGCCCGCCGGATGCATCGAAAGTGGCGTCGGTCAGGCGGTACGACGTCCGGTTCTCGAACAACGCCGGCTGTGCGACGGACCGGATAACCTGGCTGTATTTGCTGGGCCGATCCCCGGGGCTCCGCTGTGGCCGGTATGGCTCCGTTTCGTTTTCGCCGCCATTCAGGATCGGTTCGGCGACATCTTCGGCCAGCGTGAGCCGGACGGCGTCGAGGTCTACCGGGGCCGGAGCCAACCAGTCCGGTCGGGTGATGCAGGTGGTGCCTTCGATGCGAATCGGATCCCAGTACAGGGCGGCCGCCGCTGCGGTGAGCTCGAACCGATGGCGATTCAAGATCTGGCGGACTGTGCGCCATTCCGTGACGCTCCCGTCCGGCTGAGCAGGCAAGACGATCCCGCTTCGACCCAACAGTCCGAATGTCTCCGGTGGCAGACCCATGCGATCGGCGAAATGACGCAGCTGAGTGATATCGCGGCAAGTCCGCGCGCCACTGACGTACTTCGACACCAGGCTGCGCTCGATGCCGAGCACCTGAGCCATCTGGGCATGGGTCGCAAGCCCATGCAGCGTCATATACGCCTTGATCACGTCCCCGAGTCGCGGATCGTCGGCCGCAGTCGGCATCTGACCAATGTAGTACTCGGCGACCACTCGTTTTTCCGCAATGACCCGGACCTGTGATCGGACAGGTATCCGTAGATGGACGTGAAAACAGCTTGCCGAGCGGCCAATCCTCCCCGTATGACGAAACCATGCGTGTCGGAATCGTGGGGTTACTGCGCGGACTGTATATGGCCGAGTGGGCGCAGCGAATCGGGTTCGAGGTAGTTGCGATCTGTGATCGTGACGTCGAACGGCTGGCGCAGGCGCGCGCGACCTTCTCCGGGGCTCGGGCGTGCGCGGACTGGGCCGAGCTGCTCGACGCGGGCCTCGATGGTGTGATCCTCGCGAATGATTTCGATGCGCACGCCGAGCTCGCCACGGCGTTCCTCGGCCGCGGGGTTCATGTGCTGTCGGAGACGGCGGCGTGCGCGTCCGAGCAGGAGGGGCGTGAGCTCATCGCCGCCGCCGAGCGGTCGGCGGCTACCTACTCGTTCGCCGAAAACTATGTCTTCCATCCCCATACGCGGCTGGTGCGCGAGTCGGTGGAGTCCGGTGAGCTCGGGGCGGTGGTCGCGGTGGAAGCCGACTATCTGCACAGCTTGTCGCCGCAGGACACCGCCGGGCTCATCGGCGATCCCGCGCACTGGCGTGGCCGGATCGCGCCGACCGCGTACTGCACCCACACCGTGTCCCCGGTGCTCAGCCTCACCGGAGCCTGGCCGGTGCAGGTCAGCGCCTTCCCTGTCGGCGCCGGTGATGCTCGGCCTGCGGCCGTCGTGCTGGTCATCCGGCTTTCCGACGGCACCCTGGCCATCGCCCGTCACGGCTTCCTCGCCGGCGAACCCGACAGCCACTGGAGCTGGATTTCGGTGCGCGGCGTCCACGGCCTGACCGAATCGCTGCGCGCCTCCGGCGAGAGCGCCTGGTCGGTGCGAGTGCGCACCGAAGGCTGGGCTCGAATCGACGGCCGCGCTCACGAGGAGATCCGCCGGCCTCGCCCCCACCTCGTGAACGACGAGCCGGTCGACCGGATGGCCGAGGGCACAGTCGTGGTGCTCGAAGGGTTCCGCGCCACCATCGAACACGGTGCGGCGCCGTTGATTCCCGTACGGGCCGCCGTCGCCGCCTCGCTGGTCGGTGTGGCCGGCGCGCAATCGCTCGCGGAGAATGGACGCCCGGTGCCTGTGCCAGACGTATCGGCCTGACATTTCACGAATCGAGGGCGAACGACCGCCGCCGAGCACCGTGTCGGCACCATCGTCCACCCACCGACGACCGGGGAGCCGAACCTCCGGCCGTTGCCTGCGTGGTCGCCAGGCCACGCCTGTACGTGGCCGGACATTCGCCTCCGGAACCACCGCCGGGTTCGGATCACGCTCATCGGAACCCTGGTCGGCCGGTGATCACTTTCTTACGTTGGCGAAGTAGATCATTCGCGCATTCGTAGGACGGTAAACGATGGCATCGAAACCTCTGCATCTTGGGATCGCGCTGGACGGGGCCGGATGGCATCCGGCGGCGTGGCGGGAGCCGAACTCGCGGCCGGCGGAACTGTTCGATGCCGGGTACTGGGTCGATCTCGCCAGTGTGGCGGAGCGGGCGCGGCTGGACTTCCTCACCATCGAGGACAGTTTCACGGTGCCGGGTGAGCGGCACGAGTTCGGCGATCGGGTGGATCGGGTGCGGGCACGGCTCGACGCGCATCTGATCGCGGCCCGGCTGGCCCCGGTGACCAGGAATATCGGGTTGATCCCGACCGCCACCACCACCCATACCGAACCGTTCCATGTCTCGAAAGCGCTCGCCACCTTGGATTACACCTCGCACGGCCGGGCGGGATGGCAGGTGAAGGTGTCCGGTTCGGCGACCGAGGCCGGGCATTTCGGCCGTCGCGAGATCCGCACACTCACCGCCGAGGAGCTGGCGGCCGTACGGACGGGTGCGGCCCTGCCGGATTCGGTGGTGGAGTTGTTCGACGAGGCGAGCGACGCGGTGGAGGTCGTGCGCAGACTCTGGGACAGCTGGGAGGACGACGCCGAGATCCGCGATATCCCCAACCGCCGCTTCATCGACCGGGACAAGCTGCACTACATCGACTTCGCGGGCCGGTTCTTCTCGGTGCGCGGCCCGTCCATCACGCCGCGCCCGCCGCAGGGGCAACCGGTGGTGACGGCGCTGGCGCATCACCCGGTCGTCTACGAGTTCGCCGCACGTGCTGCGGATCTGGTGTTCGTCACGCCCGACCTCGACGCGGGCCCGGCACCTATCCTCACCCAGGTCGCCGACGCGTCGGCCGGACGGTCCGGTGAACGGCTGCGGGTCTACGCCGACCTGGTCGTCTTCCTGGATTCGGAGACCGAGACCGGCGCCGCGCGATTGGCCCGGCTCAACGAATGGGACGGCAGTGAATTCAGCTCCGACGCAGCGGTATTCACCGGCAGCGCCGAGCAGCTGGCGCAGCTGTTGACGCACTGGAGCGAGCAGGGCGTCGATGGCTTCCGGCTACGCCCGGGTGTGGCGGTCGACGACCTGGAGATCATCGCCGACCGCCTCGTCCCGGCTCTGCGCGAACGCGGACCGGCCCGCGCCGAGTATCCGGGCGGCTCGCTGCGCGCGCTGCTCGGATTGTCCACAACCGTCCCCAACCGCTACGCCGTCGCCTGAACGAGGTCACCATGAGCATTCAACGCAAGCAGGTCATCCTCGGCGCCTACCTCGGTGGCGTCAACCATCACACCTCCTGGTGGGATCCGGAGGCGGGCAGCCAGATCGAGTTCAGCTCGTTCGAGCACACCGCCCGCACCGCCGAGCGCGGCAAGTTCGATTTCTTCTTCCTCGCCGAAGGACTCGCGCTGCGCGAACGGGCGGGCAAGATCTTCGATCAGGACATCATCGGCAGGCCCGACACTTTCACCGTCCTCGCCTCGCTCGCCGCCGTGACCGAGCACCTCGGGTTGGCCGGCACCATCAACACGACCTTCAACGAGCCCTATGAGCTGGCACGGCAGTTCGCGAGCCTGGATCATCTGTCCGGCGGGCGCGCCGCCTGGAATGTGGTCACCTCATTCGACGCGTTCACCGGCCAGAACTTCCGCCGCGGTGGATACCTGGACCGTTCGCAGCGGTACGCGCGCGCGGAAGAGACGGTCGCGGCGGTGCGTGCGCTGTGGGATTCGTGGGAGGCCGGCGATATCGTCGCCGACCGCGAATCCGGGCGCTACCTGGCTCGGCCGGATGCGGGCGCGTTCGCCGTCCACAGCAGCCAGTTCGATATCGCCGGCCGGTTCACCGTGCCGCGCAGCCCGCAGGGCCGTCCGGTGACATTGCAGGCCGGTGTATCCCCGCAGGGCCGCGATTTCGCCGCCGCCAATGCCGACGCCATCTTCTCCCCCTACGGGCAGTTGCCCGAGGCGGCCGATTTCTACCGCGATATCAAGGCCCGCGCCGTCGCGGCGGGACGTTCGGCCGACGACATCAAGATCCTGCCCTCGGCGAGTTTCGTGCTCGGCGACACCGAGGCCGAGGCCATCGAGAAGTACCGCACCATCCGCGATGAACAGGTCACCGGCCAAACCGCGCTGATCCTGCTGGAACAGATCTGGAACCGCGACCTGTCGGCCTACGACCCGGAGGGGCCGGTGCCCGATATCGACCCGGATCCCGATGCGCCGCCGATCATTCAGGGCAAGGCCTTCGTGTATCAGGATCGGTTCGCGACCGTGGCCAAGTTGCGAGCCGTCGCCGAGGAGAAGAAACTCACCCTCCGCGAGGTGGTGATCGATCAGTTCGAACGCGGGCCGCTGGTCGGCACTCCGGACCAGATCGCCAAGCAGATCGATCATTTCGTGCAGAACGACGGCTCCGACGGTTTCATCCTCGGCTCCCACCTGGTGCCGACCGGCCTGGACGAATTCGTGGATCGGGTGGTGCCGTTGCTCCAGGAGCGCGGCGCACTGCGCGCCGAGTACACCGGAACCACTCTGCGCGACAATCTCGGTCTGCCGAATCTTTTCGCGACAGACAAAGTCCCTGCACGTGCCTGAACTCGCCGGCGCCCGACTCCGAGTCCGGCACCGGAAGTTCGGCCACAGCTGGGCCGAGGTGCGCAAACTGGCTGCGCAGCAAGGTATTCGGCAGGACGCGCAACCCTACACCCGGCAGCGTCGCAAAGGTGGGCATGGACCGATCCGATGCGGCACCGGCCGTGCCACGGCTGTGTAGCCGGAGCCGAGGCGATACCGGGCGCCGCCGGCCCGCGCAGGTGAAAACCCGACTGGTGCCGACGGCCGCCTGATCACGCGGGCAGCCGCCGGCACCAGCGAGATCAGCGATCCAGTCGCTCGATGATCGTGACGTTGGCCGTGCCGCCACCCTCGCAGATGGTGAGCAGCCCGTACCGTCCGTTGATCCGCTCCAATTCGTTGAGCAGGGTGGCGAACAGTTTGGCGCCGGTGGCGCCGAGCGGGTGGCCGAGGGCGATGGCGCCACCGTTGACGTTGACCTTCTCCGGATCCGCGCCGGTCTCCTTCAACCAGGCCAGCACCACCGGGGCGAAGGCCTCGTTGATCTCGATGACGTCGATATCGTCGATGGTCAGGCCGGTCTTCTCCAGTGCCCACTTGGTGGCCGGGATCGGCGCGCTGAGCATGAAGATCGGGTCGGCGCCGCGGGCGCTGACGTGATGGATGCGGGCGCGCGGGGTGAGGCCGTATTCCTGGACCGCCCAGTCGGAAGCGAGCAGGGTGGCACTCGCGCCATCGGAGATCTGCGAAGCCACCGCCGCGGTGAGCGGGCTGCCTTCGGCGAGGGCGGGCAGCGAGGCCATCTTCTCCAGGCTGGTCTCGCGCGGGCCCTGATCGATCCAGAAATCGCCGACCGGCACGATCTCGCGATCGAAACGGCCCTCCTTGATGGCGCGACGGGCGCGGTCATGGCTGCGCAGCGCCCAGCGCTCCATGTCCTCGCGGCTGATCCCCCACTTCTCGGCGATCAGCTGAGCGCCGCGGAACTGCGAGACCTCACCGGTGCCGTAGCGGTGATCCCAGCCCTGCGCGCCGACGAACGGCGACTCGTAGCCGTATTCCTTACCCGCAAGCATGGCCGCCGAGATCGGGATGGCGCTCATGTTCTGCACACCGCCGGCCACGATCACCTCGGCGGTGCCGCTCATGATGGCCTGGGCGCCGAAATTGATCGCCTGCTGGCTGGAACCGCACTGCCGGTCGACGGTGACGCCGGGAACGTCCTCCGGGTAGCCGGCCACCAGCCAGGCGGTGCGGCCGATATTGCCTGCCTGCGGGCCGATGTTGTCGACGCAGCCGACGATGACGTCGTCGACCACACCGGGATCGAGCGGGTTGCGGTCGAGCAGACCGCGCAGGGCCGCCGCACCGAGGTCGGCCGGATGCACGCCGGCCAGGGCGCCGCCGCGTTTGCCGACCGGGGTGCGCACCGCGTCGATCACGTACGCCTCGCGCAGCGGGGTGTAGGGGCGGCGCGAGCCGGAGGGTTCGGACATGTTCAGACTCCTACGTGGTGTGCTCGGGCACGGTCAGCCCGTCGAGCACGATGGTCAGATACTGCTTGGCGAGGTTGTCTACGGTGATCGGACCGCCGGGGGTGTACCAGCGCACCGCCACCCAGACGGTGTCGCGCAGGAACCGGTAGGCCAGTTCGATATCGAGTTCGGCCCGGAAGCTGCCGTCGCGCACACCATTGGTGAGCACCTGGTGCCAGAGGGCGCGGAACTCCTTGTTGTATTCGTCGATGTAAGTGAAGCGTTCGATGCCGCGCAGGCGTTTGGCCTCGACCTGGTAGATGGCGACGGCGGCGTGGTAGCGGTCGAAGGACTCGTAGGAGGCCAGCACCAGCGCCTCGAGGGTGTCGCGCGAGCTCAGGCCGGAGGCGACGATGTCGCGGTAGCGGCCGAACAGGTCGTCGAGGAAGCCGCGCAGGATTTCGTCGACCATCGATTCCTTGGAATCGAAATGGTGATACAGGCTGCCCGATAGGATTCCGGCCGCATCAGCGATATCGCGGACGGTGGTGGCGCGCAGGCCCCGCTCGGCGAACAGGTCGGCCGCCAATCCGAGCAGTTCATTGCGCCGGGCTGATTTGGACGGGTCGGGTGCGGTCACCCGGCCATAATACAACCAAGCATTTGCTTGGGATAGTGGGTAAGGATTTTCAGCGCTCCGAGTACCGCAGCGGTGACGATCTCGACAGGTCGGCGAGCAGGCGCTCACAGATCACCACCGGCGAGATGCCGGCCCGCATCATCCGCATGACCAGCGCCAGGCGGCGTTCGCAGCTGTCCCATTCGACGGTGAGGGGTTCGCGGCCGGGGCCCGCGTCAACGGTTGCGAGGACGCGCGGTGGCCCGAAGCGGGTGGGTTCCTCGATCAGCTTCAGCACCATCCCGCGCTGCCACGCGTGGTAGGTGTCCATATCGGCGCTGCCGATGAGCTTGTCGGTGACCGCGCACAGGCCTTGCGCGATCTGCTCGGCGAAGGTGTCGCGGTCGAAACGGTATCTGCGCGAGCGGCGCACCACGTCGAGCAGGTCGGCGCGCACCTCGTAGAGCAATTCGATCTGGTGGGTCCGGCGCCCCTGCGCCTCGCCGCCGTCCGCGCCGGTGCCCAGCCCGATCCGGCGGGCCCGCGCCCGCTCGCGCGCCATATCGGCCCGCAGTGCCGCGCGCGGATCGCGGGCGATGTCGTTCTCGTCGACGGCGTAGGACTCGAGAATGCGCCCGGCCCGCGCGGCGGCCGAGCGTCGCCCGACGTCCAGGAGTTCGGCACCGAAGGTCAGCGCGGCCAGGACCAGGCTTTCCTGTCTCCGTCTGGCGAGCACGACATCACGCACCAACTCGAGTTCGAGTTGTTCGCGTGTGGGCTGTTCTCGGGCAGATCGGCGGTCCAGGCCCATAGCCATCGCCCCTCCGGGTGTGCGATCCCGACCTCCACCAGCATCGCATACGCGGCCGAGCCGGATCCAACCTTTTCAGCCGCTTGCAGGTACTCCCACGCAATGCCTGATTTCGTACGGTCCGGGTACCTCACTGGGCACCGGCTGACCCAGCCGCCGACCCGCCGCCGGCCGCCAACGCTGCCGGCACCGCACCTAGGTCTGGCCAAAAACGCGGAGAGGCGGGCAGCCCCCTCAAGCGCGCTGGCTGCTGATGGAGACGATCTCGCCGGTGAGGTAGGTGGTGTAATCGCTGGCCAGCATGGCGATGGTGGCGGCGACCTCCCATGGTTCGGCGGCCCGGCCGAAGGCCTCGCGTTCGGAGAGCCGGTCGAGCAGTTCCGGCGAACTCACCTTGTCCAGGAACGCGTGCCGGGCGATGCTCGGCGCGACGGCGTTGATGCGCACCCCCAGCTCCGCGGCCTCGACCGCGCTGCACCTGGTCAACGCCATCACGCCGGCCTTGGCGGCCGCGTAGTGGGCCTGGCCGTACTGGGCGCGCCAGCCGAGCACGCTGGCATTGTTGACCACCACACCGCCGTGGCCCGCCGCGCGGAAGTAGGCCAGTTCGGCGCGGGTGCAGCGGAAGGTGCCGTTGAGCGTCACGTCGAGCACGCGGTTCCACTGCTCGTCGGTCATATCGACCACCGGGGTCTCGCCACCGAGGCCGGCATTGTTGACGAAGATGTCGATCCGGCCCATGGCCGCGGCCGCGCCGCGCACGAGTTCGTCGACCTGTTCGGTGCTGCACACATCGCAGACGATGGCCTCGACCTTGCGGTCGGGGAATTCGGCGCTCAGCTCGGCGCGGGTCTCCCCCAGCCTGCGTTCGTGCCAGTCCGAGACGACGACGTCGGCGCCCTCCGAGAGCAGCCTGCGCGCGGTGGCCGAGCCGATGCCGGTGCCCGCGGCGGCGGTCACCACGGCTTTGCGGTCGGTCAGCAGGCCGTGGCCGGCCACCAGCGGGGGCGCGACCGACAACGAGACGGTGTTCTCACTCATGACGGACGGGCCTCCCGCGGCAGACCGAGCACGCGCTCGGAGATGATGTTGCGCTGCACTTCGTTCGAACCTCCGTAGATGGTGTCGGCGCGGGTGAACAGATACAGCCGCTGCCATTCGTCGAGATCGTCGTCGGCGGCCACCAGGCCCGCCGGTCCGCGCACGGCCATGGCGAGTTCGCCGAGGCCGCGATGCCAGTTGGCCCACAGCAGTTTCGCCACCGAGGCCTGCCCGCCGCCGTCGTCGGCGCCCGCGCCTTCCATGGTGCGCATGGCATGCGCGCGCAGCACGCGCAGGCCGACCCAGGCGCGGTCGATCTGGTCGGCGATCAGCGGATCGTCGATGGCGCCGTTGCGGCGCGCCAGCTCCTCGACGCCCGCGAGTTCGCGTTCGAAGCGGATCTGCTGGCCGAGGGTGGAGATACCGCGTTCGAAGGTCAGCGTGCCCATGGCGATGCGCCAGCCGTCGCCGGGTTCGCCGACGACGAGATCGGCCGCGGTGCGGGCGTCGTCGAAGAACACCTCGTTGAATTCGGAGGTGCCGGTGAGCTGATTGATCGGGCGCACCGTGATACCCGGCTGATCCATCGGAACCAGCAGGTAGGACAGGCCCTTGTGCCGTTTGGACCCGGGTTCGGTGCGGGCGACCACGAAGCACCAGTCGGCCACGTGCGCCAGCGAGGTCCAGATCTTCTGGCCGTTGATCGACCATTCGTCGCCGTCGAGCCGGGCCGAGGTGGAGACCGCGGCCAGGTCGGAGCCCGCGCCGGGTTCGGAATAGCCCTGGCACCACAGTTCGGTGACGGTGCGGATGTCGGGCAGGAAGCGCTGCTTCTGCGCCTCGGTGCCGAAGGCCAGCACCGTCGGGCCGAGCAACTCCTCGCCCACGTGTGAGACCCGCGCGGGCGCATCGGCCTTGGCGTACTCCTCGTGGAAGATGATCTGCTGGCGCACGGTCGCCTCGCGGCCGCCGTACTCCTTCGGCCAGCCCAGGCAGGTCCAGCCCGAGGCCGCCAGATGACGATCCCACGCCAGCCGTTCCTCGAACGCCTCGTGTTCGCGGCCGGGCCCGCCGAGGCCGCGCAAGCCCTTGTACTCGCCGTTCAGATTCTCCGCGAGCCAGGCGCGGATCTCGGCGCGGAAGGTCGCGTCGGCGTCGTGGCCGTTCACATCGTTTGCCGTCATGGCCGCCTCGTTTGCCGTGGTGGACGCCGGATTCGCCGGGTCGCCCGGTGAAATCGCCGAACTGCGCCCACCGGCCGGACCGGTGTCGGATTCTGAGGTCTGGATCGCACCCACGCCGATACGATAACCTACCAAGCACTTGCTTTGTAAGACTCCGGTCTTACCGACCGCACCGACGGTGAGGACAACCCGTGACAACCCCTGCACAGACCACCCCGATGGCGCTGCACGACGCAGCGCGCACCTTCGGCACCGCACCCGCCGTGGCCGACGGCGAGACCCGCCTGGATTGGACGCAGCTGCTGGCCGCGGTGCAGGACGTGGCACGGGCACTCATCGCCCGTGGCGTGCGGCGGGGCGACCGGGTGGCGATGTGGTCGCCCAATACCCATCACTGGGTCACCGCCGCGCTGGCCGCGCACTATTGCGGCGCGGCGCTGGTGCCGCTCAACACCCGGTACGTGGCCGACGAAGCGGCCGACGTGCTGCGCCGGGTGAATCCGAAGGCGCTGTTCATCTCCGGGCCGTTCCTGCGGCGCGAACGCCTGACCGAACTGCTGGCGGCCGCGCCCGACCTCGATATCCCGACCAT
Source organism: Nocardia cyriacigeorgica NBRC 100375 (assembly GCF_000308555.1). GTDB lineage: Bacteria > Actinomycetota > Actinomycetes > Mycobacteriales > Mycobacteriaceae > Nocardia > Nocardia cyriacigeorgica. The sequence goes on along the minus strand of NZ_BAFY01000031.1, from coordinate 32,283 downwards.
CGTGGTGATTCCGGTCGAGGGTCCGATGACAGTCGAGTCGTCATCGGCGGATCCCCGGATCCTGGCCTGGTCGCAGCTGCCCGAGGCCGCCGCACCGGTGACCCGCGAGCAGGCGATCGAACGCGCCGAAACGGTGAGCCCCGAGGACGTCTCCGACATCCTGTTCACCTCCGGCACCACCGGCCGCAGCAAGGGCACCCTGGTGGCCCATCGCCAGGCGCTGTCGGTGGTGCGGGCCTGGATCGAATGCTCGACGCTGACCAGCACCGACCGCTATCTGCTGGTCAACCCGTTCTTCCACAACTTCGGCTACAAGGCGGGCTTCCTGGCCTGCATGGTGGCCGGCGCGACGATCGTGCCGCAGATCGTGTTCGATGTGCCGCAGACCATGCGGCTGGTCGGCGAGGAGAAGATCACCGTCCTCACCGGGCCGCCGACGATCTACCAGACCATCCTCGACTTCCCCAACCGCGACGACTTCGACCTGAGCACGCTCCGTGTCGCCGTCACCGGGGCGGCGACCGTTCCGGTGGTGCTGATCGAGCGGATGCGCTCGGAACTGTCGTTCGACGTGGTCGTCACCGCGTACGGGCTGTCCGAATCGGCCGGCTTCGGCACCATGTGCCGGCCCGACGACGACGCCGAAACCGTCGCCAACACCTGCGGCCGCCCGATCGCCGACTTCGAACTGCGTCTCGACACCACCGGTGAGGTGCTGCTGCGCGGCCCCAATGTGATGCTCGGCTACCTCGACGATCCGAAGGCCACCGCCGAGGCCATCGACGCCGACGGCTGGTTGCACACCGGCGACATCGGCACCATCGACGAGCGCGGCTACCTGAAGATCACCGATCGGCTCAAGGACATGTACATCAGCGGCGGATTCAACGTCTATCCGGCCGAGATCGAGCAGGCCCTCGCCCGAATGGACGGCGTCGCGGAATCGGCCGTCATCGGGGTGCCCGACACCCGGATGGGCGAGGTGGGCAAGGCGTACGTGGTGCGCAAGCCCGGCGCCGACCTCACCGAGCAGGACGTGATCGCCTACGCCACCACCGTGCTGGCCAATTTCAAGGTGCCGCGCATCGTCGAGTTCCGCGATCAGCTGCCCTACAGCGCCGCCGGGAAGGTGCTCAAACGCCAACTACGTGAGGAGAAGTCGTAAATGCCTGCCGAAGAACCAGCGGTGCCGTTCGAACCGGATGTGGTGACCTACGAGCGCCGCGGTGCGGTGGCCGTGATCACCATGAACCGGCCGGATTACCGCAATGCCCAGAACTCGGTGATGACCTACGCCCTCGACGCCGCGTTCGAGCGGGCCGTGGAGGACCCCGAGGTCGGTGTCATCGTGCTGGCCGGTAACGGCAAGCATTTCAGCGCGGGGCACGACATCGGCACGCCCGGCCGCGACCATCACGTGCGTTACCCGAACAAGGCCGCCCTGTGGTGGGACCATGTGGACCGCGTGGGCGGCGATCAGCGTTTCGCCCGCGAGACCGAGGTCTACCTCGGTATGTGCCGACGCTGGCGGGAGATCCCCAAGCCGACCATCGCGATGGTGCAGGGCGCCTGCATCGCGGGCGGGCTGATGCTGGCGTGGGTCTGCGATCTCATCGTCGCCTCCGAGGATGCCTTCTTCTCCGATCCCGTTGTCCGGATGGGCATTCCGGGCGTGGAGTACTTCGCGCATCCGTGGGTGCTCGGTCCGCGCGCGGCCAAGGAGTTCCTGTTCACCGGCGACCGGTTCAGCGCCGCGCAGGCCAAGGAATGGGGCATGGTGAACCGGGTCGTGCCGCGTGAGCAGCTCGAGACCGAGACCTTCGCGCTGGCCGACAAGATCGCCACCATGCCGCAGTTCGGTCTCGCGCTCACCAAGAAGGCGGTCAACCAGGCCGAGGACCTGATGGGTATGCGCGCCGGCATGGACTCGGTGTTCGGCCTGCACCATTTCGCGCACGCCCACAATGCCGAGGTCGGCGCGGATTCCCTCGGCGGCATGAATGCCAAAACGATGAAAGCCACGGCGAGTACGGCGTCCGCCGACGCCGAAGCCACGCAGAACGGGGCGAAATAAGTGGATCTGGATCTGGATCAGGCCACCCGCGACTTCCAGCTGGAAGTGCGCGACTGGCTGGCCGCGAACAAGCCGGCACAGCCGCTGCCGTCGATGGACACCAAGGCCGGTTTCGAGGCGCATCGGGAGTGGGAGCACACCCTCGCCGAGGCGCGGTACTCGGTGGTGTCCTGGCCACAGGAGTACGGCGGACGCGATGCGTCGCTGCTGGAATGGGTGCTGTTCGAGCAGGAGTACTACGCGGCCGGTGCGCCCGGCCGGGTGAGCCAGAACGGCATCTTCCTGCTGGCGCCAACGCTGTTCGAGCACGGCAGCCCCGAGCAGCTGGCCCGGATCATGCCGCGGATGGCCCGCGCCGACGACATCTGGGCGCAGGCCTGGTCGGAGCCCGAAGCCGGCAGCGACCTCGCCGGCATCCGCTCGACCGCGCGCCGCACCGACGGCGGCTGGCTGCTTAGCGGCCAGAAGACGTGGAGTTCGCGTGCGGCCTACGCCGATCGCGCCTTCGGGTTGTTCCGCAGTGACCCGGAGGCCGAGCGTCATCGCGGTCTCACCTACGTGATGTTCCCGCTGGACGCCGAGGGCGTCACGGTGCGCCCCATCCCGCAGCTGGACGGCGAACCCGGCTTCGCCGAGATCTTCCTCGACGAGGTGTTCGTGCCCGACGCCGACGTCATCGGTGCGCCGAACGAGGGCTGGCGGGTCGCGATGAGCACCTCGAGCAACGAACGCGGTCTGTCGCTGCGCAGCCCCGGCCGATTCAGCGCCACCGCGCAGCGACTGATCGACCTGTGGGCGAGCGGCGAGGACACCGGGACCGCCGCGCGCGACAAGGTGGTGGATGCCTGGATCGGCAGCGAGGCCTACCGGCTGCACACCTTCGGCACCGTGACCCGGTTGAACGAGGGCGGCAAGCTGGGCGCGGAATCCTCGATCACCAAGGTGTTCTGGTCCGAACTCGATATCGCCATGCACGAAACGGCACTCGACCTGCTCGGCGACACCGCCGAACTGGCCGGGCCGTGGACCGACGGCTACCTGTTCTCGCTGTCGGGCCCGATCTACGCCGGTACCAACGAGATCCAACGCAACATCATCGCCGAGCGGCTCCTCGGCCTACCGAGAGGAGGCAGCCGATGAGGTTCACGCTCAGTCCGGAACACGTCGATTTCGCCGCCAGCATCCGCAAGCTGCTCGACGCCGGTAAGACACCCGCCGCCGTCCGTTCCTGGGCTGCCGGTGAGCACGCCGCGGGACGTGCGCTGCTCGAACAGTTGGCCGGTGCCGGAGTATTCGGGCTCGCGGTTGCCGAGGAGTTCGAGGGTATCGGTGCCGAACCGATCGACCTGGTGGTCGCGTTCGGAGAACTCGGTCGCTCGGCCGTAGCCGGGCCGGTGGTGGAATCGGCCGCGGCTGTTCCGGCTCTGCTGCAAGCGCTTGCCGGCGCGGACGCGGCCGGAACCGCTTCTACCGGCTCCGCGTCGACCGAATCCGGTGCGGCCGCTGCGGCGGCCCGCTGGCTACCGGGTATCGCGGCGGGCACCACGCTCGGCACGATCGCCTTCGCGTCACCGGGACGCGGGGCGGTGGCCCTCGATGCCGATGTGGCCGATCTGATCCTGATCGCGGACGGCGACCGCCTGTCCACCGGCAAGGTCGGCGAACAAGTGCGTTCGGTGGATCCGGCGCGGCGGCTGTTCAGCGTGACGCCAGACGAGCTGATCGCCGAGGGTACGCAGGTAGCCGATGCCATCGCCGCCGGTTTCGACGCCGGTGCGCTGGCGGCTGCCGCCCAGCTGCTCGGCGCGGGCAGCGGACTGCTGGACGCGGCAACCGAATACGCCAAGCAGCGCAAGCAGTTCGGGCGGCCGATCGGTGAGTTCCAGGCGGTGAAGCAGAAGCTGGCCGACGTGCTCATCGCCCTCGACCTGGCCGAACCGCTGCTGCACCGCGCCGCCTTGACCGCGGGCGGTCCCGATCGCGCCCGTGACTTGTCCGCGGCCCTGGTGGCCTGCGGCAATGCCGCCCACCTCGCCGCACGCACCGGGCTGCAAGTGCACGGAGCCATCGGCTACACGGCCGAATACGACTTGTCGCTGCTGCTCACCAAGGTCACCGCGCTGCGTTCGGCATGGGGCACGGCGGATTTCCATCGCGCACGGATCGCCGAGGCACTGCGCTCGACTGCCGGAGCGTCGGCGTGAGGACCGCGGTGATGTTTGCGCAGCGGCCGGCCATCCAGAACGGAGAAATCGCGTGATCACCGCGGAACAGCAGGAACTCGTCGCGGCAGTGCGCGGGGCGGTCGCCCGCAGCGGCGGACCCGCGGTCGACCGGCAGGCACTCGACAGCGAACTCGGTTACGACGCCGCGCTGTGGCGGACGCTGTGCGAGCAGGTCGGGGTGGCGGCACTGGCCATTCCCGAGGAGTTCGGCGGATTCGGCGCGAGTCTGGTCGAATCGCTGCTGGTGGTCGGGGAATTGGGCCGGTCGCTGGCCGGGGTGCCGATGCTCGGTTCGGCCGTACTCGGCGCGCAAGCGGTGTTGCTGTCCGGGGATTCGGACGCGTGCGAGCGGCTGTTGCCCGAGGTCGCCGAAGGCACCAGGACACTCGCGGTGTGCTGGGCCGGGGCGGATGGCTGGGACAGCTTCGGGGTGCGGGCCGAGGGGGAAACCCTCAGCGGGACGGCGCACTACGTGCTCGATGCCGCCGATGCCGCGACGCTGATCGTCGTCACCGAGACCGGCCTGTTCGAGGTCGATCCGGCGGCGTCGGGTGTCGAGCGTCGCCCGTCGGCCACCATGGACCCCACCCGCAAGCTCGGCGAGATCAGGTTCACCAACGTGGCCGGTCGCCGACTCGGCACCGGCGATCCGGCACCGATCATCACCCGGCTGCGCGAGATCGCCTGGGCGGCACTGGCGGCCGAGCAAGTCGGCGCGGCCGAACAGTGCCTGGAGATGACCGTCGAATACGCGAAATCCCGGGTCCAGTTCGGCAGGCCGATCGGCAGTTTCCAAGCGCTCAAGCACCGCATGGCCGATATGTATGTGCTGGTCGAATCGGCCAAGTCGACCTCGTACGCCGCGACGTTCGCGGTCGGCGCCGACAACCCGTCGGCCGCCGAGGACGTCTGGGTCGCCCGCCGCCACTGCTCGGAGGCCTACTCCACGGTGGCCGCCGAGATGATCCAGCTGCACGGCGGCATCGCCATCACCTGGGAGCACGACGCGCACCTGCACTTCAAGCGCGCCCACGGTGACGCGCTGCTGTTCGGCAAGCCGCGCCGGCCGCTGCCCAAGACGGCCTGAGCCCACGCAACAACCCTGACTGCCCGGCCACGCTCCCTGCGTGGCCGGGCAGTCGCGTTCGAGGCCGGACTTCGCGCGCCCCTGGGCACCATGGCTCGCCCGGCACGGTGTCCGGCGGGACTCCGCCTGCCCTGGCTCGTCAGCACCGGTGATTCATTTCACCACAGATAGATAGTTAGCCTATGTAATAATATCCAGGTGCAGCAGAGCGACCTGGTTTCCGCGGAGGACATCGTCGTCGATCTCGTGGTCAACGCCGCTCGGCTGACTCGGCTGGCCGGGGTGATCAGTGGGGACGCCCTTCCACCGCGCGCGGAACTGCGGGCACTGTCGGTGCTCGACGAGCACGGTGAACTACGGGTCAGCGAATTCGCCCGCATCGATCGATGCTCACAACCGGCGGCAACGGCGCTGATCGGCAAGCTGGTCGCGGACGGATACGCCACCCGGCACAAAGACCCTGACGATGCCAGGGCCGTGGTCGTCGCCCTCACCCCGGCCGGACGCAACCGGCTGGTCGAATCCCGCCGAGCCTTCGGCACCGCGCTCGCCGCGCGACTGCCCGGCTACGACACCGACCGACTGATCCGGCTGGAGGCCGAACTCACCGAATTGCTGGACGCGCTCAAAGCCACCGAAGCGCCCGGCACGAACTGACACCGAGGGAACCCACCCATGACAACTGTGACCAGGACGCACAGCGCCGCGTCCGCGACACCGGAAAAGACCAAGCAACCCAAGGCGGTGTGGGCCGTCGCCTTCGCCAGCGTCATCGCGTTCATGGGCATCGGCCTGGTCGACCCGATCCTCAAGCCGATCGGCGAGCAGCTGCACGCCTCGCCGTCGCAGGTGTCGCTGCTGTTCACCAGCTACATGCTGGTCACCGGTGTGGCCATGCTGATCACGGGTGTGGTGTCGAGCCGGTTCGGCGCGAAGAAGACGCTGCTGGCCGGGCTCGCCATCATCGTGGTGTTCGCGGCGCTGGCCGGTATGTCGAACACGGTCGAACAGATCGTCGGCTTCCGGGCCGGCTGGGGTCTGGGTAACGCCCTGTTCATCGCGACGGCGCTGGCCACCATCGTCGGAGCGGCCAGCGGCGGCGTCGCGCGCGCCATCATCCTGTACGAGGCCGCGCTCGGCATCGGCATCGCGACCGGACCGCTGGTCGGTGGCCTGTTCGGCGGAATCAGCTGGCGTGGGCCGTTCTTCGGCGTATCGGTCCTGATGGCCATCGCCTTCATCTCGCTGGTGGTGCTGCTGCCGGAGACCCCGAAGCCGGCCAAGCCCACCTCGATCACCGCACCGTTCAAGGCCCTGCGCCATCGCGGCCTGCTGACGGTGAGCCTGACCGCGCTGTTCTACAACTTCGGCTTCTTCACCCTGCTCGCCTACACCCCGTTCCCGCTGGATATGGGCACCTACGCGATCGGATTCATCTTCTTCGGCTGGGGCCTGATGCTGGCGGTGGCGTCGGTGTACTTCGCTCCGGTCTTGCAGCGCCGCTTCGGCACCCTGCCGATGATGGGCCTGGCGCTGGCCCTGTTCGCCGCCGACCTCGCGGTGATGGCCATGTTCGCCGAGCACAAGCCGGTGCTGATCGTCGGCGTGGTGCTCGCGGGCCTGTTCCTCGGCGTGAACAACACCCTGATCACCGAGGCCGTGATGATCTCCGCGCCGGTGGAACGCTCCACCGCCTCGGCGGCCTACAGCTTCGTCCGCTTCGCCGGCGGCGCCGCGGCCCCGTGGCTGGCGGGCAAGCTCGGCGAGCACAACACCGCGCTGCCGTTCTGGGTGGGCGCGGCCTGCACCGCCGTCGCCGTGCTGGTGCTATTCGGCGGACGTTCGGCGCTGGCCCACATCGACGATCACGATCCCGCACCGCACAGCGTCGAGGAGGCGCAAGCGATCACCGTCGGCGACTGACGATCTCGGCTCGCCCGACCCATCAGGCCCCGCCCAAACGGCGTGGCCTGTTCGCTACCTACCCCTACCTGCGCCGATGCCGATCGGGGTAGCGTCGCAGTTATGACCGAAGCGCAGCGGGAACAGGTCAGGATCGAGCCGTGTCACAAGCGGGTGCGGGTCTATTTCGGGGGGAAGCTCGTCGCCGACACCACGCGGCCGTCCCTGGTCTGGGAGATCCCCTACTACCCCACCTACTACATTCCGGTCGCCGATCTGCGCGCGAAGCTCGAGCCCAACGGCAGTGTCCGCGAATCCATCCACCGCGGTGAGGGCACCGGTTACGACGTGGTCGTCGACGGCGCCATCGTGCCGGGCGCGGCGACGCGCTACCTGGGCTCACCCGAGCTGAGTGAGCTGGTGCGGCTGGACTGGAACGCGATGGACGAATGGTTCGAAGAAGACGAGCCGATCTACGTCCACCCGCGCGACCCGTACTCCCGGGTCGACATTCTCAACAGTTCACGCCATATCCGCGTCGAGGTCGACGGCGTCACCGTGGCCGACTCGACGGCACCGCGCATCCTGTTCGAAACCGGCCTGCCCGCACGGTATTACCTGCCGCTCACCGACGTCAGGATGGACGTGCTGCACCCGTCGGACACGCACAGCCGCTGCCCGTACAAGGGCACCGCCGACTACTGGAACATCCGCATCGGCGACACCGAGCACCGCGACCTGGTGTGGATCTACCGCACCCCGGTCGCCGAGAGTCAGAAGATCGCCGGCCTGGCCTGCTTCTACAACGAGAAGGTCGACATCTACATCGACGGCGAACTCCAGCAACGCCCGCAGACCCCGTTCAGCTGAGCGGCACCGTCACCGCGACGACGCCCGGCAGTGCATACGGGCACTCGCGGGCGTAGCAACCATCGCGCTCAGAACACTTCGATCGCGGGCAGCTCACCGGATCCGCGCCGGTATCGGCCCGGCGGCAGCCCATACTCGCGTTTGAAGGCCTTCGCGAAGGCGAATTCGGAGGTGTAGCCGACCTCGGCGGCGATGCTGGCGAGAGATGCGTCGGTATCACCGAGCAGGCGCGCGGCGGTGAGCAGGCGCCAGCGGGTGAGGTAGGACAGCGGCGGTTCGCCGACGGTCGCGGTGAAGCGGCGGGCCAGGGTGGCGCGGGAAACGCCGGCGATCGCACTGAGTTCGGGAACTGTCCATGCGTTGGCGGGGTCGTCGTGGATCGCGCGAAGAGCAGCGGCGACCGCCGGGTCGGCGAACGCACCGGCCCAGCCACCGGGTCGGTCGCGGGCCTGTTCGTCCAACCAGGCGCGCAGCACGAACAGCAGCAGGGTGTCCAGGATGGCGGGGATGGCGGCATCGCTGCCGGCGCGCGGTTCGGCGACCTCGGCGGCCAGCAGGTCGACCGCCCCGCGCAGCGCCGGATCACGACTGGGCCGGGCGGGCAGATGGATGAACTCGGGCAGGTCGTCGAGCAGTGGATGACTGCGCCGCCGGCCCAGTTCGTAAGCGCCGCACAGCAATGCGGTCCGCACGCCGTCGCCGGGGATCTCACGCGGCTCACCCACGTGCGCGATCTCGGTGACGGGCGTCGTCGGGCTGTCGAGCAGGTCGTGGTCGGCGCCGCGCGGGAGGAACAGCACATCACCGGCTCCCATGGCGATCGGCTCTCCTCGCGGCGGCACCAGCCAGCACGAACCCTGCAGCACCACATGGAAACCGGCGCCGGGCACCACCGGATAGCGGCGACCCCACGGCGCGTGCCGGATGAACAGCCCGGAGGACGGACTGCCCGTGCGGATCGCCGCGATGGTGTCGCTGAGAATATCCACATACCGACTCTACAGCTCATCTAATGAGCGTTTCGAGCATAAAGTCGAGGATCTGAGACATTCTCTGGCTCACAAGACCGCCATACTGTTATCGGCATGACAAACTCGACCAAGACCATCGCGGTCTACGGCGCCACAGGCCACGCCGGGGGCTACCTGCTCACCGAACTACGGCGCCGCGCACTCTCCCCGATCCTCGTCGGCCGTGACGCCGGCCGGCTGCGCGCCGCGGCGACCGCTGCCGGGCTACCCGACGCCGACCTCCGCGTGGCCACGCTCGACGATCACGACGCACAGGTGACGGCCTTCCGCGACGCCGACGTGGTCATCAGCAGCCTGCCCGCCTATGTCAACCATGGCGAAGCCGTACTGTCCGCAGCCATCGACGCGGGCGCGCACTACACCGACCTATCCGGCGAACAACTGTTCGTGCACAAGGTCTTCCAGGACTACTCCGCCCGCGCTGAGGCTGCGGGCCTCACCCTCGTCCCGGCGGTCACCGACAGCAATCTGCCCGGCGATCTCCTCGGGTACCTGACCAGCCGGAGGGCGGGCGAGGGCGCCGACATCGTCATCAGCCATCACAGCCGAAGCGGCGGTGACGGCTCCCGCGGCAGCGCCCAGACCGTGTTGGCCAGCGTCGATTGGTTCCGCGAGGGCGGCTGGCACTACTCCGGCGGTTCCTGGCGGACCGGCAGTCCGGACGTCACGCGGTTGCGCTATCCGACCGACCGGCCCCGTCCGGCCTCGAAGTTTCCGCTGACCCCGGTTCTCACGATCCCGAGGCACAGCGCGGTGTCCACCGTGACGGGATTGCTGCCCAGCGAATTCCACGAGGGGCTGAAGCGGATCACCGCCGAGGTCGTGGCCGGACTGCCGGCGAAGCCCGACCCCGCCTCCGACCTGCGCTACGACCTGGTGGTGGACGCCACCGTGCCAGGTAAAACGGTGCGCGGCGTGCTCAGCGGCGTCGACTCCTACCGCGATTCCGCGGTGATGGCGGTCGAGGCGGCGGTCCGGCTGGCCGACGGCGCGGCGAAGCCCGGTGCGCTGGCCCCCGCCGAAGCCTTCGACGCCGCCGATTTCCTGGACGCGCTGGCCGGGCACGGCATCAGCTGGCGTATCGAACAACGATGAGCCGCACCGGAAACGACGGCGGGGCGGGGAGAACTCCGAGAGTTCTCCCCGCCCCGTCCGCATCGCCGGCCACTACTCGACGATGTCGATCACCCCTTCGTCGACCGCCCATTTGATGGTGCGTTCGAGATCGGCGCAGGATTCCGGCCGGCCCGGCGCTGCGCCCTGCTCGGCGAGCTTGGCGTAGACCGGGCAGTGGGCGGCGGGGTCGCCGGTCCACTGGATCGAGGTCTGGTGCGCACTGCTCTTGCGCACCAGCACCTCGGTCTGACAGGTCTGGCACCGCAGCGGAGTCAGCCCCTCCTCCAGGTACCTGGCCTTGTCGACGACCGTCTGGGCGGCCACCGCGGCACGCCGCGCCGGTTGGTCGGCGAAGTCGGGTGCTTTCGCCCAGGTCGCGGTCATTACACACCCGCCTCCGCTGCGCTGGATTCCGCTTCGGCGGCCTCGGCTTCACGCTTGCGCCGCAGGTTCTCGGCCACTTCGGCCTCCCAGGCCTCGTTGGCCTTGGTGGTGTCGACCTCGAACTCGAAGCGCTGGGTCATCTTCTCGGTGACGTCGGCGACGTCGACGTAGAACTGCTCGTACCAGCGGCGCAGCTGGTAGACCGGGCCGTCTTCCTCACACAGCAGCGGGTTCTCGACCTTGGACTTGTGCTTCCAGATCTCCACGTCCTGCAGGAAGCCGTCGCCGAAGAAGGTCGTCATGCTCTTGGCGAGCTTGGCCGCGGTGGCGTCGTCGAGGCCCTTGGGCTTTTCGACACTGAGACCCCACTGCAGCACGAACGAATCGTGGTCGACCGGGTAGTGGCAGTTGATCAGGTTGACCGTGATCTCGTAACCGCCGTAGATGTTGACCAGCGGGTTGATCATGTAGGACGGCCCGAAGTACGACGCTTCCGACTTCAGCAGGTTGTCACCGCCGTACTTGGCGGCGATGCCCACATCCGGGCGGCCCTTGGTCTCCAGGAACTGGGTCGCGACGTGACCTTCGAAGACGTTCTTGAAGTAGGTCGGGAAGGCGAAGTGGATGTAGAAGAAGTGCGCCATGTCGACGACGTTGTCGATGATCTCACGGCAGTTGGCGCCCTCGATCAGCAGCGAATTCCAGGTCCACTCGGTCCACTCGGGGTTCAGTTCCTCGAGCGGATTGCCATCGGCGTCGGTGTAGGAACCCTTGACGTACGGGATGGTGACCTCGGGCGGCGGCGGGTTGCCCTCGTGGTCGTGCCAGACGAACAGCTGGCCGTTGCGCTCCAGGGTGGTCCACGCCCTGGTCCTGGCCAGTGGCGGCACGCGCCGCGCGTACGGAATCGAGGTGCATTTGCCGCTCGCGCCCCAGCGCCAGTCGTGGAACGGGCAGGCGATGTCGTCGCCCTTGACCTCGCCCATGCTCAGATCGCCGCCCATATGCCTGCAGTAGGCGTCGAGCACCCGCAATTCGCCGGCGGTATCGGCCCAGACGACGAGCTTGGTGCCGAAAGCGTTGACCGAATGCGGCTTGCCGTCGCGGAACGTCTTGGCCAGACCCAGGCAATGCCATCCCCGCGCGTACCGGGTAGGCACGGAGCCGACATCGAGCTCTCTGAACTTCGTACCGCTCCCCTGTGGCGTTATTGCCATCGCGATTCCTCCTTCTCCACTAGAACACGTTACAAAAATGTCGCGTCCAGCGCCAGCGATAGTGGCTACTTCCTGCGCATGCCGTGTCGAAGCCGGTAATGAACACCGGTTCTCGACAGAAATAAGAACGTGTTCTAGTCTCAGAGACAAATGAGTACCGGTTACCAACCAAGGCAGGAGCAGGTCCGGAAATGACGCAAGAAGTGACCGAACGGGTCGAAGCGCTGTTGCCGATGCTGCGCGAGCGCGCACAAGAGGCCGAGGACCTGCGGCGCATCCCCGACGAGACCATGAAGGCGCTGCAAGAGACCGGCTTCTTCAAGCTGCTGCAGCCCAAGCAGTGGGGCGGGTACGCCGCCGACCCGGTGATCTTCTACGACACCGTCCGCAAGATCGCCAGCGCCTGCGGCTCCACCGGCTGGGTGGCCGGCATCATCGGCGTGCACAACTGGCACCTCGCGCTGTTCTCGCAGGAAGCCCAGCAGGAAGTGTGGGGCGAGAACACCGACATCCGCATCTCCTCCTCCTACGCGCCGATGGGTGCGGGCACCGTGGTCGAGGGTGGCTACCGGGTCAGCGGCTCGTGGGCCTGGTCCTCGGGCTCCGATCACGCCGAGTGGACCTTCGTCGGCGGTCCGGTCATCAAGGACGGCCGCCCGGTCGATTTCGGCAGCTTCCTGATCCCCCGCTCGGAATACCGCATCGATGACGTCTGGAACGTCGTCGGCCTGCGCGGCACCGGCTCCAACACCCTGGTCGTCGAGGACGTGTTCGTGCCGCGGCACCGGTTCCTCAGCTACAAGACGATGAACGACCTCGCCTCGCCCGGCCTCGAGCAGAACACCGATCCGGTGTACAAGATGCCGTGGGGCACCATCCATCCCACCACCATCTCCACCCCCATCGTCGGCATGGCCTACGGCGCCTATGAGGCGCATGTCGAGCACCAGGGCAAGCGGGTACGCGCGGCCTACGCGGGCGAGAAGGCCAAGGACGATCCGTTCGCCAAGGTGCGCATCGCGGAGGCGTCCAGCGATATCGACGCCGCCTGGCGTCAGCTGTCGGGCAATGTCGCCGAGGAGTACGCGCATCTGCTGGCCGGCGAGGAGATCCCGTTCGATCTGCGCCTGCGCGCCCGCCGCGACCAGGTGCGCGCCACCGGCCGCGCCATCGCCTCGATCGACAAGCTCTTCGAGAGCTCCGGTGCCACCGCACTGGCCAACGGCACACCGCTGCAACGGTTCTGGCGCGACGCCCACGCCGGCCGGGTGCATGCCGCCAACGATCCGGAGCGGGCCTACATGGTGTACGGCGCGGGCGAATTCGGCCTGCCCGTCACCGACACCATGGTGTGATGACCACAGGAGACACAGTGACCTCGACCGTGGAACTCACCTACGAATCCACTTCCCGGTTCGCCCAGGTGCGGCCGGACCTGAAACTGCACTACCACGAGGCCGGCGTCGGCAACGGCCCGACGATCGTGCTGTTGCACGGCGGCGGGCCCGGCGCCTCGTCGTGGTCGAACTTCTCCCGCAATATCCCGGTGCTGGCGCAGGACTTCCACGTCATCGCCGTCGACCAGCCCGGATACGGCAAGTCCGACAAGCCGACCGAGCATCCGCAGTACTTCGCGCACAGCGCCTCGGCGTTGAAGGATCTGCTCGACACCCTCGGCATCACCGATCGGGTGCATCTGCTGGGCAATTCGCTCGGCGGCGGCACCTCGGTGCGGTTCGCGCTCGACTACCCCGACCGCGCCGGCAAGCTGGTCTTGATGGGTCCGGGTGGACTGAGCACCAACCTGTTCGCGCCCGATCCGACCGAGGGCGTGCGGCTGCTGTCGAAATTCACCTACGAGCCGACCCGGGAGAACATCGAGGCGTTCCTGCGGATCATGGTGTTCGACCAGTCGCTGGTCACCGACGAGCTGATCGACGAGCGGTTCGCCGCGGCCAGTACCCCGGAATCGCTTGCCGCGATGAAGGCGATGGGCAAGTCGTTCGCCAGTGCCGATTTCGAGAAGGGCATGCTCTGGCGCGACGCCTATAAGCTGCGTCAGCCGGTGCTGCTGATCTGGGGCCGCGAGGACCGGGTGAATCCGCTCGACGGCGCGCTGGTGGCGTTGAAGTCGATTCCGCGCGCCCAGCTGCACGTGTTCGGCGGTTGCGGGCACTGGGCGCAGCTGGAGAAGTTCGCCGAATTCAACCGGCTCGCCACCGATTTCCTGAACCGGGTGAAATAGCCATGGGCATTCGCGCACTCGGATATATGCGCATCGAGGCCACCGATATGGCGGCCTGGCGCGAATACGGTCTCAAGGTGCTCGGCATGATGGAGGCCCCCGGACCCAACCCGGACAATCTCTATCTGCGCATGGACGATTTCCCGGCGCGGCTGGTGATCGTTCCCGGCGAGAAGGACCGGTTGCAGGTCTCCGGCTGGGAAGTCACCGACGCGCCCGCGCTGCAAGAACTTCGGGAAACGCTGTCCGCCGCCGGTGTGCCGTTCAAGGAGGCCACCAAGGAGGAGCTCGCCGAGCGCCGGGTCGAGAATATGATCCGGTTCGAAGATCCCTCCGGCAATTCCCTCGAGGCCTTCCATGGGGCGCAGTATCTGGCCCGCCGGTTCGTCAGCCCGTACGGGCACAAGTTCGTCACCGAAGAGCAGGGCCTCGGCCATGTGGTGCTGACCTGCACCGACGACGCCGCCGCGCAGGCGTTCTACCAGGACGTCCTCGGTTTCCGGCTGCGGGACTCGATGCGGCTGCCCCCGCAGATGGTCGGGCGCCCGGCCGACGGCGACCCGGCCTGGCTGCGGTTCTACGGCTGCAATCCGCGCCATCATTCGCTGGCGTTCCTGCCGCTGCCCAATTCGACCGGCATCGTGCACCTCATGCTCGAGGTGGAGAACTCCGACGACGTGGGCCTGTGCCTGGACCGCGCGATGCGCAAGAAGGTGAAGATGTCGGCCACCCTCGGCCGCCACATCAACGACAAGATGCTGTCGTTCTATATGAAGACCCCCGGCGGATTCGATATCGAATTCGGTTGTGAGGGCCTGGAAGTCGACGATCACTCGTGGATCGCGCGGGAGTCCACCGCGGTCTCGCTGTGGGGCCACGACTTCACGGTAGGAATGAAATAGCGATGAGTGACGGGGCGGACGTGACTACGCAGGAATACCCGGAGATCGACGGGCGCCAGTTCCGGAACGTGCTCGGGCAGTTCTGCACCGGCATCACTGTCATCACCACTTTCGACGGTGCCGGTGACGAGAAGGCGCCCGTCGGGTTCGCCTGCCAGTCGTTCGCCGCCCTGTCCCTCGACCCGCCGCTGGTGCTGTTCTGCCCCACCAAGGGTTCGCGGTCCTGGGCCGCGATCGAACGCAACGGCCGTTTCTGCGCCAACGTCCTCGCCGAAGAACAGCAGCAGCTGTGTGCCCGCTTCGGTTCCCGCGAACCCGACAAGTTCGCCGAAACCGCCTGGCGCACCTCTGATCTGGAGCTACCGCTCCTAGACGACGCGCTGGCCACCATCCAGTGCTCGGTGGACCGCGTCGTCGACGGCGGCGATCACCACATCGTGATCGGCCGTGTGCTGGCCCTGTCGGAGTCGACCACCTCCGGCAGGCCGCTGTTGTTCTACCGCGGCCAGTACACCGCCATCGAGCCCGAGAAGACCGTGCCGGCGCCGTGGCGGGCGGATCTGGAGCATTTCTTGACCACGACCACGTTGGACACCTGGTTGTAGGTCCGCGACCGCGCGGAAGGTCCCCGTTCGGCCCGGCCGGACTCGCAGCAACCGGCCGGGCTTTGTCGTGTTCGGGGGATCGCTCGCACGATGCCGAAATAAGTGCTCAGTTGTTGAGCACTTATCGGCGGAGGATGGGTTCACCAGCGAACGACGGACCCGGGAGACGACATGAACGACACCGCGCTGACCTGCACCGACGCCGCCGAATGGGAATCCTGGCTGGCCGCGAACCACGATCGCGCGACGGAGGTCTGGGTGAAGATCGCCAAGAAGGGCGCGCCGGACACCACGATCACGCTGAGCGAGGCGCTCGACGGTGCGCTCTGCTACGGGTGGATCGACAGCGTTCGGCGCGGCTTCGACGTGCATCATTACGTGCAGCGATACTCGCCGCGCCGGCCGCGTAGTCCCTGGTCACAGGTCAATGTGGCGAAGGTGGAGGCCTTGCTGGCGGCGGGGCGGATGCGGGCGCCCGGGCTGGCGGCGGTCGAGGCGGCGCGAGCGGATGGGCGATGGGAGGCGGCCTACGCTGCGCAGCGCGACGCGACCGTTCCCGATGATCTCGCACGAGCATTGGACCGGGAGCCGGCAGCACGGAAACGATTCGATGCCCTGGATCGCACCGGACAGTACGCGCTGCTGCTGCGGTTGATGAAATGCCGGACGCAAGCACATCGCGACAATCAGTTGCGGCGGATCATGGCAGAGCTCGGCGCAAGCAGCTGAGCCGGGGCGCTACCGTGAGTATCGACCTCGTGCCGAACCGACCCGGGAGGCGTAGTGCGCATCATCGTCCGCGCGTTGCTGGTTGTGCTGGCGCTCGCCTGCGGGCCGGCGGCGCTGATTCCCGGCGCGGCCGCCGCACCCGCCCTCGATGACGTCACCGCTCGCCGCATCGATGAACTGCTGGCGGTGCGGGCCGGTGCGGCCACCCAAAGCAAGGACGAGCTGATCGAGCTGCTGTCGCGGCAGTTCCTCGGGACGCCGTACGGGGCGAACATGCTCATCGGATCGGCGACCGAGCCCGAACAGCTGGTGATCGACTTCCGCCGCGTCGACTGCTTCACCTACCTCGACTACGTCGAAGCGCTCAGCCGCTCAGGCACGCGCGACGAGTTCGTCGCCAACCTGATCCAGACCCGCTACACCGCCGGCCGCGTCGAATTCACCCACCGTAAACACTTCTTCACCGACTGGGCGCACACCGACCGCACCGCCGCCACCGACATCACCGCCACCCTCACCCCCGCCGCGGTCACGACGACCAAGCAGCTCAACGCGAAAGCCGACGGCACCAACTACCTGCCCGGACTACCGGTGACCACCCGCGACATCACCTACATCCCCACCTCGTCCGTAGACGACGCCGTCATCGCCAACCTCCGCACCGGCGACTACATCGGCGCCTACACCGACCAACCCGGCCTCGACGTCACCCACGTCGGCATCTTCGTCTCCACCCCCAACGGCCCCATCTTCCGCAACGCCTCATCCCTGGCTACCGACAACAAGGTCGTCGACAACCCCTTCCTCGACTACGTCCGCTCGACGCCGGGAATCCTCGTGCTGCGGTCGAACTAGAGTCGACTCCGCCCGGGTCAAGCCCTACTCAGGGGCAGCCACCTCGACGAAGTCAGATTCCTCATCAGAACCGGTGTGCACCGCACGGCGGACCGGGTCACGCATGACATATCGATCTGAACTGCGGCATTGGCGCAGATTCGGCCGTGAGATCCGGAAACGCGAACGGGCCGCGAACGACAGGGGTTGGATCGTTCGCGGCCCGTTGCGGTGGGGATCAGGCGGTGACTGGCGCCTGTTCCCGTTGGAGTTCCAGCGCAATGTCGATGAGCTGGTCCTCCTGTCCGCCGACGAGCTTGCGCTTGCCTGCGCGGACGAGCATTTCGGCGGCCGAGACTCCGTAGCGTTCGGCCTGGCGTTCGGCGTGGCGCAGGAAGCTGGAGTACACGCCCGCGTAGCCCATCATCAGGGACTGGCGGTCCAGCAGGCATTCGTGCGGCATGGCCGGGCGGACGACGTCTTCGGCGGCGTCGGCGATGGCGAAGAAGTCGATGCCGGTCCTGATATCGAGCTTGTCGCAGACGCCGACGAGGGCTTCGACGGGGGTGTTGCCCGCGCCGGCGCCGAAGCGGCGGGCGCTGCCGTCGATCTGGGTGGCGCCCGCGCGGATGGCGTAGATCGAGTTCGCGACGGCGAGGTCGAGATTCTCGTGGCCGTGGAAGCCGACCTGGGCGTCGTTGCCCAGTTCGGCGACCAGCGCGGAGACCCGGTCGGCGACCTGCTCGAGCACGAGCGCACCGGCCGAATCCACCACGTACACGCACTGACAGCCGGCGTCGGCCATGATCCTGGCCTGCTTGGCCAGCGCCTCCGGCGGCTGGGTGTGCGACATCATCAGGAAGCCGACGGTTTCCAGGCCCAGGTCGCGGGCGAGCCCGAAGTGCTGGATGGAGACGTCGGCCTCGGTGCAGTGGGTGGCGATGCGGCAGATGCTCGCGCCGTTGTCCTGGGAGATCTTGATGTCTTCCTTGACGCCGACGCCGGGCAGCATGAGCACCGCGATCTTGGCCTGCTTCGCGGTCTCGGCCGCGATGGTGATCAGTTCCTGTTCAGGGGTTTTGGAGAACCCGTAGTTGAACGAGGAGCCGCCGAGGCCGTCACCGTGGGTGACCTCGATGACCGGCACACCGGCGCCGTCGAGCGCGGTGACGATGTCGCGCACTTCGGTGGCGGTGAACTGGTGGCGCTTGTGGTGGGACCCGTCACGCAGCGAGGTGTCGGTGACCCGAATGTCGAGTTCAGCTGAGAAAGCCATGGGAAACGCTCCTTACACCCGTGCCGAGGCGATCTGCTTGGCCATGACCTCGCCGACCCTGGTGGCAGCGGCGGTCATGATGTCGAGGTTGCCCGCGTAGGGCGGCAGGAAATCGCCCGCGCCTTCGACCTCGACGAAGACCGAGACCTTCGCCATGCCGCCGGACACCACCGACGGCTCGTCGAACTGGGGCTCGTTGAGCAGCCGGTAGCCGGGCACGTACTGCTGGATATCGGCGACCATCCGGTGGATGGAGTCGGCGATCGCATCGGTGTCGGCATCGTCGGGGATGGCGCAGAAGATGGTGTCGCGCATGATCATCGGCGGCTCGGCCGGGTTCAGGATGATGATGGCCTTACCGCGCTGCGCGCCGCCGATGGTCTCGACGCCCCGGCTGGTGGTCTTGGTGAATTCGTCGATATTGGCGCGGGTGCCCGGACCTGCGGACACCGACGAGACCGACGCGACGATTTCGGCGTACGGCACCGGAACCACGCGCGAGACCGCGGCGACGATCGGAATGGTGGCCTGACCACCACAGGTGATCATGTTGACGTTCGGCGCGTCGATATTGGCGCCCAGGTTCACCGGCGGCACCACGGCGGGGCCGACGGCGGCGGGGGTCAGGTCGACGGCGCGAATCCCCTTCTCCGCGTACTTCGGCGCGGCCTCGCGGTGCACGTAGGCCGAGGTGGCCTCGAACACCATGTCGGGCAGTTCGGACTGGCCGAGCAGCCAGTCGACGCCCTCGTGCGAGGTCTCCAGGCCCAGCCCGCGGGCGCGCTTCAAGCCTTCGCTCTCCGGATCGATGCCGATCATCCAGCGCGGCTCGATGTGCTCGGAACGGAGCAGTTTGTACAGCAGATCGGTGCTGATGTTGCCGGACCCGACGATCGCGGCGGTGACGGTCCCTTCGGACACGACGTACCTCCTACGTGAATTGCAAACGGACAGAACCGAGTCCGGCGAACTCGGCATGGAAAGCATCTCCGGGACGCGCGTCGATGGCGCGCGTGCAGGAACCGGGCAGGACCACATCGCCCGCCTTCAACCGGACCCCGAAGCTCGCGACCTTGCGGGCCAGCCACGCCACCGCGATGACCGGATCGCCGAGTACCGCGTCGCTGCGGCCTTCGGCGACGACCTCGCCGTTGCGGGTGAGCACCGCGTCGATCGACTTGATGTCGATGTCCTTCGGCGCGACCCGCTCCTTGCCGAGTACGAAGCCGGCCGAGGAGGCGTTGTCGGAGATGGTGTCGGCCAGGCCGATATTCCAATCCTTGATCCGCGAGTCGATGAGCTCGATGGACGGCGCGAAGGCGACGGTGGCGGCAAGCACGTCCTCTTCGGTGCAGTCCGCGCCGGGCAGATCGGCGCCGAGGATGAACCCGACCTCCACCTCGACCCGCGGGAAAAGATAGCGATCGGCCTCGACCGGAACGTCTTCGTAGACTTCCATTTCCGCGAGCAGATGCCCGTAATCGGGTTCGTCGACACCCATCATCTGCTGCATCGCCTTCGACGACAGGCCCACTTTGTGCCCGACCACCCGCGCGCCGGATTCGAGCCTGCGCCGGATGTTGATCAGCTGGATCTCGTAGGCGTCGACGACGTCGATATCGGGATGCCGCGCGACCAGTGGGTCGATGGCGACCCGGTCGCGTTCGGCGAGCTCGAGTTCGTCGGCCAGTTCGATTCGTACCGCATCGGACAGCACGTCAGTAGTCCTTTCTCTCATGAGCAGCCCCCTGCGCGGTGCCGCGTCGCCGACCGCACATGAGGGATACGTATGTCTCAGAAGCGTTTCCGCTCATGAGGGCTTCCTTTCCGCGGTCGCCGGATCGCGCTGCGCGATGCGCACACCCGCGGCCGACCGTCCCGCACGACGTCCGGAGAACACGCAGTCGGCCAGCGACAGACCGCTGACGTAGGAGTCCGAGCAGATGCCGACGGCGGTGCGTCCGGCCGCGTACAGGCCGGGGATGTCGGCGCCGTCGGTGGAGCGCACGGCGCCGGTGTCCTCGTCGACGACCACGCCGCCGAGGGTGAGCATCGGGCAGGGGTTGATCACGCTCGGCCGGATGGAGACGTTGAGCAGCCAGAACGGTCCGGTGCGCAGCGGGGTGGTGTATTCGGCCGGTTTGCCCACCGGGTCGGGGGCGCCGGTGTCGATGGCCGAGTTGTAGGCGTCGACGGTGGCGCGCAGTCCGGCGGGATCGATGCCCGCCTTGGCCGCGACCTGTTCGATGGTGGCGCCGCGCTTGGCGCTGCGCCGCAGCGGCTCGAACTGGGCGCGCTGGAACCAGGTGCCCTGTGCGCCGATCTGGCCGATCGCGGTGCGCATCATCGGCTCGTCGGCCAGCAGCCAGCCGATGCCGCCGTGCTCGTTGACCAGCTTGTTGCCGACGGCGGCGCCGTAGCGGGTTTCGTCGATCACCCGGCGGCCCTGTCCGTCGACCAGGATGGCGCCGGTGAACACGCTCGGCGGCAGCAGGAACCGCCAGGCCGAGACGTTGCCCATCCGATCGGTGGCCGCGCCGGCGCGCTGCGCCAGCTTGATGCCGCTGCCGTCGTCACCGGTGGTGCCGAGCGCCATGCCGCCCTTGTAGGCGGGCGCGTGCTCGGCCACCATCTCGCGGTTGGCGATGAAACCGCCAGCGCTGACGATCACGCCGCGCCGGGCCAGCACCCGGATGGTGGTGCGATACCGCGCGTCCATCTGCGCCATCCGCTTCTCCAGCGCCTTGCGCAGCGGCGGGTAGTAGATGCCGGGCTTTGCGGCCAGCTTCGCCATGCGGGTGTAGCGGTCGCGAATGCGTCCGGGCGCCGCGCGCAGGGTGCGGCATTCGACGCCGATGACGGCGCCGGTGTCGTCGGTGATCAACTCGGTGGCCTGCGTCAGCGTTTCCACCCGCACCCCCGCCTTCGCCGCGGCAGTCGCCAGCGGCCCGGACAGCTGCTTGCCGGACACACCGCGCCCGTGCACCCGATGACCGCGCTGAGCCGCGGGAATGTCGGAGAAGGCGCCGGAGATTTCGCTGCCGGAGTAGTAGAGGTAGTAGTCGTCGTTCGGGTAGGAGGTCTTGTACGGGCACAGCGAGGCCTCGAACGGGACGCCGTGGCCCTTCAGCCAGTCGATCATGGCGGGGCTCTCGTCGACGAAACGCCGCAGCGTCTCCGGGCGCACCGCGTCGCCGACCTCGCGCTCGAGGTAGGCAAGCATCGCTTCGGGGGTGTCGTGCACCCCGGCTTCACGCTGCACGGAGGTACCGCCTCCGGCGTAGATGATCCCGCCCGACAGCGCCGTCGCGCCACCGCCGGTGAACCGTTCCAGCACCAGCACCTGCGCCCCGTCGGCCGCGGCTTCCAGCGCCGCGCAGGCCCCCGCCGCCCCGAAACCGATAACGATCACGTCGGCGGTCAGGTCCCACTCGAGGCTCATGTACTCCACTCCGGTTCCGCTCCACATCGGAACTCGTCACCAAACTGAAACGAGTTTCCTTGACGACAAGACTGCTGCGTTTACCCCTGATTAGCAAGGTATACGCACCAGACAATGGATTAACAACCGAGGATTCTATAACGTGTTCTACATGACTGATCGGGAATACGACGTGGTGGTGGTCGGTAGTGGCGCCGCCGGAATGACCGCCGCCCTGACGGCCGCCCACCATGGGCTCAGCGTGGTGGTCCTGGAAAAGGCCGCACACTACGGTGGATCCACCGCTCGCTCCGGTGGTGGAGTGTGGGTTCCCGGAAACAAGGCACTGCTGGCCTCGGGCCGGCCCGATGATCGCGAGCAGGCGCGCAAGTACCTGCACAGCATCATCGGCGACGTGGTGCCGAAGGAGCGGATCGATACCTACATCGACCGTGGGGCCGAAGCGCTGGACTTCGTGCTCGATCACACGCCGCTGAAGCTGAAGTGGGTGCCCGGCTACTCGGACTACTACCCCGAGGCGCCCGGCGGTAAGGGTGAGGGCCGCTCGTGCGAACCCCGGCCGTTCAACGCGATGGTGCTCGGCGAGGAACGGTTCAACCTCGAACCGCCCTACGCCAAGGCGCCGCTGAACGTCGCCGTCATGCAGGAAGACTTCGTGCGGCTGAACCTGATCAAGCGCCACCCCAAGGGCATGATGCGCGCGATGCGCGTCGGCGCGCGCACCTATTGGGCCAAGTTCACCCGCAAGCATCTGCTGGTCATGGGCCAGGCGATCATGGCGGCCATGCGCAAGGGGCTCATGGACGCGAACGTGCCGCTGCTGTTGAACACCCCGATGACCAAGCTCGTAGTGACCGACGGCGTCGTCACCGGCGTCGAAGCACTCCAGGACGGCAAGCCGGTCACCTTCACCGCGCGCCACGGCGTCGTCCTCGGCAGCGGCGGTTTCGAGCACAACGCCGAGATGCGCACCAAGTACCAGCGCCAGCCCATCACCACCGAGTGGACAACCGGCGCGGCGGCCAACACCGGCGACGGCATCGTCGCGGGCATGGACGCGGGCGCGGCGATCGGCTTCATGGAGGACGCCTGGTGGGGTCCGACGGTCTTCAAGGGCGGCAAGCCGTGGTTCGCGCTGGCCGAGCGGAATCTGCCGGGCAGCATCATGGTGAACGCCGACGGTAAGCGATTCGGTAATGAGTCCGCTCCTTACGTCGAGGCTGTGCACACCATGTACGGCGGCGAATACGGTCAGGGTGAGGGTCCGGGCGAGAACATCCCCGCCTGGCTGGTGTTCGACCAGCGTTATCGGAACCGCTACATCTTCGCCGGGTTGCAGCCCGGCCAGCGGTTCCCGTCCCGCTGGATGGAAAACGATTTCATCGTCAAGGCCGACACCATCGAGGAGCTGGCCGAGAAACTCGGTGTGCCCGCCGACAACCTGACCGCCACCGTCGAGCGGTTCAACAGCTTCGCCGACACCGGCAAGGACGAGGACTTCGGCCGCGGCGACAGCCACTACGACCGCTACTACGGCGACCCGACCGTCAAGCCGAACCCGTGCCTTGCGGCACTGGTCCAAGGCCCGTTCTACGCGGCCAAGATCGTGCCCGGCGACCTGGGCACCAAGGGTGGCCTGGTGGCCGATACCGCCGGGCGGGTGCTGCGCGAGGACGGCACGCCGATCGAGGGGCTGTACGCCTCCGGTAACTGCTCGACACCGGTCATGGGCCACACCTACGCCGGACCGGGCGCGACCATCGGGCCCGCGATCACCTTCGGTTATCTGGCGGTGCTGGATATCGCGGAGCGGAAGAAGTCGGAGACCGCGCCGGCGTCGGCCGAGGTGTGATCACGCGGCGGGCCGGTCGCCGGGCCAGGTGGCCTCGGCGCTCGGCCCGCACGGCGTCCGGCGGAGCGCGCGTCCCACGAAGCGGGCGATCCGGTGCCGCGCGTGGCTCCCGCTCGGCAGGATGACCACAGACGGCGGCACCCATTTGTCCACAAACATGCACAAGGAGAACTGATGCCCATCGACCCGAAGATCGCGCTCGGCGCCGAACTGCCGAGCCGGGAGTTCGCGTGGACGGCGTCCGACGTCCAGCTGTATCAGCTCGGCCTCGGCGCGGGCGCGCGCTGGACCGATCCCGCCGAACTGCGTTATCTCGACGACCGCACCCCACAGGTGCTGCCGACGTTCGCCACCGTCGCGCAGACCCTGCACGAGACCGAACCGCCGAAGGTCAGCTTCCCCGGCATCGACATCGATTTGGCCAAGGTGGTGCACGGCCACCAGGAGATCGAGGTGCATCGCCCCATCCCCGCGGCGGGTAAGGCGACCAGCACCGGGCGGATCAGCGAGATCTGGGACAAGGGTTCGGCGGCGGTCGTGGTGCAGGAACACACCATCACCGGCTCCGACGGCGCGCCGCTGTGGACGGCCCGCTCGTCCATCTTCGCCAAGGGCGAGGGCGGGTTCGGCGGCGAACGCGGCCCGAGCACCAAGTCCGAATTGCCGGACCGCGCACCTGATTTCGACGTCACCACCCCGACGCTCCCGCAGCAGGCGCTGCTCTACCGGATGCTCGGCGACCGCAACCCGCTGCACTCCGATCCCGAATTCGCCCGCGCCGCAGGGTTTCCCAACCCGATCCTGCACGGCCTGTGCACCTACGGCATCGTCTGCAAGACCGCGACCGACACTGTGCTGGACTCCGACGCCTCCCGCGTGACCGGTTTCCGGGCCCGCTTCGCCGGCGTGCTGTACCCGGGCGAAACCATCCGCACCCGGATCTGGCGTGGTGAGGGTGAGCTGATCATCGGTGCGAGCGTTGTCGAGCGCGATGATGCGCCGGTGCTCGCGGATGTTCGGTTGACGTTCCAGGGCTGATCACTTCGCCCGCGCCGCCGGTTCCGATCCGCACGAGGAGCCGGCGGCGTTCGTCATTCCGAAAACAAATAGATAACATCAACTGGCGATATAGCATCAACGCTATGGGATGGGGTACTGTCGAGCTGGAACCCGAGGTGCGCAAATGGCTGGAAGAACTTCCCTCCCACCTGTTCGCGAGGGCGGCGTTCTACGTGGACCTACTGGCCGACGAAGGACCGCTCCTCGGCGAGCCGTACACACGTCAACTCGACCGCAAACTGCGCGAACTGCGATTCCACCTGGATGGTTTATCAGTACGGATCACGTACTGGATAGCATCGGGACGACGGATAGTTCTGCTGACCGTCTTCGTGAAATCGCGTATGCGAGAGCGCATGCAAGTCGAGCGGGCGCGATTTGCGTTGGAACGCTGTATCGCAGAGCGGCACTCTGCCGAGGAGAGTGAGAACGATGGCCGAGCGTAGCGAGTGGTCACAGATCAGAGACCGGCGGATGCGCGAGCCCGGAGCCCGCGAGGCGTACGAGTCAGCGCGGCTCGCATACGAACTGGGGCGCACAATCCGGCAGTTGCGCGAAGAACGCGGATGGAGCCAGACCAGGTTGGCGGAGGCGGCGGAAATGACCCAATCGGCGGTAGCCCGGTTCGAGGCCGGCGGGACGATCCCCAGTCTCCCGGTACTCGAGCGCCTCGCCGCAGCCTTGAACGCGGAGCTGGTCGTGCAGGTCAAACCGCGCGTCGCTTAACACGTCCGCGAACCCTTCACGCCGTCCGCGATACGCCGACGGCCCGCTGACCCAGGGGTCCTGTCGGTGGCGTGCGACATGCCGGTACTCGCAGATGTGCGGTTGAACTCGGCGTCTGATCGGGCCCGTTCCGCGCCTCCGGCATTCCGTCTTCGGGAGCCGGAGGCGTTCTGCTGTTCAGGGGCTTCACTGTATGCGCTGCGGCGCCGTCGGTTGCACGAGGCGCGGTTTGCTGTGCGATACGTGGGGGTTGGCTCCAGCTGGAGCGGCATGAGGTACGCAGCGCCGGGGCGACGCCCGCGCCAACTACCCTGAACCCTGTGAACCCGATGGCCAGGGAGTTTTCCGCGTACGGCCTCTCGCACCTGGTCGTGCTCGCGGTGTTCGTTGTGGGGGCGGTTGCGGTGGTCGCGATCGGGCGGCGGGAGCGCGGCGAAGCCGCTCCTAGTGGGTTCGGTCGAGCGTTCGGGGTGGTAACGCTCGGGATGTACGCGGTGGTCCTCGGGGCGACGATGTTTCCGCCGACGGTCGAACAGTCGGTGCCGTTGCGGTTGACGGATCTGGCGACGATGGTGGCCGGGGTCGCGCTGGTCACGCAGTGGCGGTGGGCCTATGCGTTGACCTACTTCTGGTGCCTGACGTTGAGTACGCAGGCATTGGTGTCGCCGGCGTTGGAGAGCGAGGACTTCCCGCACTATGAGTTCTTGGGGTTCTGGGCTATTCACCTGCTGGTGGTGTGGGCGGCGATCTACCTGACGTGGGGTGTGGGGATGCGCCCGGATTGGGGTAGTTATCGGATCGCGGTGGGGGCGACGGTGGTGTGGGTTGGGGTGACGTTCGTGTTCAATTCGCTGGCCGACACCAATTACGGGTTCGTGAATCGGAAACCGTCGACGCCGTCGCTGCTGGATGTGCTGGGGCCGTGGCCGTGGTACCTCGGCACCGTTGCGATCATCTTGCTCGTGGTGTGGGCGTTGATGACTTGGCCGTGGGTGCGGAACCGGGACGGTCAGAAGTAGCTCATCATCGCCGCGTCGAACTCTTCGGAGTCGGGGACGGCCGCGGGCGGGCGGTAGTCGAGTCCGCGGACGTGAGTGAGGAATTCGTCGGGAATGTCGATGGCGTAGCGGGACAGATCGTGGATGGAGTCGGCGCGCCAGATCCAGGTGCCGTCGGAGATCAGGGAGGCGGCGCTGGCGATCTGCTGCGTGTTGTCGATGAGGTCGCGTTCGACGTCGAGCACGTCGAGGACTGGTGGGGCGGCGCGCAGGTAGTCGACGATGCGGGCGCGGTCCTCGATGGGGCGCTGGGTGAACGAGCCGAACAAGGACGGCAGGTCGTCGTGGCCCCCGCTGCACACCTCAGCTGAAGGACTCGGGACCGAAGCGGCCCCAGGCCACGAAGGCGGCAAGGGCGAGGTAGACGAAGTTCAGCGCCACGTATTTGTACTGCTGGTAGCGGGCGTGGGTGATCATCGCGCCGATCATCAACAGGATCCAGCAGACTGCCGTCACCGGGACCATGAAAGGTGCGATATCGAGGACGGCGGGCAGGATCAAGCCGGCCGCGGCCAGGATTTCGACTGCGCCGAGGGTTTTGACGAAGCCGGCACTCGCGTGCTCGGTCCATCCACCGCCGGACTTCGCGCCCAGTTCGTCAAGCTTGTCCTTGGGCATGAACGCTTTGGAAGCGCCGCCGAACAGGGCGATGAGGGCCAGCAGTCCGGCGGAGATCCAGAGGGCGAGATTCATGAGCTTTCTCCTGACATGCGCGCGACCGGGCCGGGCCGGTCGCCGACGGACGTTGCCGTCGGTGGAACTGATCGCGCATTAGATGCCGCGCACCCGGCAGCTGTGACAGCTCGCCGACGTGATGTGAGTCATGCGATCGCCGTCACGGCGGCTATGCGTATACGTATACTGCAAAGGTGTTGGATCCCTTGAGCCTCGCCGTCGGCGGTGGCCTGGTGCTCGTCGGCTGGGCTGCCGGACGGTTCGCGCCGCCGATTCTTCCGCCGGAATCCTGACCGGCGCAGGTCCACGGCCCACGCGCGGCTGTGCGAGGATGGAGCTACGTGACGGGAAGGATCCAGCCGTGACTATGGGCATGGTGTTAGGCGACCACGCTGCCGCGCTTCGAGCGTGACGGCGACCGTCGGTGCCCTTCTGGTGACACCCAGATAGCCTCGTCGTACTCCGGCTCGAAGCGTTGCTGAGCAAGCACCTTCGAACAGTTCTGGAGTACCTCATGGCAATGGTCCAATGGACCGAGGACGGCAGCACCCGGTCCGCGCACTGGCATTCGGAAAGCGATGCGCCCGCACCGGCTCGCGTTGTCGTCGTCGACGATCGCACCACCGCGAAGTCGGCGTACCGCATGGCACGCAATGGCATGGGATTGTTGTGGCGCGGCGACTTTCACAACGCTCGCCAACTGTTGCGCGCGGTGGATCGACTACAGAGCTCGCGTTCCGGGCCGACCGGCGACGGCGCGGCGGAGCTGTTTCATCGGCACCGCGCCAAGCGCACCGAACGGGCACGGGTGCTCGGTCGCCTGATGGTGCTGCTCGAGCCCGACCACTCGCTGCTGCTGCGCCGGGCCCCCGATGTGCGCGCGGCCTGCGATCACGCCTACGGCGCGACCGGTGCGAGCACCTGTGTGTCGCTGACCGAACTGCTCGGGGTGCTCGGCGCCTACCAGTGGCATCGGCGAGGCGTCGAGATCGAGGCGCTCGGAGCGCGTATTCATCCTGCGTACGGCGTGTTCTCGCCGGTGCGCGGTGAGTACATCGACCTCGTCGCCGAGACGCCGTTCAATGGGGGTGACGCACCCGCGACGGTGTTCGATCTCGGTACCGGGACCGGGGTGCTCGCCGCCGTCCTCGCCCGCCGTGGCGCGCGGCAGGTGGTGGGCACCGATATCAACCCGCGCGCGGTGGATTGCGCCGCGGCGAATATACGGCGACTCGGGTTCGCCGACCGGGTACAGATCATCGAGGCCGACCTGTGGCCGAATGGTCGCGCCGACCTGGTGGTGTGCAACCCGCCCTGGCTGCCCGCGCAGCCGAGCTCGGATCTCGAGCTCGGCATCTACGACCCGGATTCCGATGTGCTGCACCGTTTTCTGGACGGTCTCGCCGCACATCTCACTCCCGCAGGTGAGGGCTGGCTGGTGCTGTCCGACCTCGCCGAACACCTCGGCCTGCGCCCCCGCGGCGCATTGCCCGCCCGCATCGCCGCCGCCGGACTGCGCGTGGTGAGCCGACACGATACGCAGCCACGACATGCTCGCGCGACCGATGCCGCCGACCCGTTGCACGAAGCGCGCAGGCGTGAAGTCACCTCGCTGTGGAGATTGGTACGCGACGGTGCTGCAGTGTCGCCATCCCGGCGGTGAGCTGCGGCAACCCGAGAGGCGCTCGAATACTTGGGCAAAGGCGCCGGTCGATATCTGTGCGGACCGGCGCCTCACCCGAGGATCGGCGTATGGGCCACTCAGCCGCAGTGCGACGGGTTGTTCGGCGAATAGACGCTCGTCCTACCGTTGTGCTGGGCGGAACCGCCCCAGACGATGCATTTGCCGGGGGCATCCACCTTCACGGGGCCCGCGTAGTACGCGTACTGTGCATCGTCGACCTGGGGGTTGGTGCCCCAGATTCCGACCCACGCCGAGGTCCATGTCCTCGTCCCGATGTCGAGCTTCTTCCAGGTGACAACACAGTTCGTTCTGCCGTTGTAGAGCAGGTAGACGGTGGCGTAACCATCCAGATTGCGGCTGTCGATCACGTGGTAACTGCCACCACCGCAGGCAGCGACCGGGGACGATGCCGCATTGGCCGGGGCGGCCGCTGACAGCGATCCCGCAAGAATCGCTGCCAGAGCCAGGCCGAGCCGGGCCCCATAGTTGATCACACGCATCGTCCGAACTTCCCTTCACACACGAACCGGTTCACCGCCGGCGGTCCGAAGGACGGCCGGTTACCGGATGGCAATCGGTGAACACGGCACATCCTCCCCCCGGTTCGGGGCACCGGGGTTCCCAGCCGTGGCGGGCGTTCGGGGCGGTTCGCCGGGCCACCTCTGGACTCGAATCCATCTGGGACCCAACCCGTCGAGCATGATCCTGCGCGCTATGGCGTAGCAACGGGTCGATGAGGAATGGGCCAGGTCATCTCTTGTTGGAATATTCCGCTATTGAATATTCGGCAGATTGACTCCAATCTTCTTGCACACGAATCGTTTCCGGCCTGCCACATCAGTGCTAGGTTGTGTTCGGGGTTCTTCAGGGCGGTATCTGGTGTGCATCAGCGAACCATCTGCTGTGGGCGCGGTGTGCGGGCGACGGGTCGGGCGGCCCGGATGGTGTAAAAGCCCAGCATCGCTTCCGCGGCAATGTCATTGCTCTACCCGTTCGCGGGTCGACCGGCCCGCCCTCGATGGGGAGGACTCCATGCAGGACACCACCTTGCCGCGCCGCCGACTCGGCAGCTACCTGATGGACTGGCGCAGCCGCGCCGGGCTCAGCCAACCGCAGGCAGCGGCCCTACTCGGAATCGGCTCCACCACGTTGTGGCGGCTCGAACACGGACACAACGACAGAGTCAATATCGACCACGTCGAAGCGGCGTGTGAGCTGTACGGGGTGCCCGACCACCTCGTCGCCGCCTACGTCGGCCTGGCGCGACAGGCCAGCGAGAAGAGCTGGTGGCATGAGTTCGGGGATCTGATCCCCGAGACGTTCGACGTGTACATGGGGATGGAAGGGGCGGCGCAGAAGTTCATTTCGTATCACGTGGAGTTGGTGCCGGGGATTGTGCAGACTGCGGATTACACGCGGGCGTTGGTTCGGGAGGCGCTGCCCGACGAGTCTCCCGCCGAACACGAACGCCGCGTGCAGATGCGGCAGTACCGGCAGATGATCATCACCCGGAAGCGCCAACCAGTGGAAGTCCATATCGTGCTGCACGAATCAGTCCTCCACCGCACGATCGGCGACCGGAAGACTATGGCAGTTCAGCTCAAACGACTCGCAGACCT
The DNA here is from genome assembly GCF_000308555.1 of Nocardia cyriacigeorgica NBRC 100375. Lineage (GTDB taxonomy): Bacteria > Actinomycetota > Actinomycetes > Mycobacteriales > Mycobacteriaceae > Nocardia > Nocardia cyriacigeorgica. The sequence goes on along the minus strand of NZ_BAFY01000031.1, from coordinate 1,671 downwards.
GAGCACGCGGCCGAACGTCAGTATCCGAATCCTGCCCAACGACGCGGGGGTTCCCGGCGGCCGGGCAGTCGGACAGTTCACGATCCTGGAGTTCGACGCCAATCGTGCCGGGCCTTCTGTGGAGCCGCCGGTCGTCTATGTGCCTGGCCTGGTCGGTGACATGTATTTCGAAAAGCCGAAGGATGTGCACCGGTACCATCAGGCGTACAAGGCATTCGAGGATTTCGCTCTGGATGCTGTGGATAGCAGGGGCCTGCTCCGCCAGGTGGCTAAGGAGTTTCTACCGTGAACAAAGACCTGTCTGACGCCCGTTGGTTCAAGAGCACCCGCAGCGACGCGGTCAAGGACTGCGTTGAAGTCGCGTTCCTCGATTCCGGTCTGGTCGGTGTGCGCGACTCCAAGAATCCGAGTGGAGGGGCACTCGTCTTCGGTCCGGGTGAGTGGGAAGCATTCACCGCCGGCGTCGCGAACGGCAAGTTCGGCCGTCGGTAGCTCGCGGCAGGTTTCGACCTTAGCTGACAAGCATTGAGCCCTGGCAAGCAGACTTTCCAGGGCTCGTGCTTGCTTCACCCCAGCTGGCTCGAGATCTCCCGGCTTCAGCTCGCGCGTCCGAGCCCTGTGTTCACGTCACTGGCAGAGTGCAGCGCGGTTCTATCCCTGCGGGATATCCTGTCCGGCCTGCGTAACCCGCTGCCCGGTGCCTTGATCGGTCTCGGTCAGGTTGGCAATGGACTTGGCGACGACCTGCTGGATAAGTTTGACCGTCTCGATGTGCTCGAGTACAACCGCGTCCATGGACTGCGTCGTGCCTGTCGCCTTATCCTTGAACTTCGACTGGAGCGCGGCGCTGGACTCGAATCCTCCGAAGCCTTCGACGTAGTCCAAGTGGCCAACCTGCTCGAATATCGCGTCGAGCTTCGCCAAGTAATTTTCACAGACACCGTTCAGCCCCCTCCCGACCTCCGGGTCGAGTGTGAGTTCACCGGCCTCTGCCTGGGCAAGTAGGTCGCGCCACTGTTGCGGGTCGGCACCGCCTAGATCGATAACACTCATCGGCCGTCTCCTTCACTCAGGCAGGTAGCCGCCCAAATCTGATGTGTGCCGGTTTGCCACTGAGCACATGTCCTCTTTAGCCCCGATCGAAGCGCGGGCGGATGCCTTGAAGGTCGCTGTGCCGTGCGGAACTTCGACTGCGATATAGCAGGAGAGATCGCGCCTCGCACCTGGCTTCCGGAAACGCAAGGCAGACTGTGAGCCCACGGTCGTGGCGGTGAACTCCCCAAAGTCGGTCCGTGCTTCGACCTGTTCCAGGGTCGGCGGTCCAACCAGAACGGTAAGCCAGTACCACCCGTCATTCGCCGTCCACTGACAGATATTCCAACCTGCGCCGGAAAAGTCGACGTCGGCGATCCCTGATTCCTTCGTTCCTGGGTTCATACCGGTCGCAGACAGCGCCGATTCCGGCAGCGTGCACGGATCCCACAGCGCGGCCTCGTCCGACTTCGCGCTCGTACTGGCCGTAGCGCTGCCCGAGGTCTGTCCACTGTCCGGACTGGTCGCCGCGCTCTCGACCGCCGTCGGCGACCCCTCGGTCGACCCCGAGCATCCGGCAACCCCCAGCACCGCCGCCGCGAGCACCACTGCCCCGCGTACGCGCGCGGCGCGACGGAA